>JBDNFH010000245.1:0-17205 GCA_041689915.1 Candidatus Nanopelagicales bacterium | reverse complement strand
TTTTCCTTGATCTTGATGCCAATGAAGCACAGATTGATTTTCCGATTGTTTACACCAGCGCTAAGGCTGGCCGGGCCTCATTGACGCGTCCGGCTGACGGAGCGATGCCCGAAGAAGAAGACCTTGAGCCACTTTTCCGGACATTGATCAAGACGATTCCAGCCCCGAGTTACACCGAAGACGCGCCGCTCCAAGCCCATGTCACCAACTTGGATGCATCCCCTTACCTGGGTCGCTTGGCACTGTGTCGCGTTCATCAGGGCACGATCAAAAAGGGCCAGCAGGTCGCTTGGATGCAGTCCGACGGAACCGTGACCCGAATGAAGGTTGTCGAACTCCTCATGACCGAGGCGCTATCCCGCGTCTCAGTGGAAAGCGCCGGTCCGGGAGACATTATTGCGGTCGCTGGTTTCCCCGAAATCACTATCGGTGACACCTTGGCCGATCCGGAGAATCCGGTTGCATTGCCCGTGATTACGGTTGATGAACCTTCAATCTCGATGACAATTGGTATTAATACGTCGCCCATGGCTGGTCGCAGCGGTGGAAACAAGTTGACCGCAAACATGGTGAAGGAGCGTTTGCAGGCTGAGACAATTGGCAACGTCTCCATTCGCGTGTTCCCAACCGAGCGTCCAGACACGTGGGAAGTTCAAGGTCGAGGTGAACTTCAGCTCGCGATCCTGGTTGAAATGATGAAGCGCGAAGGGTTTGAATTGACCGTGGGTAAACCTCAGGTGGTCACTCGAATCATTGATGGCAAGGTCCACGAACCGGTTGAGCGCCTCTCGGTTGACATCCCCGAGGACTATTTAGGTGTTGTCACCCAACTCATGGCTCTACGCAAAGGCCGCATGGAGCAAATGATCAACCATGGAACCGGATGGGTCCGCATGGATTACCTCATCCCTGCACGTGGCTTGATTGGTTTCCGAACTGAATTTCTCACCGAAACTCGCGGAACCGGGCTCTTGCATCACGTGTTTGACAAGTACGAACCATGGTTTGGTGAATTACGCACCCGCCCGACCGGCTCTCTTGTGGCCGATCGCACCGGTCCCACCACCGGATTTGCTCTGGCGAACCTGCAAGAGCGTGGCACCATGTTTGTTGGCCCAGGTACCGAGGTCTATGAAGGCATGATCGTGGGGGAAAACTCCCGCAGCGACGACATGGATGTCAACCCCACCAAAGAGAAGAAACTGACCAATATGCGTCAGTCTTCGGCCGACGTGTTGGTTCCATTGATTCCCCATAAGCAGCTCTCCCTTGAGCAGGCCCTTGAGTACTGCCGAGAGGACGAGTGTGTTGAAGTCGCACCCGCAGCCGTCCGGATCCGCAAGGTGCTCCTCGACGCTGGCGAGCGTCAGCGTTCTGGCCGCAAGGCCAAGGGGTAAGCCTGCCGCAAGGCCAAGGGGTAAGCCTGCCGCAAGGCCAAGGGGTAAGCCTGCCGCAAGGCCAAGGGGTAACTCCCTCCAATTCTCACGATCCGATAACGGCCGTGGTTATGCCATGAATTCCTCATATTTGTAGGTGTAGCCTGCGGAGCGGTGGGTAAGTGACCCACGAGTAACTTAGATCGTTTTCGGGTTATGGGAGGTGTTCTTTGTCCTTAAACCTGGATCCAACCGCGGCGAAAGTCGTCGGTGAAGACATTGCCAGCGAGAATTCAGTCGCAGGTCTCTCCCTTAAAGCACTTGCGTGGCGCAGGCTAAAGCGCGATAAGGCGGCTGTCGTGGCCATGGTCTTCTTGGCCCTCATTGCTTTCGTTGCCATTTTCACTCCGTGGATTGTTGGTGCGCTCGGGCTAGATCCCTATTCATTTGATCAGGAAGCACTTGATCCAGCCCTTGGTTCAATTCCTCGGGGCCCATGGGGTGGAATCTCTTGGGAGCATCCACTTGGCGTTGAGCCACTGACCGGCCGCGATATTTTTGCCCGTTTGCTCTATGGCGCTCGGGTTTCGCTTTTCATTGCCACATCAAGTGTTGTTTTCATCGTGCTCATTGGAACCTCGGTTGGAATTGTTGCCGCGTACAAGGGCGGCTGGCTCGACGCCTTAATTGGCCGCCTGACGGATTTGATTCTTGCTTTCCCCTTCTTGCTCATGCTCATTGCGTTAAGCCCTGTTCTCACCCAACGACTTGAAGCATTCGGGGTGAGTCCTGAATGGGCTCGTTTCCTCTATTTGATTATTGTGTTCGTGTTCTTCGGTTGGCCCTATTTAGCGCGGCTGATTCGTGGTCAGGTACTCAGTTTGCGTGAGCGCGAGTTTGTTGAAGCAGCAGTTGCAACAGGGGCACCAACGCGGCGAGTTTTGTTCAAAGAGATCCTGCCAAACCTTTGGGCTCCCATCATTGTTTACGCGACAATCTCACTCCCCACTTTGATTGCAGCTGAAGCGGTCCTGTCCTACCTCGGTGTTGGAATCATTGAACCAACGCCGTCATGGGGAAAAATGTTGTCAGACTCGGTCCGGTACTTCGTGATCATTCCTTCATACCTCTTCATCCCAGGAACTGCGCTGTTCCTGGTCGTCTACGCATTTAACGTTTTCGGAGATGCGATCCGCGACGCCCTTGATCCTCGTGGCAGTAGAAACAACTAGTGAGAAAACAGAATTCGGTGGCCCCATTCGGGAGCAACCGATTGTCGGCAGCTTGGAGTTGTCGGTATTGAAAGGGAGGAATCATGAAAAGGAAGTCCAAGCGTGGGCTTGGCCTCGTTGCGATTGCTGCATCTGGAGCACTTGTGCTCGCAGGGTGCAGCAGCGATAGCGGGGACAGTGCAGCAACAGACGGAGCAACAAGTTCAGCGACCGACGAAGCAGCAGTTGAAGACGGTGGAAAGACGGGTGGCACTGTCAACATTCTGTTGCAGAGCGATCAGATTCTGCATCTTGATCCGCAGCGCAACTACACCGGCGTGGACCTTGCGTTCATGACCGGTTACATGCAGCGCACTCTCACCGCCTACAAGTTTGCCGAAGGCGCAGAAGGCGTAACAATCGTTCCGGACATGGCAACAGATCTGGGCACCCCAAATGCTGATGCAACGTCATGGGCGTTCACGATCCGCGATGGTGTCACCTTCGAAGACGGAACTGCAGTTGGCTGTGCCGACGTCAAGTACGGCGTATCCCGCACCTTCGCTCAAGACGTCATCACTGACGGCCCGACCTACGCGATTTCTCTCCTTGATATTGCGTCAACCGAAGACGGCTCCTCGGTTTACAAGGGACCGTATCTAACTGAAGGTAATGACGTTGCTGCATTCGATCAGGCAATCACCTGCTCCGAGGACAACAAGACCATCACTTTCAACCTCAAGCGTCCAGCCGGTGACTTCAACTACACGGTCACCTTGACCGCTTTCTCACCAGTTCCTGCAGCAGCAGACACAGGCGAGGGCTATGACAATGCACCAGTTTCCTCTGGTCCTTACAAGATCTCCGAGTACACCAAGGGCCAGCGAATGGTCCTCGTGCGTAACGAGGCTTGGAACCCGGATTCAGATGATTACCGTCCGGCATACCCAGACGAGGTTGTCGTTCAGTTCTCACTCGATCCCTCAGCTATTGATCAACGCCTCATTGCTGATGCTGGCGACGATCAAACCGCTGTCACCATGGCCGGTTTGACTCCAGAGTCACTGGCAACGGTGTTCGCTGGTGGCGATCCTCGTTTTGCTGAGCGTTCAGTTGACGGTTTTGATCCGTATGTTCGTTATTACACAATCAATTCCGCCAAGGTCCCGAACAAGATGCACCGTCAAGCGATTGTCGTTGCGCTTAACCGTGCCGAACTGCTCACCATCGCTGGCGGCGACTTTGCCGGTACTCAGGGTGACGGTGTCATCAAGCCAAACCTTGCAACCGACTACGCGGAAAGTGGCATGTGGACGGATTTGTTCGGTGGCGAGGTCCCCGATGCAGGTAACGTCGAATTGGCTAAGCAATTGATCGCTGATTCTGGTGAACCAATGCCATTAATCACCTTCGATTACCCACAAACACCCACCAACGACAAGGCAGCAGCTTCAGTGCAAGCTTCCCTTGCCGCTGCAGGTATTGAGGTAAAACTCAACCCAATCGAAGCCGGCCAGTACTACGGCGTTGTTCTTGATCCAGAACAGCAGAACGAGTTGAACTCTGCTGGTTGGGGTCCAGACTGGCAGAACGCGTCCACCGTTATTCCTGAGCTCTTCGGTGCTAATGGTGGATTCAACCTTTCCCGCGTTGACGACGCTGAGTTCGAAGCCCTGGTGCAAACCGCACTGGGCACCGTTGATCGCACAGCGCAAGCTGATCAATGGAAAGAACTCAACAAATACGCCATGGAACAAGCCTGGGCAGTTCCGACTCGCTTCGGAAAGATTCAGTACCTCTGGGGTTCCAAGGTTGGCAATGCCTTCCTCTGGGATGCCTATGGCTCATTGCCATTTGGTGATCTCTACGTAATGCAGTAACAGGAAATTGGGTGGGCCCCGCGCAAGCGGGGTCCACCTCTTCTTGTTCGACCCACCTGTAGCCAAAGGAAATACATGACCGCCTATGTAATCCGCCGAATTCTGACCGGCGTGGTGATTTTAATTCTGCTCAGCATGGTTGTCTTTTTGGTGTTTAATGCGTTGCCCGCAGACCCGGCGGCGTTGACGTGCGGCAAATCGTGTAATCCCCAAGTGATCGAGGCCAATCGAATTCGCCTCGGACTTGATCAACCGCTGTACATTCAGTATTGGGAATTTGTTCGGGCAATTTTCGTGGGCCGCACCTACGGTTCAGGCACTGCCACTTTCCAGTGCAATGCACCTTGCCTTGGTTACTCTTTCCGTAAGGGTGAGGAAGTCACTCCACTTATTCTCAAAGCCCTTCCTGTCACCCTCTGGCTCTCATTTGGCGCATTTCTACTGTGGTTGATTCCTGGCGTATTGCTCGGGATCTACGCATCGCGTCGCCGTGGCCGCTGGCAAGAACGCTCAGTTTTAGGCGCTGCGCTGGTGGGTTACTCCTTCCCATCCTTTTTTATCGGTCTGCTGCTTCTGTTCTTTGTTGTTATCCGCTGGCAATGGTTGCCGTACCCCAATTACGTATCTCCGTTTGAAGATCCAGTGCAGTTCTTACAAACCATGGTTCTGCCGTGGATCACTTTGGCTCTGGTCTATATGGCGTTCTACATCCGCCTCACTCGAAATCAGCTTTTGGAGACCTACAGCGAGGATTACATTCGAACAGCGCGCGCAAAAGGTCTCAAAGAAGGAACAGTGATTCGCAAACATGCACTCCGTGCTGGTCTGACACCTATTGTCACCGCCGCAGGCTTAGACCTGGCAGGCTTACTTGGTGGCGCGATTATTACGGAAAGTATTTTCAGTTTGCCGGGAGTTGGTCGCCTAGCAGTTGAGGCAGTAGTGGACGCCGACCTTGCGATTATCACCGCAACGGTATTGATTGCCGGAACTTTTATTGTGATTGCAAATATTGTTGTTGACCTCTTGTACGCCGTGATTGACCCGAGAGTGAGGCTCTCATGACATTTCTTTCCGTTAAAGACCTACAGGTTTCTTTCCAAACCGAGGACGGTGTTGTTCACGCTGTTGACGGGGTAACTTTCGATCTGGAAAAAGGCAAGACACTTGCAATTGTTGGCGAATCGGGTTCAGGTAAGAGTGTTACCGCCCAAGCGATCATGGGCCTGCATACCGGCCGCGGGGTGAAGATCTCAGGTGAGATCAATCTGGGCGGAATGGACCTTGTGGGAGCATCAGATTCAACCCTTCGGTCCATGCGCGGTAATTCAATGGCCATGATTTTCCAGGACCCATTTGCATCCCTGCATCCGTTCTATCGAATTGGCAACCAACTTGCAGAGGCTGTTACCGCCCACCGCAAGGTTTCTAAAAAGGAGGCCCGCGCTGAGGCACTGCGTATGTTGATCAAAGTCGGGATCCCAAATCCCGATCAGCGGATTGACGACTACCCGCACCAACTTTCCGGTGGTATGCGCCAGCGGGTCATGATTGCAATGGCCCTGATCAACGGACCTGAGCTCCTCATTGCTGATGAACCAACCACGGCACTTGACGTGACAGTTCAAGCGCAGATTCTTGAATTACTTTCCGAGCTCCAAGCAGAGTTCAACACGGCAATTATTTTGATTACACATGACTTGGGAATCGTTGCTGACATGGCCGACGAAATTGTGGTGATGTACGGAGGTCGTATTGTGGAGCGAGCCGGTCTGCACGAATTGTTCTACCAACCACAAATGCCCTACACCGTTGGTTTACTTGCCTCAGTTCCTCGCCTTGACTCGGCCGGCAACCGGTTACTCTCCATTGGTGGTCAACCACCTTCGCTGATTAGCCTGCCTTCGGGTTGTGTTTTCCATCCTCGTTGCGCTGCAATGAATGCGGGCAGCGAAGAGCGGTGCAAGGGTGAGCGTCCTGACCTGCGTGATGTAGGGGAAGGCCACATGGTTCGTTGTCATCTTGATGACGAAGAACGAACCGCATTTGCCACCAAGCGTTTGGCGGAGGTGTTCACGGGTGAGTAACCAGGAAATTCTCAAAGTCGAGAACTTAGAAAAAAGCTTCCCCATTTCAAAGGGCGTGCTTTTCAAGAAGCAAGTTGGCTCGGTTAATGCAGTCAACGGAATCAACTTGACTGTTAATGAAGGCGAAACTCTCGGCCTGGTCGGTGAATCTGGCTGCGGTAAATCAACTGCCGGCCGGGCAATCTTGCGCCTACTCGAACCAACGGCTGGAAGCGTTCACTTTGAAGGCCAAGACATTACGAAAATGAGCCGCCGCGATTTGGTCCCGCTTAGAAGTCGCATGCAAATGATCTTCCAGGATCCGTTTTCTTCCCTTAATCCACGTCACACGGTTGGCAGTATTATTAGTGCCCCCTACGCCATTCAAGGAATTAAGCCCGAAGGTGGAGTTAAGAACGCAGTTCGGGAAACAATGGAGCGGGTAGGGCTCAACCCAGAGCATTACAACCGTTATCCCAATGAGTTTTCTGGTGGTCAGCGCCAGCGAATTGGTATTGCCCGCGCGGTAACCCTTAAGCCCAAGTTCATTGTCTGTGACGAACCAGTTTCAGCCCTTGACGTGTCAATTCAGGCCCAAGTGATTAACCTGTTACAAGACTTGCAGGAGGACTTCGGGATCGCTTATCTTTTTGTGGCTCACGATCTTTCAGTCGTTCGTCAGATTTCAAACCGGGTTGCGGTGATGTACTTGGGGCACATTGTGGAACAGGCATCACGGGACGATTTGTATTCGCAGCCTCACCACCCCTATACCCATGCATTGCTGTCTGCGGTTCCCGTCCCCGATCCCAAACTTGAAGCCGAGCGCAAACGAATTGTGCTCCAAGGGGATCTTCCTTCACCGATTAATTTACCGACTGGTTGTGTCTTCAGCACCCGTTGTTGGAAGGCGACGGACAAGTGCCGAGCCGAAAGGCCAGAGCTTCTGGAACTTGCACCCGGTCACGCTGTTGCCTGTCACTACCCAATCACCGAGCCACTGGGTAGCAAAAAGATTATTGGTCCCGATTCTGGCTTTGTTGAACAACCGGATCGAATTGTTCAACCGCCGAGTGAAGTTCTACAGAACATGCAGGGTGGACGTGCTACCAGGCCCAAGGGAATCGACTACGCCGAAGGCGAAGAACCTTTCTAATTACTGCAAGTGCACTTGGAAGAATTCCAGTTCGGTGAGCATTAAGTTTTCGGCAACAATCTCCTGCGGTGTCATGTGGGTAACACCAGATAGTGGGAGAACCGAATGGGTCTTACCGGCGGCTAGCAGTGCACTTGAGAGCCTGAGTGAATTTGCTACTAGAACGTTGTCGTCGGCTAATCCATGGATGATCAGCAGCGGCCGTTCCAATTTGTGTGCCCGGTTTATCAGTGACGTTGCTTCATAAACTTCCGGGTTCTCAGCGGGTAAGCCGAGGTAGCGCTCGGTGTAAGCAGTGTCATAAAGCGCCCAGTCGGTGACAGGAGCGCCAGCAATTCCCACGTGGAAAATGTCCGGTCGCTCCATTGTGGCCAAAGCTGCGAGGTAGCCACCAAATGACCAACCGTGAATACCAACGCGGGTGAGATCTAGATCTGGGTGCTTTGTAGCTAGTTCGGTTAGCGCATCCACTTGGTCTTGGACAATTTTTTCCGCGAGGTCGGTTGTAATGCTGTATTCAAAGTCGGGTCCGTGCCCGGGCGTTCCACGATTGTCGGTGATCACAATTGCGAATCCTTGGTTAGCCAGCCACTGGTCGGAGCAAAAGGAAAGACCCGATGCAATTACACGTGCGAAATGCGGACCGCCGTAGGGAGCACAAATGACTGGGATTTTTGTTCCCGCTACGCGATTTTCCGGCCAAATAATTGCACTTTTGAGATTGTGTTCCCCGGTTGTTTCCACCGTGACCTTGGGAGTTACCACGGGTGTCTCCGCATTATTGGTAAACACGTGTTCGGGTGAGTCAAGGTCGCTGACGCTGTAGAGCGAGTAGGAGGCTTTGGTGTGCTCGAAGTCGGTGTGGGCGATTACAAGCAGGTTGCCTTCGCGTACGCCGGAGTTCAAGGATGCACTGTTAGCGTGCGCGGAAAGTTGACTTTTGTCTACCGAGTAAATGTGCTGGTTGGTCGGATCGCTTTGAGCCGTGTAGGTGATGTCACCACTATCGGAAAGTACGCCGGTGACGTGGATGTTTTCTGGGCTGATCGCTTCGCCATCGAGGCAAAGCCGAAATGCGTTGTTAAGTGGCCGGATTTCGATTAGCTCGCCGGCGTCATTGAGGGTTGGGACTCCATGTGAAACCGTGTGCCAAGGTTTTTCGGTTCTGGTTTGGATTGACGTTGGCGTTGATCCGACAACTTGGAAGATTTCCAAGTTCTGTTGATTGCGAGATAGAACACTGAACGTTGTGGCTGAACCAGATGTACTGACGGTGACCAAATATGGATGGGTGTCCTTATTCCATGGGATTTCTTTGGTGTTACCGGAGAGCGTCACACGGTGCAGTGACACGCCGGCATTGGTTGTTCCAGCGAATGGGTAGCGGTGTTCACGTGCCGGCTTGAGGGGGTTTGCTGGGTCGGCAATCCAGGCAATTTCGACCGGGGTTTCATCAACGCGTTCGACGAGAAGGCTCTGTGAATCCTGGTCCCACCAGTAGCCACGCACGCGTTCGAGTTCTTCGGCTGCCGCGAAGTCGGCGAGTCCCCATGAAATATTCTTCTCGCCTTCTGTTGGTCCACAAAGCCGGGTGATTTCATGGGTACCCGCGTCAACGGCGAACAGGGCCCCGGCTTGAACGAAGGCAATGTGATTACCGTTGGGGCTGAGTCTCGGATCAATGCATCCGCCACCGGTATTAAGGGGCGTTGGGTTCTCGATTGCATCACCGAATTGTTGGGGCAATCCTTGCAGGAAGAGTTCACCATCAAGTGCATAGATAATTTTTGTGAAGTCTTTGTCTGTGGAATACGCGGTTACCCCTTCGGTAACCTCCCGCATGCGTTCCCTTCTGGCCAATTCCTCGGCTGGGATTTTCCCGCCGACCGATATTGCGGCTGACTCGACTAAGCAACGTTCACTCCAGCCCGAATCCGTTTTTTCGGCTAGCCAGATATCAGTGGTTGCAGTCCTTCCGGTTGCGGTTCGTAGGAAGAGAATCAAGTCCCCACCGGGTTTAATAGCGAAACTTCGGGGTGCTCCAAGGCGGAAACTGCGGGTTGCGGCCTTCTGCCGGGGAAATGATTCGCTCATGTGCGAATCATGCCGTACCGCTCGTGGCCGCTACCCTTAGCTGGTGACCTCTGCCGCCCGACTTTTGATTGTCCATGCCCACCCTGATGACGAATCAATTGGTACCGGCGCGACCATGGCGAAATATGTCTCCGAAGGTGCCTCGGTGACTCTGGTGACGTGCACTCTGGGGGAGGAGGGCGAGGTGCTGGTCCCTGATTTGGCCCATTTGGCGGCCGATCAAAGCGATGCTTTGGGGGAGCACCGCATTAGTGAACTGACCCACGCAATGGCGCTGCTTGGTGTTACGGATTTTCGGTTTTTGGGTGGTCCCGGCAAATACCGCGATTCTGGCATGATGGGCGTTGAGAGCAACAAGCGCGCGGACTGTTTCTGGAATGCTGATCTACTGGAGGCTGCAACCGACTTAGTTGCAATTATTCGCGAGGTGCGGCCGCAGGTAGTCGTGACCTACGACGACTTCGGTGGATACGGGCACCCCGACCATATCCAGGCGCACCGGGTTACCACCTACGCTATTTCTCTGGCTGAGAGTCCAAGTTTTAAGCCTGAATTGGGCGAGACCTGGTCGGTGTCCAAGGTCTACTGGACGGCTTTCCCAAAGAGCCGGATTGTGCAAGGAATTGCCAAACTCAGAGAGATCGGTGACCAAAGCGAATTCGCCACAATGGATCCTGATGAAATCCCGTTCGCGGTGGACGACTCGGTAATCACGACGGTGATCGACGGATCCGCCTTCACCCAAGCAAAATTTGACGCTCTCACCGCCCACAAAACGCAGGTCACGACCGATAGTGGATTCTTCGCGCTCTCCAATAATTTGGGCCTGGAGATCTTTACAGAGGAACACTTCCGACTCGTTCGAGGTGAATTGCCGGCAACTGGACAGGAAAGCGATCTATTTGTTGGCCTCACCCTTGTCTAAACCACTTCGGCGAGTCCTGTTACTGATTGGGTTTGTCCTGATGGGATTCGCCATCGGGGTCACAGGCGCATTCATTCAGGCTCATCGATTAATCTTTCCCATTGGTGACTTCGTGGTGGTTGTCCCATGGGGGACAGTTTTGCTACTCATTGCAATCCTTTTGGTTACTCGATTGGCCACTATCGCAGTTGGAAGCCGATGGGCTGGCTGGCTTTTCTTCACCGGCTGGCTGGCTGCGACCGTCTTGCTCTCGGCCGATTCCCCATCAAGTGATCTCGCAATCAGTTCGGGGGCTCGTCAAATGGTCTATCTCTTTGGTGGGATTGTTCTTGGCGCGGCCGCCGCGACTCTCCCGGTTGAGTTCCAGATTCGAAAGGGAACCAAAAGGCTGCCGCAGCCGTCAGTTTCTGTGGAATAAGAAGAGAGCCGGGACCATTTTGTGCGCATGTCGCTTCAGACTTGAACTGGCAGCAGTGTTTAACATGGACCCTAGTCCAAATAGTCTTAATTGAAAGGGTGAAGTCGACAGTTGTGGAGATCCGTTGTGAGTGAGCATCCACCGATGCCGGCAATCTCAAAGCACACTCTCATTTGGATTGGGACTGGGATAGCGGCCCTTATCGCCGTGTTTCTTGGTATCTATGTCGCAACGAATGACGGAGTCCGACCCGGAACGACCGTGTCCGGGGTCGCAATTGGCGGAATGAACGTCGGTGAGGCAATTGGCGTGCTCGAGGAGTCCGTGGGCACGAAACTTAACCGGAAACTAGAAATTTCAGCTGGAGATCAAGTTTTTGAACTGCGTCCACGTGCTGCCGGAATCACACTTGATACTCAAGCAACTGTTGAGCAGGCCACATCTCGAGGATTTAACCCGTTTAGCGTGATCACGGACTTGATCGGTTCGCGTGAGATTGAACCGGTAATTTCTATTGATCAGGAGTTGCTCTCGGATTCAGTAGCCGCAATCGCCGACGTCGTGAACCTCAATCCGATCGAACCTAAGCTTGCGGTAACCAAAAATAGAATCGCTTTGACGCAAGGAAGCGACGGCCTTGAGGTTGACCGCAAGGTGTTGGGAACCCAGATTGTTGCGGCCGTTACTCAGCCTCGTTCCACGATTGAGGCTCCGTTGAAAGTAACGCCGCCGAGAGTTTCTGCTCTTGATGCAATGAATGCGGAAGCACTAGCCAAGCAGGCGGTTGCCAATCCGGTAAACGTAGTCGTCGGTGACGCTACGGCCACCATTGCGCCCGCTACGATTGCTCGTGCGCTCTCGTTTACTACCCAAGGCAATCAGCTCTCTCCCGAACTTGACGGAGCGGTTCTCCATGCATCAATTGCTAACCAACTCAAGCGGGCCGAAACACCTGGGCGCAATGCGAGCTTCAAGATTACGGGTGGCACGCCGGTTGTTGTTCCATCGGTTGTCGGCACTGGAGTCTCTGATGCAGAACTGGCAACCGCCGTACTTGGAGTTTTGTCGGTTCAGGGAAGCGACCGCAGTGTTTCGGTTCCACTGGGAACCCGTGAGCCGGAGCTCACAACAGCTGCGGCACAGCGGTTGGGCATCAATGAAAAACTCTCCAGCTTTACTCAAAATTTTGTCTATGCTCCGTATCGGGTGACAAACATTGGTCAGGCTGCCAAATATGTGGATGACAAAATCCTGATGCCCGGTGAGACTTTTTCCATGAACGACACGATCAAAGAACGCACGGTCAAAAATGGTTATACCGTGGGAACAATTATTGGTCCCGGCGGTGTTTTTGAAGACGCCCTTGGCGGAGGTGTCTCAGCTGCGACCACGGCTATGTGGACCGCGGCCTTTTTTGCTGGAATGGAACGCACAGACACCAGGGCTCATTCACTCTATATTTCGCGTTACCAGCCCGGACTTGAAGCAACGGTTGCCTGGGGAGTTTTCGACATGAAATTCACCAATGGTTCACCGAATGCGGTTCTTATTAAGACGAAAATGACAAATAGTTCGATGAAAGTCACCTTCTGGGGAACGCGCGAATACGATTCAATTGAGGCGGAGTTTGGTGAGAGGATAAATCTTAAAACACCCAAGAAAATTGTGATGACGAATAAACAGTGCAGACCCCAGTCGGGAATTGAAGGCTTCACCATCACCGTTGATCGGGTATTTATTAATAATGGTGCAGAGGTCAAGCGTGAGCCCATGACCTCGATCTACAACGCTGGCCCCAACGTGGTGTGTAAGAAAAAGAAGCCCACACCAGACCCCGTTGATCCAGCAGGTGCCGAGTTTGACAACACCAGTCCCAGCCCGTCCGCTTCTGCAAGTTCGTCGGCTAGCGTGAAACCTGATCAACCTCGAAAACCAACAAACTAATTCTTCGTTGGCTCTAGGTGTGCACCTTGATTGGTATCAACGACAGTGAATCCGCATTCTGCAATTTGGTCACGCAGTTGGTCGCTTCGTGCCCAGTCTTTTGCACTTCGCGCTGCATTGCGTTGCTCAAGTAGTTCCGATACCTCAGCAGGAATTTGTGGCGTCGGGTTGAGGTCCTTGCCAACCTCACGGGCAAGGTCTAAACCGAAAAGTGAATCAAGGTGGGCAAACATTTCGAATTTTGCCCCGTCACTGATTTCAGTATTTTTCTCCAACGTTCGCAAAGCATTTAGGGCCATAGGTGTATTGAGATCTTGGGAAAAATACCCGGCGATTTCGTCAGTGACCTCCTGATTCATTGCCTGAGATTTACTTTGGGACCAAATATTTATTTTTCGGCGCCAGCGGTCTAGGAGCTCCTGCGAGGACTCGATTACTTCCCAGGCGAGGTTCATTTGGCTTCGATACTTATGTTGCATAAATGCCAACCGAATGGCAAGCGGGTCGTATCCGCGATCAACAACATCCTGCACGAGTACAACATTGCCAGACGACTTGCTCATTTTTCGCGATTCGAAGAGCAGATGCTCGGCATGAACCCAGTGACGCACTACTTCATGTTGACCGGCTATCGCGGAGTTACTTTGAGCCCGTTCGTCTTCATGGTGGGGGAATCGAAGATCAATTCCTCCAGTGTGAATGTCAATGCTTTCGCCCAGCAGATCTAAACTCATAGCACTGCATTCGGTGTGCCAACCGGGAAATCCCCGACCCCAAGGGGTCTCCCAGGTCAGCTGGGTCCGGTTTTCGCCCGCTGATTTCCAGAGTGCCCAATCGGCATGGAACTGCTTGGCCGATTCATTCACTGTGGCATCAAATTTGTGACCCGGCCGAAGTGCATCGAGTCTATTTCCACTTAAAGCACCGTAACTTGGGAAAGACTCTGCTGAAAAATATACAGAGTTATCCGCTCCCACATAAGCATTTCCACTATCAATCAGTTTATGAATTAACGTGAGCATCGAGTCAATTGACTCACTTGCTTTTGGGTAATGATCCGCAGGATAGATATTGAGTCGGGCGAGGTTCTGGTGAAATTCTCGTTCAAAATGTTGGGCAATATCGAGTGCAGTTTTTCCGGTCTTTTCAGACTCGGCCAGCATTTTGTCTTGTGCGTCATGATTTGATTCACGGTCACTTCCGAGCCCAGTGTCGTCGGCCATGTGCCCAACATCGGTGATGTTTTGAACAACGATCGTGTGAAGACCTTCATAGCGCAGGGTCCGCGCGATCAAGTCGGTGACGAGGAAAGTACGCATATTTCCCACGTGAGCGTCCCGGTAGACGGTCGGCCCACAGGCATAAATACGGGCGATGTCTGGGTGAGTGGTTTCAACAGGATCAATTTCCCGGGTCATGGTGTTATAGAGCCGCACGCCTTGAGCCTAGACGCCCGCACGTTTATCGGGACGGTAGGTGCGGGCGGGCGCAAGGAGGCGGTAAGTTGGGCTCGCACAACAGCCTTTGCTAACTCGGCGCAAACTAGATGCGCCCTACTTTTTGGAGTGAAAGTGACCTACGTCATCACCCTTCCCTGTGTAGACCTCAAGGACCAGTCCTGTATTGAAGAGTGCCCGGTTGATTGCATCTATGAAGGCGATCGCATGCTCTACATCCAACCCGACGAATGTGTGGACTGTGGCGCATGTGAGCCGGTTTGTCCGGTTGAAGCGATTTACTACGAAGACGATGTTCCTTCCGAACATAAGGCATTCACGGGAGCCAATGTTGACTTTTTTGTTGAATTGGGTTCACCCGGTGGGGCAGCAAAACTTGGCGCCCAAACTTTTGATGCACCTCTGTTGGCAAGTATCGAAACCCAAACCCACGACGAATAAGAAATAGTTGGGTCACGTTGTTGTGAGCGTAGATCGTTGGGCGCAGTTACCGGATTTCCCCTGGGACACGCTTGCCCCATTCGCCGAGATCGCGCGCAGACATCCGGATGGAATTATTGATCTTTCCGTGGGCACGCCGGTCGATCCAACTCCACTAGTTGTTCAACGGGCACTCACTCGGGCATCAAATGCACCGGGGTACCCCACCACTGCTGGCATCCCGCAACTATCGGCAACGTTCGTTGACTGGGCAATAGCCACCTTGGGAGCACCGCCCAGCATCGGGGTGCTTCCAACAATTGGTTCAAAGGAACTTGTCGCGTCCCTCCCTAATCTGCTGGGCTATGGCACCGGTGATGTTGTAGTCATTCCTGAGATCGCTTACCCGACCTATCTCGTGGGTGGACTCGCTTCCGGTCTTGAAGTAATAGTCACTGATTCACCGGAGTTGTTGACCCAGCGAGTTTCCATGTTGTGGCTGAATTCGCCTTCGAATCCGACCGGTGAAGTTCTGACTGTGGAAAGACTTCAACAGTTAGTCGCATGGGGTCAATCACATGGTGTGGTGATTGCAAGTGACGAGTGCTACTTCGAACTGGGCTGGGAAACGGAGCCGGTATCTATTTTGGACCAACGAGTAAATGGCGGAAACCTCACCGGACTGCTCGCGGTTCACTCACTTTCAAAGCGATCCAATATGGCCGGATACCGTTTCGGGACGCTGGCGGGAGACCCCGAATTGGTGAATCGGATCCTGGGAATCCGCAAACACCTAGGCATGATGGTTCCCACATTTGTGCAGTACGCAGCCATTGCGGCCTATCAAGATGTCACACATGTGCAGGAGCAAAAAGCGAGGTATCGCTCAAGACGAGCTGCACTCTATGGTGGATTGACCGCTCGTGGGTTTGAGATTCGTCACAGTGAGGCCGGGTTATACCTGTGGGCAACCCAAGACAAGGAGTGCTGGGAGAGCGTTGGTGAACTTGCCAAATTGGGGATTCTGGTGACTCCTGGCGCCTTCTACGGGGAGAAAGCCCAGAAATTCGTTCGTATTGCACTGACTGCGACTGATCCAGCCGTTGGGAATGCGGTTGCTCGACTTGCGAACTCCGCCTAGGTGGATTTTCATTGGAAACGTTCAGTGGGTAGTCTGCGGCAGTGACTGAAAATGTGCTCAATTACCCCGGTGGGACCCTTGATCTTCCAATCGTTGAATCCAGTGAGGGAGAGAATGGTCTCGGCATCACTGCATTACTCAATACCACCGGTAATGTCACTCTTGATCCAGGATTTGTTAACACTGCGTCTTGCACCTCGGCCATTACTTTTATTAATGGCGAGGAAGGAATCCTTCGCTACCGCGGTTACCCGATTGAACAACTGGCTGAAAAATCCACATTTCTTGAGACCTCGTATTTGTTGATCTACGGGGAGTTGCCAACGCCAACTCAGTTGAGTGAATTTGAATCACTCATTATCCAGCACACCATGTTGCATGAAGACCTACGTCGGTTCTTTGACGGATTCCCGCGTGATGCGCATCCCATGCCCGTGCTGTCCTCGGCTGTTTCGGCCTTGTCTACTTTCTACCAAGACTCACTTGATCCATTTGATCAAGAGCAGGTTGAGATTTCAACAATTCGACTTCTGGCTAAGGTCCCAACAATTGCTGCTTACGCTTACAAAAAGTCGGTCGGGCAGCCAATGCTCTACCCGGATAACTCGCTGGGGTTTGTCGAAAACTTCCTGCGCATGACATTCGGGGTACCTGCTGAACCGTATGTTGCAAATCCTGTTGTTGTGCGAGCTTTGGATCAATTGTTCATTTTGCACGCAGACCACGAACAGAATTGCTCAACGTCAACCGTGCGTCTTGTCGGCTCATCTCATGCCAATCTTTTTGCCAGTGTCTCCGCCGGAATTATGGCGCTTTTTGGACCACTTCACGGTGGCGCGAATCAGGCTGTACTGGAAATGCTCAGCGAGATCCACGATTCAGGCGAAGGCGTCGATGCTTTTATTGAGAAAGTTAAAGCTCGCGAAGACGGCGTGAAGCTCATGGGCTTCGGACATCGCGTATACAAAAATTACGACCCACGTGCTGCAATAGTGAAAAAGACCGCCTACGAAGTACTCGAAGCGCTCAATGTCAGTGACCCGCTGTTGGACATTGCCTTGCAGCTTGAAGCGGTCGCGCTTGTTGACCCGTACTTTATTGAGCGCAAGTTGTACCC
>JBDNFH010000244.1:0-2464 GCA_041689915.1 Candidatus Nanopelagicales bacterium | reverse complement strand
GCTCGGATCTGGCCAACGAAGCATTACGCCGGTGGCTGCGAAATGGTGGACAACCATCTACGTTGCTGAAAATTTCGGAGTCCTTCCCACGTGCGCTACCGCCGATCCGTCATGCATTGGAGGTATTGCTATGACGCGTGTGTCAGGTGACTCTCCCGCTGGCACCATTTACCTTGCGCTTCGGCGGGTCTCGCGTGATCTGGATCGGAACACAGACGAGATACTCCAGCTGTACGTCCTTGAGGGATTTTTGGCGCGACTTGCCGTGAGTCCAGTGCATGAACGATTCGTGCTCAAGGGCGGTGTTCTTCTGGCTGCGCTGAATGCCCGCCGTCCGACCCGCGACGTCGATCTTGTGGGCCTAGACATCAGCAATGACACAGCATCAGTTTTGCAACTTGTCCGGAAAGTCCTCGAAGTGAACGTTCCCGTGGATGATGGGATCGTGTTTGCGCACCAGTCGGCATCCGCGCAAACAATTCGCGACCATGACCAATATGCCGGCGTTCGGGTAAAGGTCACTGCGATGCTGGCAAGCGCGAAAGTGAACTTCCACGTCGATGTCAATGTTGGCGATCCCATCTGGCCTGCGCCCGAATACGTCCAGATACCCAGACTTCTTGGTGGACCACCGATCGAGATGGCCGGATACCCGCTGGCCATGATCTATGCAGAGAAGATCATCACCGCGATCCAGCGTGGCACAGCGAATACTCGTTGGAGGGACTTCGGCGATATCTGGACTCTGACTCGTCGGTATTCAATCCTTAGCGATGAACTGCATGGAGCTATTGATTCAGTCTCCCAGCACCGCCGAGCTCAACTGACTCCTCTGCGCAAAGCCTTGGCCGGCTACCCAGAACTGGGACAGGTTAAATGGGCCGCATGGCGCCTGCGAGTTTCACTCCTTGAACTACCGGAAATCTTCGAATCAGTGCTCGAGTCAATCGTTGCGTTTTCTGATCCCGTTATTGAAGGCCAAGTTGTTCATGCGGTATGGGATCCCAATCGATCAGAATGGGTCCCTCAAGTGATGTGAGTTCGCACGAGTGGTTGCGGTTTTGTCAGATCAGTCCCTGGTTCGGCAACTTTTGGAGTCGGAGAGTGAAATTGCTCAAGGCCAAGGTGAAACACTCGAGGAACTAACCGCGGCAATGCAAGAGCGCAAGCGCACATCCAGTGTCGCCTAACAAGTACGAGCTGCGAATCGCACCAACGGCTAGAAAGCAACTTGCTGAGCATCTTCCTGAGAGTGTTGCATGGTTGGCATTTGAATCTATTTCCAGCACACTACTCGTCAATCCGCAACGACTTGGTAAAAGGCTTTTGCCATTGGCTGATGGCCGTCGCTCGGCTCTGCGAGGAACGTACAGAGTCATTTACACAATCGATGAACCCAAAAAATAGTCACCGTTCTTGCGCCCGCTCATCGATCAGATGTTTATCGCGATATTTAAGGGTTCCCCCAATTCTTGACCGATAGGAATCGGAGAACCCCACCACCTGCCCGCGGTTCACCTAAACGTTGTCTTGATGCCGACTTCATCGCATGCGCGAAGTAGTTGACGATCGCGCGTTAGGAAGTGCGACGCTCCTACTGCTTGCGCGGTGCCAAGGTGGATTGAGTCCAGGGATCCGAGGTGCGGGAAGGGGAAAGTGGAAGCCCGCTTGAGTATTTGTGTGTTGAGTCGCACCAATTCAGTTCCAGCCAGTGCGTCAGCTTCATGCTCGTGAAATTGCGACGGTGTCATTGCGGGATTATTGGTTCGATGAAGAAACCGGTTTACCTCAAGGGCTGCAAGGACACTGGTGAGAAACGTGAATTCTTGGATACTTGCTTGGTGCAGATGATGTGCAATTGAATCCGAATTTCGCTCAGGCGTGATCCGACTGATCAGAACGTTGGAATCCAGATAGCAGATTCGTGTTGCGGCCCTTTTCATATTCGATCTTGTCGCAGTTCCCGCATGATCCCTTCCGAGGTCACACCAGGTGGCAATGTCACCGGATTGTCTGAGTAGAACTCCCCGAATTCCCGCTCAGCCGGAATGATCATGTGTCGAATCTCTGGCGGGAAACGCAGCAGCTTGTAGTTGGTGATGTACTCAGAGATTGCTTCCCGGGCCAGTTCCTGCTGGGACTTGCCGGTCTCTTTTGAAAGTGCTTTGAGGCCGTTGGCCAAGGATTCGGAAAGGCGCAGATTCATGCTCATGAGGCGATGGTACCAATTTCGGTACCGAATGTCCTTGGCTTGGAGTTGGCTCATGTGGGCATCTTTAATTATTTGTCTTCAATATGAAAGCGAATCTCAATTGCTGGGGACGAACTGTCGGCAGTTTGGGGATTGTGGAAAAGTAAATGTGGTCTCAATTACGTGCTATTGTGACTACATGGAGATTGGGATTCGTGAGGCAAAAGCGCATTTTTCGCAATATTTGCGTCGCGTTCAAAACGGCGAAGAGTT
>JBDNFH010000243.1:0-7748 GCA_041689915.1 Candidatus Nanopelagicales bacterium | reverse complement strand
CGGATAAGCCTGGTTGAAATGTAAAAGTCTTTCCATCACGTAAAAATATTTTGCGCTTTCGACCTTTTGGGTAATGCCAGAGTCCCTCCCGGTGAACGCGATCATGAGCAAGTTCTAGCCGGTAGGTGAAGCGGATTCCCCTTACCATCATGTCAATCTCGAATTTGGTCGGTTCATTCAAGTTCCGATCGAAAATGAAAGGTTCGGTAGGAATTGACTCATCCCAGTATCGCCGGGAGTTCGGAAGGGCATTAACGAACCATTCGAGTGCTGACACGACATTTGATTTCCCAGAGGCGTTCGGCCCGTAGATCCCAGCCACAGGTAGAAGCCCCTCGCTCAGGCTTTCGAAGTCGCGAACTATTTCTCGTTCCCGATCCACGGCAACCATGGATAATTCGGTCGCATCGCGCAGTGAGCGAAAGTTGGTGACTTCAAATCGGATGAGCACGGCTAACTCCTTCTCCACTAGAATCCAATTAGAGCACAGTTTTCGCAACAAATCCACGAAAAAGCGTCTCTAAATAGAAATATAGGCTACTTAGGCGAGTCAGCGCTTTAGCGAGCCTGCGATCCAGGCCCGATACCGAAGCAGCACAAATACCGAGAGAAACCCCAAATCCTTTGGTGTCACCTTGGTGTGCGGCGAAGAAAGCGGAGTCAGGAAGTCCTTCTTGAAGGGGTAGGCCAGCGATTGCATTCGACGAGTAACGGTCCAACCACTCTTCCGACCATTCGCGTAATTTTCCGCATCTGACTTTCCATACATGCGACAACGGACCTTTACTTCGTTCCAACTGGTCTTCCCAATCTCGCGCGAGACGGCATCACTGATGCCAAACCGTGCCCCGAATTCATTGCTCCAGCGTTCACACAACTCCGAGTCGTCAGAAAAAACTCGAGTCGGGTCATACGGATTGGCTCGCAACAAGTCCCCAAGAAAGAGCGTGGGTGTACCAATAATGGAGACTTCACCTTCGGGAAAGCGTCCCTGACGCCAGGCATTGAGTCCACTGGAGATCCAGTCATCGCCTTCAATGACTGTCTGGGCGCTCACCCCCTGGAACTCGTTGACAATCAAGTAGTCGATCATTTTTTGTATTTCACCAGCGGGCATCACATTGTCTGATCCCATGTTGAGAATCAACGGCTTTGTAGTTTTTTCAATTCCAGTATTACGAGCCCGCCCAAGCCCGGTTCCTGGATCGCTTACCACTAGGTCAGCAAGTTCTAGCGCTACTTCTCGGGTTCCGTCAGTGCTGGAAGCGTCAACCACGACTATTTCATTAACCCCGGACTCCCGTAAACTTTTCAAACAGTCGGCGATTCCAGAGATTGAGTTCATGGTGCAAACGACGGCGGAAACGTCACTCACTTCGAGACGATTATTGCTCATAATCCGAGTAGTTTTGCTTGTCGGTCAAATGCTGGAGATTGAGATCTCACCTCAGCGAAAGTGCCTCTGGCCTCAACAATTCCATTTTCAAGGAAGAGAAGTTGATCCGCATGTTGAACAGTCACCAAGCGGTGTGCCACGGTCACGGTGGTAACGGCGCCCTCGAGCTCGTAAAGGGTTTGCGTGATGGCTCGTTCGGTCTCAGCGTCGAGAGCACTGGTCGCTTCGTCTAACACAAGAATTTTCGGTCTGGTGTAGAGCGCTCGGGCGATTCCTAGACGCTGGCGTTGTCCCCCACTGATTTTAAATCCACGCTCACCGATTTGTGTGCTGATCCCTTCACGTTCACCGATCAGGAAGTGGTCAAGGTGGGCCCGACGTAGTGCTTCCCAAACTAAATCGTCGTCGACCAGTGCTTCAGGTAGACCCAAGGCAACGTTTTGACGAATTGACCCGGCAATCAACGCTACGTTTTGCGGGACGTAGGCGATAGCCCCAGTGTTAGCGGTAATTGCCTCACGCGGGGCGGCACCTCCGATCGTGACGTGGCCTGAGTCAGGGGAGAGGACACCCAAAATCAAATCGGCGAGTGTGCTTTTTCCGGCTCCGGTCGCTCCAACGAGAGCCAGAGACTCACCAGGATTTACCGTGAATGAAATGTTGTTAAGTACGGGCTTTGTGGCATCCGCAAAAGTTAAGGAAACATCTTCAACGACAATTCGAGCATTGAATTCAGGATAGCCGCTTCTAATTCGACCATGAATTCTGTTGGCTTCTTTGGGGATATCAATCTTGGGTCGCTCTGATGCATGCTCAGTGTCAGCAACGGCTCGAAGTTGATCAAACATAAGAAAAGTGGGCTGAGACGCTACTGAAGCATTACGAATTGTGATTCCTGCACCTTGCAGCCGCAACATGGAGGGGATTACTCGCGAACCGGCAGCAAGAAAAAGTGCCACGGTCGCAGCAGCCGTCGCCCAATCTTGGGTTAGGAATTGGATGGCTCCAAGAATAAGCATGCCGGAGTAGAGAGCCACTTCGAGGATATATTTGGGAACTTCTAGGTAGAAGGCGTTAGAGGCTGTGGCAACAGCATTGCGTTCGATGACCCCTGAATACCGTTCAATGTAAAGGTCTCTGCGATCAAGAACAGTGGACTCCCGGTATGTGATCAGTGCCTCAGCGACCGCGTTATAGGTATCGATCGAGGTATCTTTTATAGTCTCTGCGTTTTTTGCTGACCACGCCCCAAGGACTTTTTGGAGTACCAGAATTATTACCCCAAAGAAAACCCCACTCGCAATAGTGATGACCGGGCTGTAAATCAATAGTGATACTCCGATAATTGTAAAGAAAAAGAGCTCGGCAGCAATCGTTATCGCAGATCCAAGCAGAGCAACCGTTGCACCAGAGGCACCGGTACCCAGTGCGTAAATGGCTTCAGACGTGGTCCATTTCTGAACCTCGGAGAGTGGTCGTTTGAGAAAAGTACTGGCGAGCGAGACTGACAAATCAGCCTGCCGTGCGGCCAGAAACCGAAGAATTTTTCGCGTCATGAGTGCCGAGAGAATCGACTTGACCACCAACATGGTTACCGCGGCTACCGCAATGACCACGCTCAACTGTGAAACGGTGAGGCCACCAAGGCCGAGAGAGTTGAGGATGTTTTGCGCCCACTCTGGGATGGTTGTTAGACCGATTCCAGAGACGGCTACCGCGGCGACTAACCCGATCAATGCAATCCCAACGAGATCAAAAATCCCAAGCGATAACTGAATAACTGTCGCTATATATAACAATGTGCGTTTTTGTGGGGGAAGCATGCTAATTGACTTGCGAATTGCCCAGAAGATGTTTTGTCTGGGCATATCAACATGGTTGAGGCTGCCGTTCATCCCAGGTTGGGGGCTATTGGACTCCTGCTCAGGCGATTCCTCACCCACAATCTCTGTTGACACACCGGTAGCCTACTTCCGTGACCTCTCCCAACCTGTTTATAGGCGTGGTGAGCTACTCACAAACCCAATTCCCTACGAGCCAAGGGCCAGAAGGGCTAGGTCAGCAATTAGCCAACGAGTTAGAAACTAAATTTGGCGCCGTAACACGAATCCACATAATTACCGATGACCTAGATCACTCAGGCGTCACGGCTGATCGTCGAAGCGTTCAACGATCCCTCACGGCTGAACTCCGGGCGGAAGGACGTTACTCAAAATTTGTCTCTAGGCCGCAATACATAAAGAACGGCCTGCGGCTGGGTGCTCGCTGGGCCATGCGAATCAAACATGCGCTCAATTCCCCGAACCCCAAGTTGGTTTCTCGACTACTCAACATTGAAGCTTCCCACTTGGACCTGATGAACCGTGGACTTGAAAGTGGAGCCAGTCACGTTTTGATCCTTGAAGATGACGCTTTCACAACCCAACTTACCGACCTGACCGACGGCCTGCATGGACTTATGAATGCAGCTAGGACGCCGGCGTTTGTGAACCTCTCGGAATCCTTCAGTGTTGAACAACTCGGTATTGGTCACTTGTTAACAAAAAGCACCGACACGCAATGGCAGGGGAGTGAAAACCGCGGGGTTTACTTGGCAAGCCGTCCCACCACCAACACGGTCTGCGCAATTCTTTACTCCCGTGAATTCATTAAACAATTGGTCACCGAACTGAAAGCGCTACCGATGGAACCGGTGCTGTCCATTGACTGGAAACTTAATGTTGCATTGATGAATCTCTATGAAGCAAACGAAATGGGCGACCACGATTGTTGGTGGGTTGAACCCGCACCGATTAAACAGATGTCGATGCACTCATGAGTGAAACGAAACTTTTCAGCATTATCACCGTGGTCAAAGACGATCCGGGCGGATTCACGGCCAGTCTCAATTCCCTCAAGGAACAAACCAACCACGGTTTCGAATTAATAGTGATTGATAGCAGCGCTGACCAGAGGGAAATCCTGGAACTGCTAAAACATTCCGGGTTGCACGAAGATATTCCCACCAACTACCAGTGGTGCACCCCAAGTGGAATCTACCCAGCGATGAACACTGGACTAGAAATTGCAACCGGGCAATTCACGTACTTCCTCAACGCCGGTGATCGGTTACATGCACCCGACGTCCTAGCAAAAGTCGCACACAAACTTGAAAACAAAAATGCAATCTGGCTCTTTGGTCCAGTCGAAATCACCGAAAGCGACACCAACGCCTCGACAACAACCCCACGCTGGGACTACCAAGCAGAAAAGAAAAACTTTTTTGCCCGCGGGCTTTTTCCACCGCACCAAGGAACATTCGCATCAACCCAAGTACTGCGGGACCTTGGTGGGTTTGATGCCAAGTATTCAATTTCAGCGGACTACGCGCTATTTCTTAAACTGTCACACATCGATGACCCAGCAGAAGTAAATTTTCCCATTGCTAGCTTTGTAACCGGTGGGGTCTCAACCCACAAGTGGCGCGAATCATTTGAACAGTTTCATCAGGCGCGAACCGAGATTTTTAATCCGCAGGGAACAGATGCTTTACGCGAGCAGTTCTGGACCCGTTGGCATTACGCGAAAGTCTGGACCTACCGTGAGTTAATTTTACGCGCCCGGCGCTGAACTTCACGAGCGGCAAGCCTGGTGGCCACCCGCACAGGTGCTTCCCAGATCCACGCAACCTTGCGCGCACCACTTGAAAGTGCAGCCCGCTTCGCCCGCTCGGATTCAGTAATATTTTTTGCCCGATCATCAACTGTCAGCGAGTCCGCGTGCCAGCGAAAGCTAGAAACTGTCATCCCGGTATCAATGAGTGGCCCAATTTTCTTGAGCCGAAGAAGTAAATCGAGATCAAATGCAAGATCAAAACTGGTATCCAGGCCGCCCACCTGATCCCAAGCAGAAGCTCGAATCAACATTCCGGGCTGTGGGATTAAATCGGGCCCCCAGGACAGTACGCGGGTTGCCCACGGTCCGGCTTTGCTTATCCACAACTCTTCACCAGTTTCATTTATATAACTGCAGGAGCCGTAAGCGACACTGGCCATAGGACTGTTATCGAGGGTGGAAACCGTGGCAGCCAAAGAACCTGGTTGCAGTAGATCGTCGTCATTGAGCCAATTCACGTACGCGTGGTGAGCGGATTTAGTCGCCATCCCAAGATTAATCGCCAGCGGCAGGCTGCCTGGATCGGCGAGTAATTCAGCTCCGAATTGCCGGGCGGTCTCCACAATTCCCGGGGCGTCCAGCGGAGCAACCATGACAATGTCAGCGGTAATTTCCTGGCTCCGGATCGATTCAAGGGTTTGTGCCAAGAATTCGGGTCTACGCCCCAGGGTCGCCACGACCAACAGAACTCTTGCTCCCGTTCCTGGCTGCGGCATGTCGGCTATCGTAGGGCGCGTGGCGAATGGTTCGAAAACCCCAATGGGTGCGGCTCCGCAAGGTCAATTTATGCATGATTTGGCTCACCGGCTCTGGCCACTGAATCGTTCACTCACCGGAGACGGAGTTCGTGAAACTCTCGCAATTATTGGTGAGCATTTGCCCGGCCTAGAAATCCATGAAGTCCCCAGCGGGGAACAGGTCTTTGATTGGGTAGTCCCCAACGAATGGAACCTCAAGGACGCCTACCTGATCGCTCCTAGTGGCGAGAAGATCATTGATCTAGCCAACTCTAATGTTCACGTGGTCAGTTACTCCGAACCTGTGGAGCTCGAGCTCGAACTCGAGGACCTGCAGCCTTTCCTTCATTCAGACCCGGAAATCCCCGATGCAATCCCCTATGTCACCAGCTACTACCACCCCACCTGGGGTTTTTGTTTAACCCAGCAGCAGCGCGACACTCTCGAACCCGGGACCTATCGAGCAGTTATTGACGCAACCTTGGAGCCAGGCTCGCTCACTTACGCCGAATGGGTCCTACCGGGGGAGAGTGACCAAGAAGTATTTATTTCCACCTACGTCTGTCACCCCTCGCTAGCAAATAATGAACTCTCCGGACCTGTAGTCGCTGTTGCACTAGCCAAATGGCTCATGGAACGACCCCACCGCAAATTTACGTACCGCTTCGCCTTCATTCCGGAATCAATCGGTTCGATTACCTACCTCTCGCGCAATCTCGATCACCTCAAAAACAAAGTTGTGGCCGGTTTCAACTTGACCTGCATCGGAGATGAAGGTGACTACTCCTATATGCAGTCCCGCTTAGGTGGGTTACCTATCGACCGGATCGCGAAGCGAGTTGTCATGCGAACTCCACAACCCAAGATTTACACCTACGTTGACCGCGGCAGCGACGAACGCAATTACTGCGCGCCAGGAATTGATCTGCCACTGATCTCACTCATGCGGACCAAATACGGTTCTTACCGTGAGTATCACACGTCGCTGGACAACCTTGATTTTGTAACGCCAGCAGGGCTGCAGGGAGGTTTTGATCTTGTTAAAGACTGTATCAAGGAATTTGAAAACTCCACGTATTACCACACAACGGTGCTCGGTGAACCGCAGTTAGGGAAGCGCGGGCTTTACCACACCATGCACGCCCGCACAGTGGCTGACGAAGTACTGATGCGAACCCACGTGCTCGCCTACTCTGACGGATCGCACTCAGTACAAGACATGGCCGAGTTATTTGAGCGACCTGAAAGTGAAATCGAAATCTTGGTTTCAGAATTGCTCGAGCACGGATTATTGGTGGAAGTGCCACCGGGAATGGGTAATTAATGACTGTTGCATCTCACTACGACGGTAGCGCATCCACCTACGCTGACCAGTACGACGAATCAAAGCTTTGGACCAATGAGGAGTACCCCGCAA
This sequence comes from Candidatus Nanopelagicales bacterium, assembly GCA_041689915.1. GTDB lineage: Bacteria > Actinomycetota > Actinomycetes > S36-B12 > S36-B12 > UBA4592. The sequence goes on along the minus strand of JBDNFH010000243.1, from coordinate 544 downwards.
ACTTTTTTCGACTCAAGTTGGTTCGCAATCTCCTCAAAGGGGCCGGTGCGAAGTCGGTCTACGAACACGGTGTCGGAGATGCAACTCCCCTGGTATCGGTCGCGGGTGATGGTATTCGGGTTGCAGGTAATGACGTTTCCCCCGAAATGGTCAAGTACGCCAAGGCGAACATGGAAAGCCACGGTTTTGACCCAGAAGCAATTGCTCACCTAGACGTTCAAGACGCAAACGCAATTGCAATGGAACGCGAGCGTGCCGGTGAGTTTGATGCGGTCATGGCTCTGGGTGTAATTCCGCACGTCACCGACGATCGCGACTTTGTCGCTTCAATGGATGCGTTCCTTCGCCCGGGTGGAACCATGCTCCTGCAGTTTCGTAATTCCATGTTTTCCATGTTTACGTTTAACCGTTTGACAAAAGAGTTCATTCTCGACGAACTATTAGTAGATACACCCGAATCAGTTCGCAAGGTGGTTACAGCTGATCTTGACCAACGTCTTGCCGTGGACAAACCACCACTGCGCACCAGGACAACGGGTGACGG
>JBDNFH010000242.1:0-21469 GCA_041689915.1 Candidatus Nanopelagicales bacterium | reverse complement strand
GGTAATTGAAACGAAGCGTCGTCATACAGACAATGTTTCACACGGGTCTGACATCGCGGGAATGTTGGACGGGAAACCACTGGGTGAAACACGCCCTTACCTCCCCACGGATAAATCCGGGGGCTTCACGGGCGCTTTTCGGTGACTGCTCCCCCGACGGTCACGTTCCGCTGAGTGGTGTAGTTTCTCGACACCGTGCGGGTCAGTTGGTTCAGTTTATGCCGCGGTGATTTCGGGCACTCGTAGTTTTGGTCTGTACTGGCCTGTTAGCTTCGGCTTACTGGAGAGCGGGACATCAACAAGGTAACGTGCCAAATAGCTTCGGCTTGCGTTCCGGGGCCAACTTGCTCTGGCGAACCTGGCGTTCCCCAGCTCGGGGACTGAACGCGAAGACGTCTATGTCAGTCGGTGAGGCGCGGCTCGTAGTCCTGGCCGCCGTAGAACACGCCCGCGATTGTCACGGTGTCGGTGTTGACGGAGTAGGCGATCGCGACTCGGCGCTTGTACCCGATGACCCGCAGGCCGGGGCTGATGTCGGAGCGGTCACGGCCGCGCATCGGGAACGTGGCCAAGGACTCACAGTAGCCCACGATCGCGGGGACAAACTCGTTGTCGGGCACGCCGACATCTGCCAGGTAGTCATCCAGGTCTACCAACTGCTGGGTCGCTTCGGGGGGTGAAGATTACGCGGTAGGTCACCGTTGCGCGGACCGTTCACGGCGCGAGGCGTTCTCGCGCAGCGTTGCGCGCACTTCATCCGGGGTCACGCCGCGCGACGGGTCAGCGGCGATCGCGTTAATCGCGGCCACTACCTCGGTTCCCAACCACGTTTCCATTGCCTCGTCACGAGCGAACAGCGCGCGCAAACCATCGCGGATAACTTCGCTTTCGCTGGCGTACGCGCCAGATGCGACGCGCTCTTTTATCGCGGCGGCCATATCCGTAGGCAGAGTGATACTTAACTGTTTCGTGGTCCGCATAGCCACCCCTCCAGAGAGTAGGACTAAATCCTACCTCTCAGCGTTGCCCTGTCAACAACGCTCGGCCGACTGAGGTCCACCAACTGTTTGGCAACCCGTGAGTTCAGGTGGCCGCTCGACCAGTGATCGGCCCGGCTACTTGTCTGACGCTCTCCCCCGAAGGTCGTTGTGACCCCAACTAAGGGATCTTAGGCAGTGTTCTCACGAAGCGACGACAACGAGTCTGATACTGGCAACTACGAGAACGTCTCAACGTGAGGCAACTGATGGGATAGGCGAACTTCGCCGACAGGCATGATGCCGGGCGGCTTGACCTGTACCGATTGGGAACGCACAGTGAACTGGGCATCTAGCCACGCCGTGGATGGCTCCTTCTGACGGACAGTTCTCGTCAGGTCCCCTCCGCCGCGGTCGGAAGTGGGCATGGCCGAGGTTCGCGGCGCATCTGGGCATTCTTCTACTTCACGGAAGCCAATATGTCGCAGTGCTTCAATGCACTGCGCGCAGACTCGCAAGAATCTCCCAAGTCGCTGCTCTGCGATCGGCCCTGCGCCATGCGGGAGAGTTGTCGATGGAGGTGTGCACGATGTCATGACACGAACTGCACAACAACACGAGATCCGTGTCTGTTTCGGTGCCGCGAATTTTTGGGTAGTGCAAGTGGTGAACGTCATCACGACTGGTGAATCTGTGTGGTCGCAGGGTCATGTCAGATTTTCGTGTTCCACAGTGCCGCTTCACCCTGGGTGTCTCACGCCAGACTGACAGAGAGGGGCTCGGACTACTACGAATTGGTGACCAGCCGCTACCCCACAGGATTCAATCCCAGCTCGCTGCCAGTCTTCATGCCTTAACCTGGATCTGACCTTGGCATGCGTGCTGCTAATTGATTGTGGCGTGTCTATCCCTGCAACAATAACCGTTAGTCCCGTAATTTCAGCGAATGCTGGGGCGATAACAGACTCTTTCCGGTGCTGTGTCGCTAGTGCCGCAACGCGCCTCGAGTAACTGCTCAAAGCTACTCAATCGGGATGGCAAACAGGTCGATTAATTCACCGACTTTGTGTCCTGATTCGGCGGGATGACGAAATGGGCGTTTGCGGTTTACCGAATAGACGTTGCGCCGGCCCTCGCGCTTTTTGCTGATGTAACCAGCATGTTCAAGGTCCACAATTATCGACTGTGCCCGTCGCTCGGTCACTCCCGCGGCGTGCGCAACGTCTCGGATTCTTAACCCTTGGTCCCGCGCAATGATCAGCAGAATCCGACCGTGATTTGTGAGAAGCGTCCAATGGTGCTCTGCATCATCAATCTCCCCGGACATGTCCATATAGTGCCGTAGTCCGTGTTGAAAGTTGGCGTTGCCTTCCCTTTTCAGATGCTCTTCGATTAATCATGAAAGTTGTAGCGCGCCATTTATGCAGCCGCTGGCGTCGACTCAGATTTGGCCGTCTCTCCACACTTTGCGCAATCGGAGTGTCCGGTTGACACAATCTTATAGATGATTTAATATACCGGAAAAATAGATCATGCTTTATGTCACCCAGGGAAGACGAGGGCTAAATGAGCAAGAAAACTTCAGAGAGTCCCGTGCGGATTTTTCCATGACCTTTGACGAGAATCAGGGGTTGTGGGATCCAGACCTGGAAGGCGGCTATCCCGCGAATCATTTTGCCTTTCGACGGGTGATCAGTGGCCTGCGTGAAGAGCGAGGTCAGCACGCGTCTAGCACTCCACGGTTGGACGCATTAAGGGTGTGGTGCCGGCAGGTGAAGGTGGACTCCTCGGAATAGCGGTAGCCACTCCGCAAGGTAATAGCACTCCCGTGCTCTTCGCCTACCTCACTTCGCGCTCCGACAACCGGGTGGTGCGGGTTCCACTACTTGAAGGCGGAAAGCGTCTCGGTAGGCAGCAGGCCATCGTCACCGGAATACCTAAAGCGACGTATCACAACGGTGGGCGTCTTCTCGTCGGAGCCGATCAGACCCTGTTCATAGCAACGGGAGATGCCGGTAATCCGCAGAGTGCTCAAAACCCTCGATCACTTGCCGGCAAGGTGCTCCGGGTGGACTTCAACGGTCGGCCAGCCGCTGGTAATCCGCGATCGGGATCTCCCATGTTCACGTTGGGACACCGAAATGCGCAGGGCCTTGACGCGGATAGTAAGGGACGTGTGTGGGCGAGTGAGTTTGGTGAACGGGAGGCAGATGAGTTGAACCTGTTGGTACTCGGGGGCAACTATGGCTGGCCGCGGGTCGAGGGGCGCGGCGACGGTGCACGTTTTATTAACCCGGTGACCGTGTGGTCACCGACCTCGACGGCTTCACCCAGTGGCATTGCAATCAAAAACGATATCGTTTACGTGGCCAGCCTGCGCGGCGAGCGTCTATGGCAGGTCCCGATCAGGGGCGCACAAACCCGCAAAGCTAAATCGTGGGATTTGGGTGATCGAGGACGATTGCGCACTATTGCAAAGGCGCCTGATGGTTCACTCTGGGTAATGACGAGCAATACCGATGGGCGAGGAAGCCCGCGCCCTGCTGATGACAAGATCATTCGACTTTTCACTCGTTAAAAATGTGGGTACAGTCGCGGGGAGTATGCAGTTGCAAAAGATTTGCAGAAACCGAAAACCCGCTTATAATTCAAGGGTGATAAAAACGAGATATGGAATCTTTGCGGCAGCATTGATGCTATCCCTCTCGGCATGCTCATCGGGGGCGAACGCTGACTCGGCCAGCGCGGACCAACGACCCCTTGTGGCGACAACGGTCTCCCCGATCACCTCCATCGCCTCGGCCATCGCGGGGGACCGCGCACGGGTTGAGGGCATCGTCCCTGAGGGCACCAATAGCCACACGTTCGAGCCTGCCCCTGCGGTCGTCAAGTTGCTCAGCAATGCGGATCTCATTCTCGTCAACGGTCTCAAACTTGAGGACCCAACGATCGACCTGGCCGAGACCAACAAAAAGGACGACACCAAAATCGTCGAGATCGGCACGATGGTCCTCCCCGAGTCCGATTATATTTACGACTTCTCCTTCCCGAAAGAGGAAGGCAAGCCCAATCCGCACCTGTGGACTGACCCAGGCTACGCGATCAAGTACGCCGGAGTGATCCGTGACGAGCTCAGTGCACTCGACCCGGAGAACACCTCCTACTACGCGACCAACTACGCCGCCTTCGAGAAAGAGGCCACGGCGCTCGGTGCCGCGATGGCCGCCGATCAGCAGAGCGTCCCACCGGGCAATCTGAAGTTACTGACTTATCACGACGCTTACGCGTACTTCGCCAAAAACTTTGGGTGGAAGGTTATTGGCGCCCTTCAACCCAAGAACTTCTCCGATCCCGCACCCTCCGAAGTCGCGAGCCTGATCGACCAAGTTATCGCCCAAAAAGTTCCGACCATTTTCGGCTCCGAGGTGTTTCCATCAGCCGTCCTCGAGGAAGTCGGGCGCGCTACTGGAGCTCGCTACGAGGACTCATTGCGTGACGACGATTTACCCGGCGGCCCCGGTGACCCAGAGCACTCGTGGCTGGGCCTGATGAAGTACAACTACCGCACCATGGTCGCCGGCTTGGGGGGTACTCCAACCCAACTCGATGCCATCAAACTCACACCAAACACTTCCGACAGTGCGGTCTACCCGCAATGACGAATCGAATGCATTGACCGGCACCGGTGTAGGGCCTGAACTTATCCGGCTCGAAGGCGTCGCTGCCAGTTACGGTCATCATCGGGTGCTCGACGACGTGTCCTTCCACGTCCACGAGGACCAGTTCACGGGAATCGTTGGTCCGTCCGGTGCAGGCAAGACCACCTTGTTGCGGCTCCTACTTCAGACGCTGGCTCCGGTGGCGGGCACCGTGTGGCGAGCGCCGGGACTGCGCGTGGCTTACGTTCCGCAATTGGAGACGGTCAACTGGAATTTCCCGGTCACCGTTTTCGAATGCGTCCTCATGTCGCGCAAGTCCGGTCGGCGACTTCCTTGGGCGAGCGCGTCAGAGAAAGCCAGCGTGGCCGCGGTTCTGGATCGGTTAGGTATTGGCGACCTTGGGGAGCGGCACATTCGCGAGCTCTCGGGTGGCCAGCAGCAGCGCATGTTCCTAGCGCGTGCGCTACTGCGGCAGCCTCAGGTTCTGCTCCTGGACGAGCCGACCAGCGGCGTTGACATCTCCACGCGGCACGACATCCTGCACCTGCTCGCTGACCTGCACGAGGACGGCGTGGCCATCGTCCTGACCACCCATGACCTCAATGGAATGGCCACTCACCTACCCCACCTCGTGTGCGTTAATCACCGGATCGTGGCGGACGGCACCCCAAGCGAGGTCATCACCCCAACGGTTCTCGAGCGCACCTTCGGTGCTCGCATGGAGGTCCTCGAGCACCTCGGCATTCGCGTTGTCGTTGACGAGTCGCCGACCTCGTTCACTCCGGGATTGAGGCGCTGACGTGGAAACACTCCTCGAGCCATTGGGATACGCCTTCTTTCAAAAGGGACTGATCGTCGCCAGCCTGTCCGGTGCATTGCTCGGGCTGATCGGTGTCTACATCGTGCTCCGGGGCATGAGCTACATCGGTCATGGCCTGTCGCACTCAATCTTTGGGGGCTTCGCGGCGATGCAGTTGTTCGCAGCGCAGTTCTACGCGATTGGCGCCGGACTGTGGGGCATTGCGTCGGCACTGGCCATCACGACTGTCACTAGGCGCAGTCGGGTGGGGGCGGACGCGGCCATCGGCGTGATCACGATCGCCTCGTTTGCCCTCGGAGTGGCGCTCTTCGCGAAATTCGGCACGAGCGGTCCTTCCTTTGAAAACGCACTCTTCGGCAGCATTCTCGGAATCAATACCGGCCAGATTGTCGGCCTCGTGGCGGTGTCGTTCCTCACGGTGAGTTTCGTCCTGTTGCGCTACCGTGCGCTGCTATTTAGCACGTTCGATCCCGAAGTGGCAGCCGTATCCGGAGTCAACGTGGGGCGCATCGAGGCCGCACTGATGGTGGTGCTCTCACTGGCAATCCTGGCGACTTTAACCGTCATCGGTGTGACCCTGGTAGCAGCCATGCTGGTGATCCCCGCGGTTATCGCACGGATGCTGACCGACTCGTTCGGCCGCATGCTCGCCTACAGCACCGTAATTGGAATGCTGTGCGGACTGATCGGCATGTACGTCAGTTACTACGCGGGCGTACCGTCGGGAACCATGATCGTTTTGGTGGGAGCAGTGCTATTCATCGTTGTGCTCATGTCAACCGGCGGCCGTGGTTTACGGCGATCGGCCGGTCTCGACAGCCACTCCGAGGACATGCTGACGCAGAAAACTGTGTAAGCCTGAGTCTCATAACGATTACCGTCGTGAGTCGACTTATCGGTGTGACCTAGCAACTAGTGTCACAAGCCAACCACGCAAACGAGCACACCATTGGCAAGCAAAGTTGGACAAAGCGATGGTCCGCTCAGATCGAGACCCGTTCACCGGGATGCGCCCATGGAACCTCGACCGTATCTGCCATTTATTGAAAGTCGTTGCGCGAGAGGTCGTAGCGTCAACTGATGTCGAATGGAGCAGATCCCGGCAACGGCGCGAAGAAGGTGGAGTTGTACTGAATGAACCGCAACTTCCCGTCGACGCAGCGCTCGATGATGTACTCCTCGCCCACAATGCTCTTCAGCATTCCGCGTTCAGGATGATCTTTGTAGAGAGCCTCGAAGTAGACCCAACCTTTCGCCCGCGCTCGTTCGGGAGCGTCACAGATCTGGACTAGTTCAAACTCGCCCAAGACATGTCTTTCATTTAGGAAACGTTTGTGCAGCTTCCGTTGCGCGGAGGCGTCAAAACACGTGCCATCGGGCGCGACCGCTTGGCCTGTGGGATGCATGAAGTGATCTGCGAGAGTTTCCTCGCTTGCGATGCCGTCTCGAACGGCGTCAAACCAACTCCTCGACAATTCCTCGAGGTCTGATTTTTCAATACTCATCGTTGCTCTCGATTCCAGCGATTTGACCTAATTAATGGCGGTTTAAATCCTTAGCCGCTTCAACCTAGGGCAGACTGAGGGGCGGGTCAAGTGTGTGCAGGGTGCAGATCTTCTTGTAATCAGCGTCGCTCGTCGCCCACCGGTTCTCAAAACGCTGCAATACGAATAACAACTTCGCTAGGGTGATCGAATGAGTTGTCTACCGGGCCGCCGGATCGCACTGTCCACCCTGACCGCAGCCGGGGTCGTCCTGGCCGGATTGGTGGGTGCCCCGGCGGAGGCGGAAACTGCTGCGCCCGTGGCTGATCCCGGGGAAAGCGTAACCTTCTTGGTTGGTCTGCCGTTCCGGGCCAAGGCACTGGAGGCCGCAGCGATGAGGGCCAGCACCCCGAAACGGGACGGCTACCGTAAATACCTCGACGTCGAGACGGCAGCGGAGGCCTACGGCGCGACGAATAAGTCCGCTCGCATGCTCGCCGCCAAGGTCCGCCCGGCTGGCCTCTCCGTCGAAATTGACGGCACGCGGCTATTCGCCCGGGTCACCGGAGACGTCGAAGCGTGGCAGCAGGTTATGGGATCGTCCATCGATTTCCAACCCGCATCTGCGGGATCCGCCCAGTCGCTCGATTTTGCACCGTTCAACAAGTTCGGATTCGGCAATCCCGCCGGAGATGGTCTCGCGGGACTTCCTGCAAGCCTGGGCGGTGTCGCTACCTGGATCATTCCGGAGTACTTCGAGTATGTGGCGAGTCTGGATGTCGCGGGCATTCCGCCGGCGCCGCCGGCGTCACGGACTGCGAGGAGTCTGATCTATCCCAGTGACGGGACTCAGAAGCCGCCGACCAATGGCGGCTCGCCACTTGGCACGACCTGCCTGGCTGACACGCCGTTGTCGACGATGACCTATACCCCCGATCAGCTGTCGCAGGTCTACGGCCTGAATGCCCTGCAAGCCGGTTATGGAAAGGCTGCCGGTGATCGGGTGGCGGTGCTAAGCCTGGGCGGCGGATTTTCCCAGCAGGACGTCGACGCAACCGCGAAGTGCTTCGGCCATTCGGCCCCCACGGTAGATGTCAAAACCGGTGTCGGCATCGACCAGCCGATCGTGTCTCTGAGCCTGGAGACGGCACTGGACCTGCAGACGGTCGCATGGGCACTGCGAAATGCGAAGACGACGCGACTGGTGCAGGTCAATAACAACACGCCAGGATTCATCGACGCGTATTCCATGGCGCTGACGGCCTGGTCGACGCCGCCAGACGTGATCACGAACTCGTTTGGGACGTGCGAGCTCAGCTCGCAAAATACAGTGGGCTCGATCGAGACCGTGGAGGCGCTGCTGCAGTTCTCCGCGGTAGTAGGCACGTCCTTGTTCGTTGCTGCGGGTGACACCGGCTCTTCAGCCTGTCAAGCTTCAGGACCCGAATTATCCACCCACGCAGCGCCAACAGTTGAGTACCCTGGCTCATCGGCCTTCGTCACGGCGGCGGGCGGAACGCAGCTCACCTTGGGTTCGGGCAACGTCCGCATCGGGGAGTCGGTCTGGAACGACCTGCAATATGGTTTGACCGGCAATGCGGTGGCCACAGGTGGGCCCAGCGCATTTTTCGACGCCCCCTGGTATCAGGGCTCAATATCCGGCTCGGGAGTCCGCTCGGTCCCGGACATTTCCGCTCTCGCTGCCACCTCACCGGGTACCGTGATCAGCTTCGGCGGAAAACCGGTTGGGCCGCTTGCGGGCACGAGCCAAGCCAGTCCGCTGCTGGCGGCCGGCTTCGCGATGATCTCGTCCCGACTGCGCGCCCAAGGCCAACCACCTCTTGGGTTCATCAATCCTTGGCTGTACGACACTGTTCGGGCGCATCCACTGGCCGTTTACGACGTGACCACTGGGAACAACCAGTACCCGGTCGAGTATGCACCTGGGTCGATCAACATCCCGGGATGCTGCCAAGCACAGGTGGGCTACGACTCTGCCAGCGGACTGGGTAGCCCGAACTTCATTCGCCTAAACCAGCGAGCGATGCGCGGAACGGGATTGGCGGCGACGACCCGGTAACGCTGCACCACCACCCAAGCTTGAGCCGGCGGCACCCTTCGGTCCTAATGATCTTTATAAACTCACGCTGCGATGGTCGACTTACCAACGGCTCCAGTGATGAATACTGCCCGGAAATTCAGCGGGTGGCTCGTTGTCCTTTTGAGCCCGTCAAGCGGTAGCAGTTTGCAGTGCGGTGACAATGGCATCGAACTTCTCCGAGTACATCTTGTCGACTTTGTCGAGCTGGAAGAGGTAACCGGTATTCGTGGCGCGCATCTCCACGCGAACCCTGCAATCATCTGGCCCGACACCCGGCCGCACCTCAAGGTTGCAGTGCAATGGAAGCCGCTCCTCGCCTCCCGGGACCAATACACCCAGCATCCTCAACTGCAGGCGGGAACCGAAGTCTGCTGCGAGGGTGCCGTCCCCACCAGAGTCGGAAACGTCGCCCTCGAGTTGCAAGAGCGCGGCTCGCAGCGCTTTGGTGGCCCCTTCGACAGTCAGGCTGGCAGTCCATTCGACGCTTGCAGAATCAATCATGTATCCATACTACTTGCGGCTCAGCGTTGTCCTGGGCATGACACGGACTGATCGAATTGGCGAGTACAACTCCTGCTCGCACTCCCGGACCCAGTCAACGAAGCGGTCGACAAGGTGTTCGACTACTTCCAGACCAACGCCTAACGGATGAGATCAATTTCGGTGACGAAGGCGACACGCTTGCGTGTGCCGCTCAGCGTTGCGAAATCCTCTCCATAGATTGTGATGCGAGGCTGTTTCCTCGTGAGTGACCCTGCTGACTCATGTCAAGATGCCGATGTGCCGCAGCTTCTTTGAGCGTGAGGTTTGGGCTGGTGCCGCACCATCTTTGAGCTCGTAGCTCCCACAATTTGAGTGCAGGCTTGCCCACATCGAAGGCAAAATACTGATGGCCGCAAGGTGGGGTTTCTTGGGCTCTTAATTGCTCGAGGGCTTTAGCACCAATTCCTGAAAAAAAATGGAATGGGGACGCGGAATAATGGGGTGCCTGGGAGCACGGGCTATCCATCTGTGAGGGAACTAATGGGGTGAGTGACGGGACTTGAACCCGCGCTAGAACCCCTTTCCCCTATAAATTGGGTAAGAAAGCGTCAGGTTGCATGAGGGAGGGTTAGTCCCGCTGCCCCCCGGGGGGCAGCATTTGTTGCCGCCTCAGAATGGAAGTAACTCGCTGTCGGGAGACCATCCAGGTTTCCATTTCGGGATTGATCACAGCCAAAATAAAGCGCATATTCGCAAACTCGGTCTCAACGAAATCAGGACTCAGTAAGGGTTCGAGGTGAGCTACGCGGTTTCGAAGTTGATGGACTCCTTGCACCTTGAGTTCCAAAACTCTTTTGTCGGATTGAAGATATGGAAAGGCGAGGTGGATTGCCTCTCTCCAGAGCAGTTGCCGTCCTGGATCTTTCCCTGGCATTAGGAACCGCCAAGTCCCGAACGAAAGCTGAGCAAGCACATCGTTGTGATTGGGAGTGCGTGCATCACGGACCCTCCTTGCGACGGCTTTAACCGCGTTCCTACGTGCCCTTTCGATATCTCGGTGAAGGAGTCGCTGCAAAAGTGGCGACGGATCGAGCAACCAATCAGGGTCGTATGGCTGACTAGTTTCTCGATTCGTTTGAGTCCCATTCCAGGTAGCAAGCTGAAGGTCGATGGTATTGCGAAGGACTACTTCGACTACGTGAAGCGTTTCATAAACCGCTCCAGAGAGTTCGATATTCGACTGGTACAGCTTGATGGCTGAACGTAGGTTTCCATTGGATTTCTCGAGATATGGGCTTAGTCGCGCTTGGCTAATGAGATTGGCAAGAGATTCTGTTCTCCCGGTATTCTCATTGTCGGAGACCATGGGGTAAACTATAAAGGAAGGCGGAGGCAGGTCTCTCCGTTCGCAATTCTGGTGAAGGCCCGCTGATTACTTCAGTTGGGTCTTCATTTATTTTCGCGGAATCATATTTTGCTCAGTTTTCAACTCGGTCAATTTACCGCGTAATTCAAAGCCAAGCCTTTGATAAATACTGTTGTTGTCCATATTGCTTGCTTCGGTGAATAGCATGACCGTGTCGCACTGGGTTGGCAATTTCTGGGCAATATCGTGCGTCAGGGCGGTGCCGAAACCTTGTGGCCATTGTTGCAGCGGCGTGCAAAACGGCCCGATTCTTTCAACTATTGAGGAACTTCAGTATTCGGCAAACGGGTCTGCCCAGGGTCTAGTTGACACCTGAGCGGGTCGTGAATGAGCGCACCAAGACCGCAACCGAGGCATAGCAACAGTCACAAATCATTAAAAAAGTTAGGGCTCTCCACTTAACCGGACTGGCACTGGTGAGAGTGTCGCCAAGGGTGATCCGCGCGGGGAAGATCGATGCTGCGCGGGTGTCCTGTCATATCGGGCGGCCGTGGCGGCATAGGGCGGGGCCTGGGCCGCTTGATCAGCTGCCGGTAGCGCACCGGATCATGGCCGACGTCCAGCGCAGCCACGCCAAATAGTCCCGGGAGTCCTCGTCCGTGCCGAACCAAGCCAGGAACTCACCCACCGACCGCCGATAGTTCTGGCCGCCGTGCATCGAGAACATGACCCAAGGGTAGTCCGGTTAAGTGGAGAGTCCTAAAAAAGTATCAAAGAAACTTGACGCACCTCAAGTGAAGTATTCGTTAGTCCCGCCCGTTGTCAGACACCTGTGCGAAGGTTTTGCTATGGACAAGAACCGAACTGATGCCAATGCATTTGCGCCGCCTGAGCACGCTCATACTTGGGACCTGTGGGCGAAGGGCCAAGTTGGGGAGGAAAATCGCTTCGGCGGCTGCAGATTTTCGAACGCGTACCCACTTCCCGCACACCTTCTGGACACAGTCTTAACCGCTGAAGCCGTATGGGATCTGTGGTTGTCAGAGAATCTAAAAGAGTATCTGAATGGAATATTTTCTGGACAAGGGCGCGAAGTTTCGTTAGCGGTCGCTGGTTGTCATGATGTAGGGAAGGCCAATCCGTTGTTTCAGTTCAAACGGAGGGCAGGCAAGGGCAGTCTCGAAGACGTAGCTTGGGCACCAAAATCGGGTTTCACTCCTCTTGACGAGCGGAAACTCCCCGCGTATTTGGATGCCAGGTGGAGGCACGAATTTGTGTCGCACATCGCCTTGGCCGGGCAAGCCCCTGACGGCGCCGACCCCTTGTCTGAGTTTTGGTTCGCGGCCGTCTGCGGTGGGCATCACGGCAATTGGGTCGCGGATAGTGAGAGTGACCCTGAAGTCGCCGAGTACGCGAACACGCAAGTTAGTGGCGAGGAATGGGATCCGGCTCAGCAAAATCTTGTGGGATTGGTGTCTTCGCTTGTCACTGGCGGGAACGGATTCCATAATGCTTTCATAGCGGCGGAGGGCAAAGATTTACTTCCGGCAATTATTCTGTTAACCGGACTGACGGTGCTTGCTGACTGGTTGTCTTCCAGCGACCAGATTAGGGTGGGGGGTCACAAGCAACTTGAGGAGCATGGCACGCCAATTACACCAGGGGAGTGGACTGATGCCAGGCGAGACGAAGTACACGCCTACGTTCGGGAGACACTCGCAGTCGACGGGGTTTTCAATAACAACGAAACCGCCACAGGTCAAATTGAGCGAGCCATCTTGGGCGAGATGGATCCGCGGGTCATTCAACAAGTTGCGATGGATGATGTTGGTAGCAAGAAAGGCTTATGGGTTGTGACCTGCCCAATGGGTGAAGGTAAAACCGAGGCCGCACTCTTGCGTCACGTTGCCCAACCGGGCGAGCACTTAATGATTGCGCTACCAACTCAAACGACAACGGACTCCATGGCCAACCGGCTGCGCAAGCAGCACACTGGTTTAGGTTTCACGATCGCTCACCAATACGCGGCTTACGAAAGCAATCTCTTAGGCGAGGCCAACCCTGCAGTCCCAGGATACGATTGGTTCTCTTCTTCTAACCGGCGCCTCGCAGCTCCCCTAAGCGTGGTTACGGTCGATCAGGTTCTTTCAGGTGCTTTACCTAGAAAGCATGCTGCTTTACGTTTACTGTGCCTAGCGAATCATCACGTTGTTGTGGACGAAGTCCACACACTTGACCATTACCAGCAAGTACTCTTGGTCGACATTCTGTCTTGGTTGGGCGTAGTGGGTGCACGGGTGACCTTGCTTTCAGCCACGCTTAGTCGAGGTATCACCAACAAGTTTGTGGACGCGTATCTCGCACCGAGTCTCCCCGAAGGGACGGAAGGAAAATGGACCGACCGACCGCACCAAGGCTACCCGTGGCATGGTGTTTTCGCAGTCAGTAGCGACGGCCAACGAGTGGTCACGTCCAGTGATATTACGGCGATCACTAAATACGAATTACACGTCGATGTTAAGGCCACTGAACAGGAAACTCGTAGCGAACATGTGGCGTGGATAAGGGAAACACGCAAAGCATCCAATGGTTCCCTGGCTCGCATCGGAGTGATAAGGAACACGATCGGTAGAGCGATTAGCGTGGCTGAGGAAATAAAACACGACCCAGACTGTGGAGAACTGATTGTTTTACACTCTCGAATGACGAAGGGGCATCGCTCTCAGACCGAACAAAAACTCATCAATGCACTGGCCCCCGATCGTGTTGGAGAAGCACCGGTAACCGTTATTGCGACACAGGTAGCTGAGCTATCCCTCGACATTGATTGTGATTTTCTCGCTACCGACTTAGCGCCAGGTTCCAGTCTCATGCAACGCGCTGGGCGACTGCAACGGAACCTAAATGATTCCTTTAGGCGGGAACGATTTTCTGGCATGACCGTGCCAAAGAGAGTGCTACGGGTTGTACATAACCCCAGTGATTACCCACTGCCCTATCACGCAGGCGATTTTTCGCGAGCACTTGCCGGGATAGAAGCCGCCGGGGGTCACATCCAAGTGACTAGTGGGGTCCAAGAGTTTATCGAGTCCTGCGTATTCAGTCTCGAACCAGACGGCAGCAACTCTTCCACTTCAGAGGTCATAGAAATCATTGAGCACGGCACCGCGGCGAACCAGTCACGAAATCACCTAGCCGACGCCCTCAATCCTGAAAACCTGCGCATTAGTGAAAGCAGATATGAAAGACTTTGCAGCCTTACCACTGGAGCTGAAGTGCAAGAGGAACTTATGCGAACTAGGTTCATTGACATGCCGACCAGACTGCTGTTCCTGTATGACAGCGCTGGCGACCAAGAATGGGCATGCGGCGAAGTAGGGGGTCAGCGGGGACCTGGAATTCCTGGTGCACTCTCCAAAATTGGGAATGCCTCAATAGGCCAACATATTCGATATTTGATCCCAGCGAATATTAGGAACGAGTCCCGAAAAGGCCGTGACTTAACTGCGGCCATTGAGGCCTCTCATGAGTCCGCAGGAGTCTGCGATTGGGAACCGGTCTCCCACGTTCTCAACCAAGTTGAATGCGTTGACGTTAGAGAACTGAAAAAGCATAATTGGTTTTACGACAATGTATTCGGCCTCTGTCACACATCTGAACTAGGAAAAGAGTCTCCCAAACTTTCCCCAACAAACTCATAAGGTTGGTCACATGAACACTAACTACCCAGCAGGGTCAATCCGTGTCTTTAACGTCGCCACCGACCCGTGGATCCCCGTTATCCACAACGGTGAAGAAAAACTGTACTCACTCACAAGCACCCTCACATACGCGCATGAAATATCGGGTCTTGGCGCAAATGTTCTCCCGCTTGAACGGGATTCCTTGCTCAGGTTGCTCGCAGCCGCTACCTGCATGTGTGTTCGGGCACAGAAAGGCAAAGTGACCAAGGATTACAAGTTTGATCCTGAAACCGTCCAGAAGTTCATTGACAAATACGGAGATAAGTGGGTGCTTGGCGACCCGGTGTATCCGTTCATGCAGAACTGGGCGGCAACTTCAGGAGCCCCGGTAACTCAACTTGACAACACTATTGGGGCACCTGTCCGCTCGCTGGACATTCATGAACCAGGAGACAGTTCCTACATTTGTCACGTAGCACTGAGCGACGGTGACTTGTCAGCCGATCCGGCGCTCATCACCCGCACCTTGGTCACCTATTGGTATCACAGCATGCCCTCGAACGGCAGCGCCGAACATGACGGTATTCGGTTAAACGATAAAAACAAACGCCAAAAGGCTCAAATTGGCTGCTCCATCGGCACGTCCATGAAAGGCTTCGGAGGGACTTTTTTCTGGTGGGTAGGTCCAACATTGGTAGAGACGCTGCTCGCCAACATCCCCATTGCGTGGCTACAACCTGAACATGAACCTGTGTGGTTGAACCAGCAAGCACAACCAAACCCCGGGAGCGTTGCCGGCTCACTGTGGATAGCGACCTACGCCGGGAATCGTCCACTCATTGGGTGGGATGAAAACGGGAAACCTGTGAGGTACCTTTCTGGCGCGAGCATTAACACACCAGGTTGGGCTGAAAAGAAGAGCGTCGCCACAGAAGAAGGAGCCGAAGCGAGGGCCGCCGCGAACCGTATCGGGCCCTTGCTAGCCCAGGACCCAACTATCTTGTCATTCGAAGTAGAGGGGAAGAGAAAGAAAGAAGGCACCCCCAGCGGTCCCGCAGTAGTCACCAATATGAGAATCACGCCGGACGGAACGAACTTGTCCATCAGCAACTATTTTGACTGGCATAAGAATGATCTCTCCAAATTAGCTCTCGAGTTAACTAGCACCCGAGCGTTGGTGCCCAGTATCAAGAATGGCTTCACATTAGAAATCATGGCCTCTAAATGGTTCGGGACTATGAGTTCCATAGCTTTCACCAGCATCACCTGGATCAGCCCAGACAGCAAACTGCTATTCCCCGAAAGCCTTGGAGGGGATGGCAAAGTAGGCGTTATTCAGAGTATAAATTCTCTAGGTGTGGCGAAAACCAGAGCGGAGAAAGAACTGAATACTGCTCTCACCCACATTGTCATGAACGACAACAAAATTAATGCGACTCTCATCGCCACTGCCAAAGTCTCGTTTGAGAAGCGGATCAGAACAATACTGGAAGATATTGCTTCACAGGCGCGGCAAGGAGATTCACTCCCTCCAGACGAAGCCAGCCTGCAGGAACTTGTGGCAAGGTCTGCAATCCAAACCTTCAAAGAAGTCTCAGCCCCCTACAGGACTCCAGCGACAATCATGATACACGCGGAGCAGCAGGGGATCCTCGAAAGAAAACTGGTCACAAAACCAATAGCAGGCAGGAAGGTCAAAAATGGGCAGTAACACGGCAGAAATAGAAGCATCCGCATGGGCAACAGGTTTAGGGGAAATTCTCGCGCGAAAAAACGACCCGTCATTCGCGGGGCAGCTCGCGTCTATCAAAAAAGGGCTCCTGGTTGAAACTGAGCACCTCGCCTACCCCTACACACAGTATTGGCTATCAAGCGGGGACGATTCCCTAAATTCTCTCGCTCAGCGAGGTGCTCGCAGGGCAATGGCTGTGGCGGCGTCCTGCAAGGCGCCAAATGCTTCAGGAATCAGCATCGGCCAGGCAATCAGAAGACTCAATAAAACACAATTAAACGGGCGTGGGTTCGCGGAAACACCTATCGCCACGATGGTGAACTCGTTCCCGGTTTTTGACGTGGACCAGCTTGCTGTCCTTGTTGCCTCACTGTCAGACCGGTGTGCGGACTCGGGAATTCCGGTCCCCTACTACTCGCTGGCCAGAACCTTTATTTACTGGGGCAAGGGGATCAGCGAAAAGTCAACGGACCAGCGCAACCAAATCATGTACGACTTTTACAAGCAATAGCAAACTCGATTCGATTAGGAGAACAGAATGACAAAACGATTCATTACGGTGCATAAACTCATTGACCTGCCTCTACACAACCTCAATCGGGATGAAAGTGGGCAACCAAAGAACACCATTTATGGTGGAGTGACTCGTGGGCGGCTTTCCAGCCAGTCAATGAAGCACGCGGCACGTTTGGCTTTCCTGGAAACACAAGCAGGGAATGAACAAAGCCTCAGAGCACGAGATTGGGAACACCTACTCAACGAGATCATGACAGAAATAGTTGCGAACGACCCACAGCTGGACGTCAGCGCGGAAACGATCGCGCAATTAGCTGACATCGGTCAGAACGTTGCGGTCAGGGGCCTTTACTCGTCAAAGCCGAGCAAGCCTTCCAAGCCGAAAAAAGCAACCAGCGATACCGATGAAGTGACCCCTACCGGCGACGAGGCAAAAGACGCCGTAATGCTACTGAGCATGGAGGAAATCAACGCTCTAGCAACTGGACTACTCAAAGAGTCACAAAAGGACTCCTCCTTCATGGAAAGTGTTAGAGCCGCAGAAGAAACGTACCTTAAAACACTTTTCACAAAGCTCGTTGAGCAAGACCCCGATCACCCCTTGGACGCAACTAGCACCATGTTAGATATTGCCGCGTTTGGTCGCATGTTCGCGGCCCAAAGCAACATACAAACCCATGCCGCGATTGCCGTAAGCCATGCTGTTGGAACGCATCAAATGAAGACGACACTTGATTTCTTCACTGCTGTTGACGAACTCAACAATAGCGGCTCTGCACATATGGGGTACCAATCTCTTACGAGCGGGATGTACTATCAAACGTTCACCATCGACGTTAATCAATTGGTCCGGTCTTGGCGTGGCGCATTCGTCGAGGGGAAACTCACTCCGAAAGCCGAGGGGCAACTCCGCACACTTACCCGTGCTCTCATCCAGAAGTTACCGGGTGGAAAGAACAATTCTACGAACTCTCACGTACTCCCTTGCTTCGTTCTAGCAGAACAGCAAGCGACTCCCGTGGCTTACTCGTTCAGCGATCCTGTACAGCCGGGGGAAAACGGCGGCTATGCGGAGGGGAGCCTTCAGCACCTAGCCTCAGAGTGGTCGAGCGCCCACGCTATCGACGGGATCATTTTCGGGAACGCGATCACCACTCCGACACCAGCGGCTGCATTCGAAGGCGCCGATACTGGTGACACTGACAAAATTCTTGACTTCATCGTCGCGAGCGTGAACGCGGTAGCCGAGGTATCCCAGTGACAACGATTGCCCTCCGGATCGCTGCTCCCATCCAAACCTGGGGGCAGTACCGGGGTGTAAAAGGGACGACACCAACGTCAGGATTCCCTACAAAAAGCGGAGTAGCAGGACTGATCGCGGCGTGCCTCGGAACACGCGACATCGTGGGTGTTAGCGAACAGTTCACCTTAAAAGTCCGTGTGGACGACCCAGGCACGCTCACAAGCGACTTTCAAGTGGCTTCCCCAGTGCCAGTGACTAAGAGGACATACGTCAACCGCCGCAACCTATTCCCAAACGTAGACGGAACCAAGTCCATAAACCTGTTTAATGGAGAGGGTGAGGGTCTGACGGGCGTCACATCGAGCGGCAAGGAATACTCAAAAGCGCTTAGACATTTTGGTGCTGGTGATCAAGCGGACACATACGTAATTTCTGAACGTAAACAAATCTCCGGTGCAGACTTCATCGTATTCATTGAAGTTGATAACCCAGAAGCAGCAGCCGCATGGGTGCAAGCTATCCAATTTCCCATTTACCCACCTTGTCTTGGTCGCAAAGCCAACACCCCAACTTGGCCCCTTTACCTGACCACCAGCGAACTCACTGCAGAGGCTCTCGCGCAATTGATCCCGACCGTCCAGAACACGGCATCGTCTTGGGAAGAAATACCTAAAACGACGAGCCTCAAACTCTACACAATCTCTGGGCTCAAAGCGCGAAACATAACAAGTCCACCATCCGAAATCAACGGCATCCCCGTTGTGACAGCAAACATAGAACAGGTGAAATTAGCCCGCCTCGATATCCCCGCAGGAAGGAAATAAGGAAATGATTTCGACAACGCGCCCCCAAGCCACCATGTTCCTCACCCGGCTCACCTTAGAAAATACCAGTCCACGTCAATGGTCAGATCACCACGCTATGCATAACACGGTGATGAACGTATTCAGTGGAATCGCCGGCGACAGTAAACGCCAACAAGGAAATATCCTTTACCGCACAGTATTCACTAGTGAGAATCCGCACCTACTCATCCAATCCACAATGCAGCCGACAAATATCCCCTCTGATAGCGCAATCATTACTATCCCCGAAAACGCCTGGCACCTACCCACCGGCACGTTGGTAGTGGGGCAAGCCACCTACCAACCAATCGCGCGGAACAGAAACAACAGGAAGGTCACTGTCCGTTCGATGGAAGAATCCAAAGAATGGGCGTGCAACAAGATGACCGCAGCAGCCCTCACCGAAATGACCGTAATCGACCACCAACGGCACCGTACAAACGCGAGGTCGAGAAATCCTCAGCACCCCGAAACCACAATCCACGTCGACAACATCACATTCATCGCGACGATCGCTAATAGTGAAGAATTTGAAGAGTTCCGATTACGAGGGCTAGGTCGCGGGAAGAACTACGGCTGTGGGCTGATAACAGCGATCCCATCATAAAGATGCGCAAACAAGTCACCCCTCATGACCTGACTAGGCCAAACGGTCTAGCACTCACGCGAGCGAAAAACAGAGCCAGTTATGTGTACCTTGAATACTGCAACATACAACAAGCAGGGCACGGGATAAGTGTCACAAACACGAACGAACCCGACGCCAGCATTCATATTCCCGTAGCTACCCTGACCGCATTGTTACTTGGCCCGGGGACAACAATCACGCACTCAGCCGCGACCACAATCGCCTACGCTGGGGCGACCTGCGTTTTCACTGGCAGCGGTGGAACACGTTCATACACGAGTATCACACCACAATCCTCGGCGACAACACTGCTGGAAAAACAAATAGAAATCGTGACTAACCCAGAACTGCGAAACCTGAAAGCCCTCTGGATGTACACGAAAAGATTCCCGGACAACATTCCGCTCCCAGAAAATTTGTCGATAAATGCGCTACGCGGACTTGAAGGAGCGCGAATGAAAGCCGTCTACGCGCTACAAGCGCGAAAATACAAACTCCCCCGCTGGACGCGCCAAAACGGACGAGATGGGCGAGAAATCGACAACGTAAACACTGCGCTCAACCATGCCAACACTGCTCTCTACGGGATCTGTCACGGTGTCATCAGCATTCTCGGATTAAGCCCCGCCATCGGTATTGTCCACACCGGGCACCGTAACTCATTCACCTTAGACATTGCTGACCTCTATAAAACCGAGACAACAATTCCGCTCGCCTTCTCACTCCACCACGATGACGACCCAGGTCCCGCCATCCGCCGATCGCTACGGGACAAATTCACACTCATCAAATTGATTCCTGCAATTGTTAACGACATCGAGACACTCCTGGACCAACCTCAAACACAGAATGACTCTTGGGATGTGGACGAACTCCACCTATGGGATGCGGACAAACCCGTACCCGCTGGCTGGAACTGGGCATGACACTTACCGTTCTGACAACAACAAGGATTCCTGAAGGAATAAAAGGGGCATTAACCAAATGGTTCCTCCACCCGCACCCCAACGTGCACGTAGGAGACACTACTGCCAGAGTCCGTGATGAAATATGGGACATTCTCGAAAACGAACACCGAGTATTCAACGACGGATACGCCATTATGGTGTACCACGCCACGAACGAACAAGGATTCGAAATCCGAACGTGTGGGAAACACTCATACGAAGTAATCGACATTGAAGGGTTCATCGCGATAAAACAACACCACAAAAAGGCCCCGGCATAGATAATCCCGCTAATACGGGATTGATTCCACGAAACCGGTGGCAACTTCCCTCACAAACTATAGTCTTCGTCCCGCACACGCGGGGGTAATTCCCACCACCGGCAAGGAAGGCAAACTAATGGAAGCTTCGGCCCGCACACGCGGGGGTAATTCCATCCGAGACCGGCCACGGCGAATAGAAATCGACTTCGTCCCGCACACGCGGGGGTAATTCCACAGGTAACATTGGTGGGTAACGCGACAAGTGCTTCGTCCCGCACACGCGGGGGTAATTCCTATTCGGGTGCCAGAACCAAAATCGTTGACGTTCTTCGTCCCGCACACGCGGGGGTAATTCCTGTGATCGTGTAGCCGTGGATCGTGTCGCGTTCTTCGTCCCGCACACGCGGGGGTAATTCCAAGAATAATCTGGAAGGGGTGGGTCGTGCCCACTTCGTCCCGCACACGCGGGGGTAATTCCGTGCGTATCAGTCGGCCCACTGTTGTAGCCAACTTCGTCCCGCACACGCGGGGGTAATTCCTCATGAAGCATGACTGCTACCTCGGTGAACTGCTTCGTCCCGCACACGCGGGGGTAATTCCATACAGGGTGAGTTGAGAGTCTTTCCATATGCCTTCGTCCCGCACACGCGGGGGTAATTCCGCTTTGGGGCTTGTGTCTGGCATGATTATTTTCTTCGTCCCGCACACGCGGGGGTAATTCC
>JBDNFH010000241.1:0-3948 GCA_041689915.1 Candidatus Nanopelagicales bacterium | reverse complement strand
TCCGATGGAACGAAGCCGTCGTGCTCCTTGCCATTAACGATAATCTTGCCGGAATCTGGTGTCACAGCTCCACTCAGGCATCCAAGTAAAGTTGATTTGCCGGCGCCGTTGGGTCCGAGAAGAGCGTGAACTCTGCTTCGTTCGAATGTGATAGAGGCACCATCCAGTACAATATTGCCACCATAGGTCTTGGTGAGCCCA
This sequence comes from Candidatus Nanopelagicales bacterium, assembly GCA_041689915.1. GTDB lineage: Bacteria > Actinomycetota > Actinomycetes > S36-B12 > S36-B12 > UBA4592. Next base: position 3,747 of record JBDNFH010000241.1, on the reverse strand, counting down.
CTGACAACAACGGCGGCTTCCTCTCGCATTAAGTAATCCTAACTTGATTATTCGGCCCGAGTTTTTTTGCCCTCGGGCCGAATAACAGGCTCCACTGGATGATGGGCTTATCTATCAGCCAATTGACTCAAACGATGCAATTAGTTCATCCAGTCCACCTTGGTCAAGTGTGACCAATTTTGCTGGTGTTTCGATGTTCGTTTCACCTTCACCCGTAATACATGCGATTGAAAGATCAACGATGCTGGCGCCAAGTTGATCAAGAAGAATTGCGGAAGAAGCCTTGTAATGCTTTCCTTCCTTGATCGCTTTAAGTCCTTCTAGTGACCCATCCTGTCCTGCAATGAAACTCTTTTCAGGATCCTTGTTCGCGTTCTTGAAGGCTTGGTAAGCGCCCACGGCAAAATCATCATTAAATCCAATTACGATCGCCAGATCTGGGTGGGCTAGCAGTGTGGTTTCAGTGACCTTGAGGCCTGAAGCGATGTCAGCACCATCTTGTACGGCTACCACTTCGATCCCCGCAGCTTTAAATTTCTCAATTGGAACATCCCAGCGAGGACTCAGCAACGGTATTGCACTTAAACTCGAAACAAGCGCTTTCGCGCCACCATTAGGATATTGCTCTTTAGCCCATTCAATAGCCGCATCCGCTACTAATCCCCCTGAGACTGTCGCATCGAAACCTGCATTCCCGCAGTAGCCTTCAAGAGGGATGGCGTAGGTAGACATAGCGATGCCAGCCGCATCGGCACGCTCCTTGTATGGTGCGATGGATGCTGCGTCTATAGGCAAAATGACGATCGCATCAACACCTTGATTTATCCATGTTTCAAGCGCCGCTATTTGCGTTTCGACACCTTGTTTACTTGTAGTATTGTCATGAAGCATCGTTATGCACCCAAGTTCAGCTGCTCGCTCATCAGCGAATGCCCGTACCGCCTTGACGACAACAGCCTCACTCACGTTGTGACTAAAGGCAATCGTGTACTCCTTCTCGCATTCCTGTGACGCTGTAGTTGACTCACTATTCGATGTGTTTCCTGAGTCAGTGGTAGCAGCATCCCCGTTTGTTGAATCCGACGAACATGCTGTTAGCGAAACTGCCACTCCAAGGCCTAGTGCTGCGACAAATCGCAGCTTTGCGATCCTTACTGACGAAGTCTTCCGAAAACGGTTAATTCCTTTGTTCATATCTTTCTCCTCGAATCTCAAGAGTCTTTGAGTAAGAGATCGCTGGTATCGCTCCATTACTCGTTTCAATTTTGGATAAGGATTGGGTTACCGGTTGAGACTCCATACGAAGACAACGGAACCAATCCTTCAGTGTGCACAGTAGCGGCTTTTGCACCTCCACTCGTCAAACTCTTTGAATATATTGGTGTGAAATATGCTCCAATAGCCAAATATTATCAATCACTTTTCAAAATGCGTGATTAAATCGTTACAAACACAATACTATTTTCAGAAAGGGCTCGCCAAATTGCCTTAAATGGATTATTCTTCAATCCAATGAGAATTGCGGTTGTAGCCAGTTCCGAAAAAAATGGGGAGCGTTGCTGGTCACCAAGGGAGCAAATTCATTTAGGTGAAATACCGTGTTCTCCATGAACGGGAACTCGGCTACAAGCTAAGTGTGATCGTGGAGTTTGTTTACTCAGCAAATAGCTGTGTAGCAGGAGGCTAAGGTTGGAGAAGCCCATGTGTGAACATATCCAGGATGTTCATGTCTTCGTGCGCAGGTTGATTTCTACGGGTCGGGAAAGATGAATTCGCCTCTCATCGCAATTACGACGAGGAGACTCGGCGCGTCAATCATTCCTGAAATCCCTGCATCTTTGCAAGATCTGTCTCTTGACGCAGTGATTAGTGATTATGCGACGTCAGTCATTGGGGCAGGTGGTACGCCTGTGCTCATTCCGCGTGATACCCCAATTCACCACCTACTGAGCCGGGTAGACGGCCTAATTTTATCAGGCGGTGAGGACGTAACTCCAACGCTCTATGGGTGCGAAGCGGGCCTCAACGCAACTGTGAGTGATCGCGAACGCGATCAATACGAGATCAGTCTCATTTCAGCGGCGATCGACCGGAGAATTCCGATTTTGGGTATTTGCCGCGGTACGCAAATATTAAATGTCTCCTTGGGAGGTTCATTGATAGCACACTTGCAGCAGCAAAATGGCTTCTCCCATGCGACAACCAAAATGGGCCCTGGCGTTCGCCGCCATCGTGTTTCTATTCAGGCAGGGTCCCAATTAGCTCGTGCAGTTTCAGTAGATCAGTCGGAGGTTGAGAGCGTGATGGTCAATAGTTTTCATCATCAGGCTGTTGACCGTCCTGGCAACGATTTGACGATCATTGCCAGAGCTGAAGATGGCACGGTCGAGGGCATAGAGGTTCTGGGATCTAACGTTTTGGGAGTGCAATGGCATCCCGAAATGCACGAGGGAGTCGATCCAATTTTCTTGTGGCTGTGTAATGCCGCTAAAGAGTTCGAACAATCAAAAAAGGAAAGGAACTAGGCATGCTCATTTCACATGAAGGACACGTAGCGCTTGTTACGGGGGCAGGTTCAGGGATAGGTCGCGCGATAGCGCTGCGACTTGCCCTTGACGGAGCCCGCGTAACTGTCGTCGATTTAGACATCGCATCGGCAACCGAGACTGTGGGCTTAATCGAGGCCTCCGGGGGAACTGGAATTGCCTTGGCTGGCGACGTTCGGATCCGTTCCCAAATTCAAAGTGCAGTGGACGCAACTATTGATCGATTTGGTTCATTGTCGCTCGTGGTGAATAACGCAGGCGTTATCACCATGGCTTCTCTTGACAACCTGACCGATGAAGAGTGGGACTTGGTCGTCGATGTGAATCTAAAGGGTCCATTCATCGTGTCACAGATCGCCGCGAGGCAAATGGAAAAGGGTGGCGCAATCGTGAACTTGGCAACCATAGAATCAGAGGTGGTGGTCTCGTCGTCTGGCAACTGCCAAGTTCATTACAACGCCTCCAAGGGTGGGGTGAAGATGCTGACTAAGGCCCTCGCCGTTGAGCTGGCGGGACGGGGAATTCGGGTCAATGCCATCGCCCCGGGTCCTGTAAATACTGGATTTAGTGGCGGAGACCTCGAGACGCCTGAAGCGCTTGAATTTATGAAACAGCGTTTACTCGTTCCTCGCGTTGGAACACCGGAAGATATGGCAGACGCTGTTTCTTTTCTATTGTCTGATCGGGCGTCATTCATCAATGGGGTCCTGCTGCCAATTGATGGTGGATGGTTGACGCGATGAACTCTGAACTGACGCCCCAGAGTCTCGAAGCGGAGGGCATCGACACGGTAATTGTTGTTGCTCCTGACACAAATGGCGAGTTGCTTGGCAAGCGAATGACTTCCAAGAAGTTCCGAGAATTCGTTGATCGTGGAATCGGCATGTCATCATGCGTGTTCGGATGGGACCTGGACCAAAATATAGGCCCGACAATGAATTATTCCGGCGGACATACGGGTTGGCGAGATTTTCTCCTAATGCCGGATGTCAACACAATGGTTCGGGCCACGTGGCTCTCCAAGACTGCGATAGTGATCGCAGATTTCGTCGAGGAACACGATCACTCGCCTGTGGAAATTGCGCCCCGTCGAATCCTGCAACGCCAGGTCCAGGCACTTGAGAAACTAGGGTACCGTGGCAATCTTGCGACAGAACTGGAATTTCACTTGTATTTACAGAACTTTTCGGAACTGCGAGAG
>JBDNFH010000240.1:0-2007 GCA_041689915.1 Candidatus Nanopelagicales bacterium | reverse complement strand
TGATGATGCATCGCAGCGTGTACCGCATTCCACGGCGTATTAGAAGTCACCGGTGAATCTGAAGAAAAACACACTGCAGTGCCATGTGCTTGCAGACTCCCCCACCTATTCATGTGTCGTGACCTCTCACCCAAACGCTTCCCATACATACCACCATGATTTCCCCACCAAGCATCAAAAAGCGGTTGCGGCGCCGAACAGTCACTCGGCGCGTGACCTGCGGGTGCTCGGTGGTGTCTATTGTGCGCATTTCCATCGTCTAAGGCCGGGTTTATCCTGCGCAGCAGGAGAGTTTGGAGATGTCGGTTGTGAAAGCCTGCGCGGCGAGTTTGAGTGTTTCCGACATTGTCAGATAGGGGGCCCAGGTGTGGGCGAGTTGGTCGATGGTGAACCCGGCGGTGATCGCGTAGGCGGCGGCGGTGATTACCTCTCCTGCGCTCTCGGCGACAACGTGGACGCCCAGGAGTTTCCCGGTGGTGGCGGCGGCGACGAGTTTGATCAGGCCTCGAGTGTCGCGATTGACGAGCGGCCGCGACGCGTAGGTAAGCGGTACGGTGCGGCAGTCGCATTGGGTACCGGCCGCTATCACCTGTGCCTCGGTCAGTCCGACCGAGGCGATGGCTGGGGTGGTGAAGATCACCCGTGGCATGGCTGTGTAGTCGAGCGTGCGCTGCTCGTGGCTAAGAGCGTTGTCGGTGACCAGGGTGCCTTGGGCCGCGGCAACGTAGACGAATTGTGGGCCGCCGGTGACATCCCCGGCCGCCCAGATCTGTTCGTTGCTGGTGCGCAGGTGCGCGTCAACGACGATCTCTCCGAGCGGTCCGGTCTGAACTCCGACCTGTTCCAGTCCGAGTCCGGTCGTGACTGGGCGGCGCCCGGTTGCGATGAGTAGCGCCTGGGCCTGCAACTCGATCGACTGTCCGCTGCGCACCGCGGTGCAGGTGTAGCCCTGTCCGCCGTGGCTTACCGCGGACAGGGTAGTGGACGTGTGCACGGTGATGCCTTCATCACTGAAGGCGGCTTCGATCGCTGCGGAGACCTCGGGTTCCTCGAAGGGTGCCAGGCGGTCCAGGGCTTCCACGATAGTCACCTTGGCGCCTAGGCGGGCGAAGAGTTGAGCCTGTTCCAGACCGACCGCGTTTCCACCGACCACCACCATGGAATAAGGCAGGGCAGTGAGGTCCATCGCGGTTGTTGAGGTCAGGTATCCGGCCGCTTCCAAACCGGGGACGGGCGGGACCCAGGGGGCCGTGCCGGTAGCGATCAGAAAGTGTGTGGCCTCCAGGTGGAGATCCTCGCCACTTTCGGTGTCGGTGACGTGTAGGGCCGGCCCGGTGGTGAAGGACGCGGTGCCCGACACGATCTGCCATCCGTAATCGTGGGCGAGGTCGGTGTATTTATCTGACCGTAACTGCTGCACTAGTGCGTTCTTGCCGTCGATGAGGGCGGGGAAATCCACCTCTGCACTGCTGGCGGTGATCCCAGGGAAACGGCTGGCTACATTGGCGCCGTGGCGGGCTTCGGCAGCGGCCAGCAGCGCTTTGGAGGGCACACAACCCACGTTGACGCAGGTGCCACCAATCACACCGCTCTCGACCATGACCACCGTTTTGCCCTTGTTCCGTGCCGCGATCGCAGCGGCGAACGCCGCTGAACCCGAGCCGATGATTGCCAAGTCGTATCCTGCTGTGATCTGTGCCATCTGGTTTTCGTCTCCTTGTTCGCCCCCGGAAGGACACTCTTTAATTCGGATTGCCGAATAGTCCCAGACGTGATAGTATTCGGCTAAGCAAATAGTGTCAAGTACTGGAGGTCCAGCATGCCCCAACCCGCCACCACCGAGTTAGCCGCAGGCAACCCGTTAACGTGTTCGCATTCGGACACTGTCGCGCGGTTCTTCCGAGCCCTGTCAGATCCCACCCGATTTCGGTTGCTGGAGTTCATCTTAGGCGGTGAACGCACCACAGTCGACTGCGTTGAGCACGCCGAAATCTCCCAACCCCGCGT
>JBDNFH010000239.1:0-7739 GCA_041689915.1 Candidatus Nanopelagicales bacterium | reverse complement strand
TAATTGCCGACCTCATGGGCTACAGCCAGAATGTCATTCACCGACACGCTGCAACAGCGGGAACAAATAACACCCGATACGCAGCCATCAAAGCCAACCAAAACCAACAAAACGGTCCTCATGATTGAGCCTTGGAATATTACGAGATACCAGTAAAAGAAGGACTGACTGCATAAATTGCTAATAATCCTATCTGATAACAGTCTTTTGTGAGGCAGTTCACGCCTACTCGTTGATCACCCCACCGGCCAGCATCACAACAGCGGAACCAACCTTCACCAGCAACCGTGCACGTTTTCTCACGGTGGGCAAATGACATACGGTACTGAGCACACTGAGCAATTCCATCCTTGACGCTCAATCCAGTTGCTCGAGTGTCATTCCCACTAGTTCACCCTCAACAGCACTCTTCCTGCCCTTGTTTTTTTTCTTTTTCCCATTTTTTCTTTGATTCCGCACCGCACACTTTTCATGGCGCCTCTACGCTCGTGCTGTCCCTTGGTCCCGCCCCTTGCCGGAGAGTCCGGCTACTCGGCCGGGAGCGCCGACTCGAGGTTGGTCATCAGGTCGAACAAGTGGGTAGCCTCCCACATGCGGTTGCGGTTGCCAACAGATGACCGAATCACGACTCCGCATTGCTCGAGCTGGGTAAGTGCTTCACCGACAACTGGCTTACTCCTTCGCGTCGCGGCGACCGCGACGGGCACGGTGATCATCGGGTGGGCCGGAAGGATGTCGATAATGTTCCACGCGACCGAATCCTCGCGCGGGTTGGGTCCGGCACGGAGTTTCGCTCGCCAAGCCTTCTGAAGTTCTTCAACTTTTATGAGGTATGTGTCGGCGAGGATCGCTGATTGCGCCGCCGCAACCGTGAACGTTGTGAGCCATGCAGGGAGGTCGTTTTGAATGAAGGACTGCAGTCCCGCGATGTACTCGTCCTTGCGCGATGCAAGAACGACGCTGATCGGGGGCACGTAGTGTGGTGCAAGACCGCGCCGGCGCAGCACGACATGTATCAGGGCCCGGCCGGTGCGGCCGTTACCGTCGCCAAACGGGTGGATCGCCTCGAATTGCGCGTGGACAAGACCGGCTTGAACAATTGGCGGCAGATCAGTGTCGTCAATCGCCTGGCACAGGTCATCAAGCAATGGTCGAACGTGCTCCGGTGGCGGTGGGACGAAGTCAGCGCCGCACGGGTTGTAGTTGTTGCCGCCGATCCAGTTCTGTTCCGTTCGAATAATGCCAGCGATACCGCTGTTAGGCGCGGAAGCCATCAGCGACTCGTGGATACTGGTGATTTCGTCGACGGTGACGGCTGCCGCAGCGCTCGCGTGGAGGATCGCCAATTCCATGGCGTCGATGTTCGCCACGATCTCAGCGGCCGTCTGACTCGCCTTGCGGCCAGTCTCAAGGCGCGCCTCAGCCTTTGCGAGGTCGCGTGCGTTGAGTTGCAGACCTTCAACCTTGGACGACCCGATTGACTCGGTTCGTAGAAGGAGTCGAGCCAGGGGTGCCAGGGTGGGACCAGATTGAGTGTTCAGTCTGTTGATCGCGATTTCAGCATGGGACACTACTCCGGCTAGGTCGCTCGGTAACGACTCTGCGAATCCGGCCAACGGCGCTGGGATGAACGCGTCATAGTGGCACGCGCGCTGGAAAGCTGGGGGCGCGTACAGGCTGGGGTCATACATCCAGGTGTGACGCTCAAGTGAACCACGCATAGCCCGTCCCGTCCTCCAGCCATAGTTCGGTTTATTGGTTAAACCTTACTATGAACACCACCAAGGAAGGTTTCTCCCGCCACTTCTTTTTCTTTTCCCCTTTTTTTACCAGCTAATCCCGACCGTCGAGCATTGTGTGGACCCTCAAATATCTCGATAAACATCTGATCGATGAGCGACAGCGAGAACTGTGACCATTCTTTTTGATTCATCGATTGTGTAAATAATTCGGTACGTTCCTCGCCGAGCAGAGCGGCGACCCTCACTTAATGGCAACACTCTTTTCCCAACACGTTGCGGATTGCCTAGAAGCGTGCCAGAAATAAATTCAAACGCCGCGAACGCGACCCCTTCCGGAAGACGCTCAGCTAATTGCTTTCTCGCTGATGGAGCGCGATGCGCAGACCCCTTTTTGATCGCCGAATGGCGGTTGACTTTGAGCTTAGTGTTGAAGCAATTGGTGAGTGCGCACACTGCGACGGTGTTACTAAGACTTTCTACAACTGCTCAAGTGATTGGCGTCGAGATTTGACACTGGTATGTGATTCCTGTGTTGGCCGTGATGTGTTGTCCTTGGACTGCATCCACGTTTAGTCCGGTCGCCTACCCAGGGTTAATTAGATCAATGTGATCTTCCTTCCGATTCGAAGTCCACATCCGCTCAGGCGGATTGACAATTCACGAGCTCAAACTACCGCAAAGTTAGGTAACCCTAAGTTAAAGCAAGTTCTTCAATGCTCGGGCAACTGCACACCAGGTTCCGATCCCCAAACGCTCCATCGATCCGCCGGACCGGGGGCCAGTACTTGTTAGCGCGAACTCCCGGAACCGGATAGGCCGCAACGGCTCCCGGATAGGCCGCAACGGCTCCCGGATAAGGCAGTTCCGCACCGCCGATTAAGCACTGCGCCGTGTGGGGGGCATTCACCAATGGATTGGAGTCCGCTGGCCACTCACCGTTGGCGACCATGTCAATTTCCTGACGAATACTGATCATGGCGTTGATAAAACGGTCTAGTTCTGCGAGGTCTTCGCTCTCGGTTGGCTCAATCATCAGGGTCCCTGAAACCGGGAAACTCATGGTGGGTGCGTGGAAGCCGTAGTCGATTAACCGCTTGGCAATGTCGTCGACACTAATGCCCGTTTCAGCGGTGAGAGGCCGAATGTCGATGATGCACTCGTGGGCTACGAGTCCATTTGATCCGCTGTAGAGAACGGGATAATGATCAGTGAGCCGGTGTGCAATGTAATTTGCATTCAGGATTGCGACCTGAGTTGCATCAAGGAGACCTTCGGCTCCCATGAGCCTGATGTACGCCCAGGGAATTGGGAGAATCCCGGCACTCCCCCAAGGCGCGCCACTGACCGGGCCGACTCCACCGTCGGCAAAACCCATTCCGCTGGGTCCACATTCAGGGCGCAATGGATGCGAAGGCAAGAACGGAGCAAGGTGTGACCGCACACCAACCGGACCAACCCCCGGCCCGCCACCCCCGTGCGGAATGCAGAATGTCTTGTGCAGATTCAGGTGTGAAACGTCGGCGCCAAACTTGCCAGGCTTTGCCACACCAACTAGAGCATTGAGGTTTGCTCCATCAACATAAACCTGGCCACCAGCATCATGTACTAATTCACAAATGTCAGCCACTGCGGTTTCAAAGACGCCATGGGTAGATGGATACGTGATCATGAGCGCTGCAACCTCGTCTTTGTAATTCTCAAGTTTGTCTTTGAGGTCTTGCACGTCAACGTTTCCAAGTTCATCACAGGAAACAACCACCACGCGCATGCCCGCCATAACAGCGCTCGCCGCATTGGTGCCATGGGCGCTACTTGGGATCAAACAAATATCTCTATTTGGTTGCCCGGTGCTTTCCAGGTACGCCTTGATAGCAAGTAGTCCAGCGAATTCACCTTGGCTACCTGCGTTGGGTTGAAGCGAAACGGCGTCGTATCCGGTGATTTCAACCAAGTAACTCTCGAGTTCGCGAATCAGCCCTAGGTAGCCCTGCGCTTGATCAAGGGGCGCGAACGGATGAATGTTGGCAAACTCTGACCAAGTGATGGGCTCCAGTTCAACGGTTGCATTGAGTTTCATGGTGCAGCTGCCCAGAGGGATCATGGAACGGTCAAGGGCAATATCCTTGTCGGAGAGTTTGCGCAGGTATCGCAGCATTGCCGTTTCAGACATGTAGGTATTGAAAACGCGATGTTCAAGAAAACTAGTTGTTCGCACTGATGTTTTCGGAATGGATTCTGGCGCCGAATTGTTGTTCTCGATCGACTTTCCTGGCGTGAGTACGGCTGTGATCACTTCAAGGGTTGCACGTGTTGAGGTTTCATCGAGTGAGATGCCCAATTGCGAATCACTGGTTCGCCGTAGGTTGATCCCTGACTGCTCGAGGACGTTTGCTTGTTCATGTGCGTGAGTTGATGTGATTGTTATCGTGTCAAAGTAAGCCTTTGATTCCAGTTCGTAGCCATGTTCTGACAAGTGCTCGGCCAATGTTGTGGTCAGATTGTTGACACGCTGCGCAATGGCTTTGAGTCCCTGCGGACCGTGGTAGACGGCATACATACCTGAAATAATGGCGAGGAGTACTTGCGCTGTGCAGATATTGCTCGTGGCCTTTTCACGCCTGATGTGCTGCTCGCGGGTTTGTAGTGCAAGTCGGTATGCAGGTGCGCCGTCAGCATCAACACTGACGCCAACGAGGCGACCCGGCAGGCTGCGCTCAAGTCCAGTTCGCACAGACATGAAGCCAGCGTGTGGACCGCCAAAGCCCATCGGGACACCAAAACGCTGGGCTGAACCCACAACAATATCGGCGCCTAGTGCTCCCGGTGACTCGATCAGTGTTAGTGCCAGAAGGTCTGTTGTCACAATCGCCAAAGCGCCGATAGATTTTATGCTTTCGATTATTGGCGCAATGTTTTTGATATCGCCCGAAGATCCCGGGTAACTGATTACTACACCCGCGAATTCCCCTTCGGGGATTGGCTGGGTGGTATCCCAGATTTGGACCTCTATTCCACGTGGCTTGGCGCGGGTATTGAGCACCGCGAGTGTTTGAGGGTGGGTGTCAGAATCGACCAAGATCGCCTGTGCACCCTTCTTGCCATGTCGCATGGACAAGTTCATGGCTTCGGCTACCGCGGTTGGTTCGTCGAGCAACGAGGCACCTGCAACGGGAAGTCCGGTCAGGTCTTCAATCATGGTTTGAAAATTAATCAGGGCTTCCAAGCGACCTTGGGAAATTTCAGGTTGATACGGCGTATAGGCGGTGTACCAAGCGGGATTCTCAAGAATGTTTCTTTTGATGACTGCGGGTGTGTGCGTGTTGTAGTAGCCCATGCCGATCAGGCTGGTGTTGACCCGGTTCTTGTCTGCATGCACTTTTGCCGCTTGAATCACCTGTTCTTCGGTGAGGGCAACTGGCAAATCCAACGCCTTGTTCCAACGGATAACTTCCGGCACAACGGCTTGGGTGAAAGCTTCAATTGTTGGGTAGCCCAATACCGAGAGCATGTGTTCAACATCGTGTTTGCGTGGTCCAATGTGACGATCAACAAAACGGGCTTGATTCAAGTGGCTCTCCAAAGGTTGATGGGCATACTCTTATCTACCCCATCTGTCTTTAGGGTTTCCCCAACCTGAGAGCTTCACCACCTTTTGGCGGTTTTCACCTTCGGTGCAATCCGGGGATCGCTTTCCAGATTAGCCTTTTTCTAGCGGTTCATGTGCCTGAGAGTTTGGTGGGGCCTTGCTCCTTCGGCGGTGCAGTGTGACTTGTTCTTAGGTATCGATGCACTCTCTCCCGCTAGAGATCAAGCAGCTGTGCCAAAGCCTACAACTAGCCGGCCACTCGCGCGGCGCGACGCTCAGAGAGTTCATCAATTCCCTGCATCGCAATTGTGCCGGTTTCAGGGGTCTCGCCAGGAAGGGAGGCCAAGTTGCCTTCAACTTCCTTCCACACGCTACCGATTGCGATTCCAAATACCCCTTGGCCGCCTCTCACGAGGTCCACAACTTCCTCTGCACTGGTGCATTCGAAAATGCTGGCCCCGTCACTCATAATGGTCAAACTTGAAAGAACGCTGGCATCGCGGGAACTTAGGTGCTCAGCCGCTAACCGGATGTTGTGCAGTGACACGCCGGTGTCAATGAGTCGTTTAACAATTCGGAGAATCAAAATATCGCGGAAGCCATAGAGTCGGTGGCTGCCTGAGCCGTCCGCACCCTTCACACTGGGAACAACAAGTCCGGTCCTGGCCCAGTAATCCAGTTGGCGGTAGGTGATACCGGCTGCGGCACATGCGGTTGGTCCGCGGTACCCCAAATCTGATGGCACTACCGGGACATCTAGTTCCTCGAACATAGATGGTTGAATCGGGTAGTGCGCAAAGGTACCAATATTCTCGCCCGTCACAATATCCTCCTACGAATAGGTCTCGAACCTACGCAAGCCCTGTTCGTGATGCTATCCGACACGCCAAGGCACTCGCAGGAGAAGTCTCAACCTGAAGGTGATGTCGAGCCAATTATTCGGGATTTTCGAAATCCTCTGGGGAAACACCCTCAAGGAACTCGCGGAATGCTTCCACCTGGTCCTCTGGCTCCCCTTCGGCTTCCGTGGGGATTTCAACCCCGGCGGTGTCGAGCACGTCCGGTGCCACAGTGATGGTGGCACCAACTCGCAAGGCAAGCGCGATGGCATCTGATGGCCTTGCGCTGAGTTCGTGGATTTGGCCACCTGTTGTGGTGAGATCTAGAAAGGCGAAAAACACACCGTCGGTGAGAGCGGTAATTCTCACTCCGGTGAGTTCGACGCCGAACTTTTTTAGCAGATCAACGATTAGGTCGTGGGTCATGGGACGAGGAGGGGTAACCCCCTGCTGGGCGTAAGCGATTGCGGTCGCTTCGACTGCTCCAATCCAGATGGGCAGATAGCGACTGCCCGCTGTTTCGTTGAGCAACACAATCGGTGTATTCGAGGGCATTTCCATGCGCACACCAGCAACAGTTACAGGGATCATAAGACTAAGGCTAGACCCTGGTCACAATTTCAGCCACTGCCCGACCTCATCAGTTCCGCCCGAAGTAATGCAGCATGCAATTGCACGAAGAGGGATGCCAATTCACGAACTGTCTGTTGTGCTCGTGCTTTGGCATCACGATCCCGCGGATGTGAGTAGGGGGTAGCAATTTGCTCCACCAAACCTGACTCTCGATTAGCAACGACCCTAAATGAACGTAGATGGCGCGCCTCGACCCCGAACTCAGAGAGCTTGGCCGCGATCATGCAGATTTGAACAGCGTCTTCGTCGTAGTGACCAGTCGCACTCGTCCAGACCAGCCCGTCTTTTTCCAAGGCCACAATCAAGGTTTCTGGCAGCGAAGTTTCCTCGGCTAGCTCAAGCCTGGTGAGGCGGATCTTGCCGGCGCCGGGGCGGAAGTCATCTGGGCGCACCCCAAGCCCGGTGGTAACCGGCGCTGAAAGTCCGGCCTGCTCCAGGTCTGAATCAAGTTGGTCCTTAATTACTTTGAGCGGCAAATACTGATCGCGCTGCAAAGTCAGGATGGATCGCAACCGAGCAACGTCATGGGTGTCAAAGCGCCGGTACCCAGATGCCGTCCGTGAAGGGGTAATGAGACCTTCGGTTTCTAAGAACCGAATCTTGCTAATGGAGACGTCAAGGAAATCTTTCTTCAACATGCTAAGCACTTCACCGATACTTAGTGTGTTCTCTACCTGCGAGGTCATTAGCCTTCTACGCCTACCAGGAAGATAAAGCGGAACTTACCGATCTGGACTTCATCTCCTCCGCGCAATTTTTGGTCGTCTACCCGAACCCGGTTCACGTAAGTTCCATTGAGACTTCCCACGTCTTGCACGCTCCAACCTTGTGCCCCATGTCGAAACTCCGCATGACGCCGACTCACGGTTACATCGTCAAGAAAAACTTCAGATTCTTCAGCGCGACCTACCACAATGACCTCGCTGCTTTTGGGGAGGG
>JBDNFH010000238.1:0-4668 GCA_041689915.1 Candidatus Nanopelagicales bacterium | reverse complement strand
GTTGCTTGTTCGGGATCAACGTGCGCGATTTCGCGCAAATAGATTGTTGGGTCTTCGTAGCGTCCCCACAAGCCTTCAAGGTTGAGAACAGCGAGGGCTCCATTGCGCGAGATCGAAACCGCACTTTCAGGTGAAACCACCGAATCCATTGGTGCAGCTATGAGTGGGGTTTCAAACTTGTACGCGTCAATATTCCATGCAGTTGAAACCTCAGATGCATCACGCGTGCGACGCTGAGGAGCAATCGCTACTTCCTCGAATGAAAAACCCTGTCGGGCAGATTTGGTCCCACCGATTACGACTTCAACCACGATTACCGCCCCGAGTAGTTTGGTGCTTCGATTGTCATTTGAATGTCATGTGGATGGCTCTCGCGCAACCCGGCCGCCGTAATTTGCACTAGGCGACCTTTCTCACCAAGTTCAGCCATGGTGTGTGCACCCGCGTAACCCATGGCTGCCCGCAACCCGCCAACGAGTTGATGCGCAACTGCGCCCAGTGGTCCGCGATAAGCGACCATGCCTTCAATTCCTTCAGGAACCAGTTTGTCGTCACTTAACACGTCGTCTTGGAAGTAACGGTCCTTTGAATAGGAGCGTGCTTCACCGCGGCTTTGCATTGCGCCAAGGGAACCCATGCCGCGATAGGACTTGAATTGCTTGCCGTTAACAAACACCACATCTCCTGGGGCTTCCTCGCAACCTGCAAGAAGTGAGCCGAGCATCACCGTGTTGGCTCCGGCAACAATTGCTTTCGCAATATCGCCGCTGTATTGGATTCCGCCGTCTGCGATTACCGGAATTCCGGCAGCACGTGCAACAGAGGCAGCCTCTTCGATTGCAGTGATCTGTGGAACACCAACCCCAGCAACAACTCGCGTGGTGCAGATTGAGCCTGGACCCACCCCAACTTTGACTCCGTCCGCGCCAGCGTCGATCAGCGCTTGGGCGCCTTCACGGGTGGCGATGTTTCCACCGACAACATCAACATTGAATTCTTTTTTGACGCGAGCAACCATGTCCAATACCGCTCGTGAGTGACCATGCGCAGTGTCAACGATCAGAAAGTCAACCCCGGCTGCAACCAGCGCGGTTGCCCGTTTGAATGAGTCGTCACCAACACCAATTGCTGCACCAACAATCAGCCGACCCAGAGCATCTTTAGACGCATGTGGGTACTTATCTGTTTTTACAAAGTCTTTAACTGTGAACAGTCCGCGAAGTTTTCCATCAGCGTCAACCAACGGAAGTTTTTCAACCTTTTTAGTTGCTAGGAGGTTAAGTGCGTCAAGTGGGGCAACACCAACCGGCGCAGTAACCAATGGCATGGGTGTCATGACTTCACTGACCGCGCGAGACATGTTCTCTTCAAACCGCATATCGCGATTCGTCACGATTCCGACCAGGGTTCCCTCGGGATCAACAACGGGGACACCACTAATTCGGTAACGACCACAGAGCCGATCAACATCAGCCAACGTGTCGGTAGGCAAGCAGGTTATTGGGTCGTGCACCATTCCGGCCTCACTGCGTTTCACCAGATCCACTTGTGCGGCTTGCGCCTCAATTGGCAAATTCCGATGCAGAACACCCACGCCGCCCTGACGTGCCATGGAGATCGCCATTCGGGATTCGGTAACCGTGT
Source organism: Candidatus Nanopelagicales bacterium (assembly GCA_041689915.1). Classification (GTDB taxonomy): domain Bacteria; phylum Actinomycetota; class Actinomycetes; order S36-B12; family S36-B12; genus UBA4592. The sequence continues at coordinate 3,024 of JBDNFH010000238.1, read as the reverse complement.
CCATGGCACTGGACACCAACGGCATTCTGACGGAAATATTCTTGGTGACCTGAGCTGAAGTGTTTACTTCACTTGGTACCACGTCGGAGATTCCTGGCAAAAGCAGGACGTCGTCAAAAGTAAGTCCCAGGAATGCAACCTTGCTTGTTCGCTCGACCATGAGGCCTCCTTGAGGTGAAAACCCTAGGCTAGTCGGCCATGATTTCACTCATGAGCGCGACCGCGGAGCTCAGGCATCCCGCCACGTGAACTCCGCGTGCGGGTGTGTTGTGCCAGCCGGGTCCACCAATCACAATTCTTGGATTAGGGCGAAGTGATGGCAAATCAGCGAGGCCTGCAGCATCAGCCGACCCCAGAATTTGGGACCACAGGAAGACTGCCCGTGGACCCGTGCGGGAAATCACCTCGCCCAAACTCTCAAGCGGCATTCCCCCACCAAGGTGCACGAAACGAATTCCTTGCTCCGCTAAGCCCGCACCAACCGCCCAAAGCGCTAATTGATGATCGCCGTGAGCGACCGATCCCAGGAGGACCGTTCCGCGAGGGGCTTTTGTAGCGGCCTCAAATGCGTAACTGGAAAACTCAACCTGAATCGCAGTGGAAAGAACGTGCTCAACTTCAATACCGCACTGCCGCGACTCCCACAACTCGCCAATACTTTTCAACATAGGGAGCAGCAATTCATTCCACGTTTGGATAACTCCAGTTTCTTGTAACGACTCAGAAATAATCGCTGCACACGCGGCTTGATCCAGGGCGCTAGCCGACTTTGCCAATCCGCGAACCCGCCGATTACAGCCTGGCGTCGCCACGACGTTACCGCCACCACTTCGACCAAGGGGGGTGTGGCCTGCACCCACCATCGCAGAATGCGAAGTATTTGACTCGTACTCATCGTGCGTGAATTCCCGGGCAAGTGCCGCTGCAGCTGATTGTGCCGGTGAACTCCCTGAGCGAACCAGGGCAGACATATAGTTCAAGCGCGCTAAATCCAAGGGTGAGTAGCGGCGATGGGCCCCGCCATCACGTTGACTTGGGCCCAATCCATATCGGCGATCCCAGGTGCGCAGAGTCGCCGGCGCTACGCCCAATCTGCGTGCAGCAACGGCAACACTGACGCAAAGTTCACCCACAACGTGCGCAGGGTCGGTCATTTCAAGGCTTGGCACCCCTAAATTATGAGGCATCATGGCAGTTCGCGCATCTTGTGAGTCAAATCACAGCCAAAAATATTGACCAACCTATGAAACGATTTGTACTATTTGATTATTGTAATTTGCTACCAGTTAAGGAGTATCATGGCTGATGTATCTCGTCTTCCCGGCCCCAATGCCGACACGTGGGATTGGCAGCTCCTTGGTCTGTGTCGCGGAGAAGATCCCAATATTTTCTTCCACCCTGAAGGTGAACGTGGACCGGCCCGGATCAATCGTGATGTCACCGCTAAAGCAATTTGTGGGGCTTGCCCGGTCAAAGTTCAATGTGCCCAACATGCACTCGCAGTTCGTGAGCCCTACGGCGTGTGGGGTGGCCTCACCGAAGTCGAACGCGAGGACATCTATGCCGGACGCTTACAAGCGAGTGCCGCTGTCGGCGGTGAGATCAACACAGCGCCAATCGGGTTCCCTGCGCAGATTGCCACCGCTTCTTAACTGTCAATAGCACAGAAATGGTGGGGCCGGGTAACCCCGCCCCACCATTTCTGTTTGAAGTTGCTTTAATCGCTCACTAGTGAGCGTGTCCGTGGTGTCCGTGGCCTGCGTTTGGTTCCGCATCGGCTGGCTTTTCAACAACGAGTACCTCGGTAGTGAGGAGCATTGCTGCAATCGATGCAGCATTCTGAAGTGCTGAACGGGTTACCTTGACCGGGTCAATAACACCCTGGGCGATCAGATCACCGTATTCACCGGTTGCGGCGTTGAGTCCGTGGCCTGCTGGCATTCCAGCAACCTTGGCCACAACAACGTAGCCGTGCTCCCCTGCGTTTTCAGCAATCCAGCGCAGTGGCTCAGAAGTTGACTTACGAACAATTGCAACACCGGTTGCTTCATCCCCTGTTTTACCAAGATTGGAATCAAGAACCTTGGCAGCCTGCACGAGTGCGGTGCCACCGCCGGAAACAATTCCCTCTTCGATTGCTGCGCGAGTTGCCGACACTGCATCTTCGATTCGGTGCTTTTTTTCCTTGAGTTCAACTTCAGTGTGACCGCCAACCTTGATCACAACAACGCCGCCAACAATCTTGGCCAAACGCTCCTGCAACTTCTCACGATCCCAATCAGAATCTGAGCGCTCGATCTCACTCTTGATCTGTGCAACGCGGCCAGCGACAGCATCAGCGCTTCCGCCACCGTCAACGACCGTCGTGTTGTCTTTTGTGACAACCACGCGGCGCGCGCTACCGAGAACTTCAAGACCAACCTGATCAAGTTTGAGACCAATGTCAGCCGAAACAACCTGAGCTCCGGTAAGGACTGCAAGATCTTCCAAGACTGCCTTACGGCGATCGCCGAATGCCGGGGCCTTAACCGCGCAGGAAGCAAATGTTCCGCGGATCCGGTTGACAACGAGGGTTGACAGCGCTTCACCATCAACGTCTTCAGCGATAATTAACAGGGGTTTACCGGTTTCAACAACCTTTTCAACCAAAGGCAGAATCTCGGCAACCGCGGACACTTTGCCCTGAACCAGGAGAATGCGTGGGTCGTCGAGGACGGCTTCCATGCTTTCCGGATCGGTGACAAAATACGGGGAGATGTAGCCCTTGTCGAACTGCATGCCTTCGGTGAATTCCATTTCCATTACGGTGGTGCTGGATTCTTCCACCGAGATCACGCCGTCTTTGCCGACCTTGTCGAATGCATCAGCGATCAGTTCGCCAATTTCACGATCCTGTGAAGAAATCGCAGCAACGTTAGTGATTTCTTCTTTACCGGAAACTTCACGCGCCATCTTGGCCAGTTCCTCGGTGACTGCGGCAACGCCAGCATCCATGCCGCGCTTGATCGCCATTGGTGCGGCGCC
>JBDNFH010000237.1:0-2037 GCA_041689915.1 Candidatus Nanopelagicales bacterium | reverse complement strand
GCGATGCACTCACCTGCTCAGCCTAACGCTTACGTCCTCGGCGTTCGCGAATCGGGATGAAGGCGAGAATGCCGATGGCGAATAGGCACGTGAGTAATTCAAGGTAGGGGCCAAACCGTGCCGCGGGCGTCAGGTTCGAGTGTGGCGACACCTGCACAACGAAGGATCCAACCTCCCCGTCTTTGAGGATCGGGTCAATGCTGCCATCGGGTAAGATTTGGGCGCTGATTCCAGTAGTTGCCGCAACCAACACCGTGCGATCGTTTTCAATTGCGCGAAGTCGCTCAATCTGTAACTGCTGTTCGGGCAGTGCGGTTCCAGCGTAGGTCGCGTTATTGGTTTGAACAACGAGTACTTGCGCGCCTTCTGTGATCACCCGATTCACGACCCGGTCAAAGGCAACTTCAAAACAAATCAGATCCCCCAGGATTACCCCATTGATAGTGAAAATTCCTGGCTCCGTGCCGTGCGCAAAGTCTCTCGTTACCCGGTCGTATCGCGCAATGTATTTAGTCAAAATACGGCGAAATGGAATGAACTCACCAAATGGCACCGGTGCGTTCTTAATGTAGGTCGCACCCGGGCCAGTAATCGGATCCCACAGGATCCCCATGTTGTACACCTCGTTCTCGGGATCTGTTGCTGAATCAACCACCGCGCCAACAAGGATCGGAACACCAACCGCTTTGGCGGCTTGATCAATCAACGCTGCAGCATCAGGTTGGGTATAGGGATCAAGGTCTGAAGAGTTCTCCGGCCAAAGCACAATCTCGGGTGGGGGCACTCCACCACGTTGCACTTTCTGGGCAAGTTCGATGGTTTGTTTCACGTGATTGTCGAGAACCGCCCGCCGGACATCCATGGCGCCCATACCAGTTTGGGGGGTGCCCCCTTGAACAACACCGATGGCAATTGTCTGCCCTGCGGGGTCGTCGCTTGTATTGCTGTAGTTACTGAGGGTGACCGGGATCAGGAAACTAGCAACGATGATGAGCGCGAGCGTGACCTTGGCCCGAATTGAGGTAATAAAAATAATCCCTACAGCAGCAACTGCAATCACCACAACAATGAAACTTAACCACGAAATGCCACCGAGCCGGGACCACAATGCCAATGGTGAGTCCGCCTGACTAAATGCCAATCGCGCCCAGGGGTAACCACCAAAGGGGAAACGACCCCGCAGGAACTCTTCCAGGATCCAGATTGAACCCATTGCTAATAGTCCTATTGGCCACGGGATGCTTTTACGCGTAATGGCCCGCGACACAATTGAAATCACAATGCCAATACCTACAATCCACAGCGCTAAGTAGATAGCCAGAATCCAGGTCGCATCGGCGCCCACCACAATGAGCCAATCGTGTTGCAGGCGAAATGTCACTAGGCCATAGACAAACCCAATAAGAGCGCTGGTCTTTTTGTTGGTGTTCCACGCCACGGCGGTAAAGATCGCCACCGAGATTGGCGCCCACCACCACTGACTGGGTAAGGGATATGCCAACGCGAGTAGCCAACCTGCGACCACTGCCCCCACAAGTCGAAGCGGCAAGGCTATGGCTCTTCTAGCCACGAGTGCCGACCCGATCTGCAAAACTATCCTCGAGATAGGCGATTCCACCCTTCACAATCGTGCACACATTAACCGGAATGTGGAGTGAATCTGCGTCGCCCAGATTTGGTAGTGGCACCGTCCCCGAACCGGGATCAGTCCTCCATTGGCTAACCCGCAAGCCTGGAACATGTACTTCGTAGTCCTCCACTCGCCACGTGGCAAGGTTTGCTAATGCTCCAACTTCAATTACGCCACGTGAATCGAACTGCGCTCCAAGGGCACGCCAACCCCCGCGGGTGTGCGCCGCAAAAGCCGCCCCGCCGCTCATGCGTTCAAACGGATTGTGATGATGCATCGCAGCGTGTACCGCATTCCACGGCGTATTAGAAGTCACCGGTGAATCTGAAGAAAAACACACTGCAGTGCCATGTGCTTGCAGACTCCCCCACCTATTCATGTGTCGTGACCTCTCACCCAAACGCTTC
>JBDNFH010000236.1:0-2762 GCA_041689915.1 Candidatus Nanopelagicales bacterium | reverse complement strand
TCCGGCTCCTGTGGTTGATCGCTCTGAGGTTTTCGCCGGCAAGTTCCTGGCCGCCCTTGATTGTCAGCATCCGCGCGACCTCTTTGATGTGTGGCGCCTGTACGAGCGCGAGCCGATCGATTCGGCCTTGCTCTCCGCGTTCGTCGTCTACCTTTGCGGACACAATCGCCCTCCACACGAACTTCTCGACAGTCCTGACAGAGTTCTCGATCAGGATTACGAGCGGGCACTCGTTGGGATGATCCGCGGAGAGGTCCCAACACTGTCCCAGTTGCGGGAGGTGCGCACCAGACTGCGACACGACATCCTCACCGGTCTGTCAGGATCCGACCGTATCTTCCTTGCCGGCTTCTTCTCGTGTACACCCGACTGGGCCCTCTTGGCGTACCCACATGCGCGTGAACTACCCGCGCTCGCGTGGAAGCAACGCAACCTCGAAGTCTTCAGGAGTAAGCGGCCCAACGAGTTCGCACGCCAGCACAACGAACTACTTGCCCTCTTGGCCTAGTTCGGTGACTGGCATTGCCGTTCCCTCGCTCGAAGCGAGGCTCGTGCCACGAATTGGCCTGCGGGAAGATGTGAAGCGGGTTCCCATTTTTGGGCTGGGTTGCGTGGCAGGTGCTGCTGCTGAGGTCATGGTGGGTGAAAATCGGGCAGCCAAAATGGGGATCACCCGACCCAGGGTTGTGGCATCCCGCAGTCGGCGCTACCCGACACCGAGCGGACCATGGGCTGGGACATTGGCGGCAGCGGTTTTCGCATTGTGCTTTCCGCTGGTGTTGCCGAGGTTATCAACCAGTACCTCGGAGTCGACGTGCGTGGCTTACTTCGTGACCACGACTTCCACGACGCTGCCACCCGCCCGCGTGCTCGCTTGACGCAGTTCATGTGCGGGTGTTGCGCTATTTTGAGTAGTCGTAAAACCCGCGGCCACTCTTGCGGCCGTACATCCCGGCCTCGACGTGCCGCTTGAGAAGTGCTGGGGGAGCAAAACGGAGTTCGAGGTGCTCGGCGTACAGGCTTTGGGCGACGAGCAGCATGGTGTCCAGGCCGATCATGTCGCACAGCTTCAGTGGGCCCATCGGCATGCCGCATCCACCGACCATCCCTTCATCGATGTCCTCTTTCGAGGCAACCCCGTTCTCGAGTGAGCGGATAGCGTCCAGGAGGTAGGGAACCAGGAGTGCATTAACGAGGAAGCCGGAGCGGTCCTTAGCCCGGATGACTTTCTTACCCAACACGTCGGCGCAGAATGCGTGGGTGGCATCGGCGACGGCGGGATCGGTCTGCAGGCAGGAAATGACTTCCACCAGCGGCATCACGGGGGCGGGGTTGAAGTAGTGGGTGCCCAGGACGCGCTCGGGGTGCGTGCTGGCCGCCGCGATCTGAGCGACCGGGATGGAGGAGGTGTTGGTGGTGATGATCGCGTCAGCGGTGAGGACGGCATCGAGTTGGGCGATGAGTGCGACCTTGTCAACAAGTGTCTCGCGGATTGCTTCGGTGACGATCTCCCGGTCGGCGAGCGCTGTGATGTCGGTGGTCCACCGGATGCGGGCCAAGATGGTGTCCGCTCCTTCGGAGAGTTTGCCGGCTGCCTCGGCCTTGGCTAGTGATGCCGCCATTCGCTTCTTCGCGTTCTCGAGTGCCTCGGGAAAAGCGTCAACGACGATGACGTCGCAACCGCCCTTGGCTCCGATCTCAGCGATTCCTGCACCCATAACGCCGCAACCGACGACACCAAGACGATTCATCATATGTTCTCTTTCTTCATTGTGAGTGGCGTTCCCAACGGGAGCGCGATTAATTCGACGTGAGCCTCTGGGGGAGGTGGGGTTTGGAAGTCGCCCGCGTTGGTGCGCATCGTGCGCAAAATGGTGAGCAGCGCATCGATCTGTTGCGCAGTGATTCCGGGTTGTTCGAATACTTCTGCGTTCAGAGCGGTCGTCGCGGCCGCAGAACGTTCACGTCCGGCATCGGTGATGGACGCTAATACTGCACGTCGATCCGTTGGGTGCGCCAGTCGCTGCACGAAGCCCTGTGCCTCCAACCGGTCGACAGCACTGGTGACGCTTGTGGGGTGTACCTGCAGCAGAGCACCCATCCGCGTCATCGGCAGGGAACCACGTCTGGTAAAAGACAGGAGTGTGAGGATTTCGTATCGCGCGAAGGTGAGCTCCAATGGTCGCAGGACCGCGTCGATGCGGTGCAACATGATTTGCTGCACCCGCACGATCGAGGTCACCGCCGCCATGCCGTCCGCAGCCTCGGTCCAGCCGTGGTTGACCCACTGGCGTCGCGCCTCGTCGATCGGATCGCTGTCGAGTGTCCGACTGATGGTCACGGTCCCCCTATTTCGCTGCTGCACCGGTTGTTCAGACATTGCGGCGGTATTGGCCGCCGACCTCGAAAAAGGCCGAGGTAATTTGTCCCATTGAGCATACTCGGACGGCATCCATTAAGGAGGCAAAAGTGTTACCTCTCGATGAAGCAGCTTCCTTTAGGCGGGCAAGTGCTGGCTCCGCATCGATGCGGTGCTTATCGTGGAACGCGGCGAGCCGCTGCACCTGCGAGCGCTTTTCATCTTCGCTGGCGCGTGCTAATTCAACTGTCTGAACCTCGCCCGTGTCATGGGGATTGAGAAAGGTGTTCACACCAATAATGGGTAGTGAGCCGTCGTGCTTCTTGTGTTCGTAGAGCATGGATTCGTCCTGGATTCGCCCGCGCTGATAGCCAGTTTCCATGGCGCCTAGTACGCCACCTCG
>JBDNFH010000235.1:0-18321 GCA_041689915.1 Candidatus Nanopelagicales bacterium | reverse complement strand
TTGCTGCGAACCGCAAATACCGGTTCGCAGCAAAACTTGATGCACTCAAGCGCAATCCGCCGCGCGAATCTATCGTGCAAGACATTGAGATACCCGTTGACCGCCTCCCGGAATTTCTCGACTTCTTTCATGCGGAAATCGGAATTGAACCTATTTGGCTCTGCCCACTCAAACAGCGCAACCCAAATGCGCGATGGCCACTCTACGAATTTGACCCCAATAAGCTCTACGTCAACGTTGGTTTCTGGTCAACCGTCCCGCTCACCAATGGAGAGAAGCCCGAAGAAGGTATGAAAAATCGGCAGATTGAGAATGAAGTTACCAAAATGGGCGGACGTAAGTCCCTATACTCAACGGCGTTCTACAACCAGGATGAATTTTGGTCAATTTACGGCGGGCAGGAATACGAGCAAATCAAGAAGAAGTACGACCCGCAAGGGCGATTCCTCGGTCTCTACGAGAAGGTGGTACAAGGACAGTGAATTTAGCTGACGTATTTAGCTTGGTCGCTGGAACCGAACGTAATGTGAGTTTTCGCGCCTATGACGGTTCTACATTCGGACCACAAGACCATGACGCGATTATTGAAATCAACACTCCCCGCGCGATCGAGTATTTGGCAGCAGCACCTAGCCAACTTGGTCTTGCGCGTGCTTATGTCAACGGTGACCTTGACATTGTCGGTGATCCTCACACCACCCTCTCGCGCCTGTACCCAATGGACCTAACTCATTTAACCCTCAGCGAAAAGGCCGCTCTTGCTAAGAAGTTCGCACCGTTTGCTCTCAAACACCCAAAACCACCAACCCAGGAACGGGTACTCAATGGCAGTCGCCACTCAAAGCGACGCGATGCCGAGGCAATTCATCACCATTACGACGTGTCCAATCGTTTCTATCGTTGGGTCCTCGGCCCTTCCATGGCGTACACCTGCGCGGTGTTCCCATCCCTTGATGCAAGCCTCGAAGTTGCCCAAGCCGAAAAGTTCGACCTCGTCGCACGCAAACTTGGTCTTAAGCCCGATATGAAACTGCTCGACGTTGGGTGCGGTTGGGGCGGCATGGTTCTGCACGCGGTCAAGAATTACGGTGTGCAAGCAATCGGAGTCACGCTCTCAGAACAGCAGGCGCTCTGGGGACAACAGGCAATCAAAGAAGCTGGCCTCGAAGGTTCCGCGCAAATTCGCTTTAGTGACTATCGTGATGTATCCGAGACTGACTTTGATGCAATTTCTTCAATTGGCCTGACCGAACACGTTGGTCGCGAAAACTACCCGTCCTATTTCAGCTTTCTCAATAAGAAACTCAAGCCAGAAGGACGAATGCTCAACCACACCATTACCCGTCCTGACGACAGTGAACCAACGCATTACCGCAAGTCATTTATCAACCGCTATGTCTTCCCCGACGGAGAACTCTCTGCCCCCGGCGTGATCATTAACGCTTTCAATAACTCCGGTTTTGAGATCCGACACGAAGAGAACTTGCGCGAACATTACTCACTAACCCTTAAGCATTGGGGCGAGAACTTGGAAGCACACTGGGATGAAGCAGTCGCCGAGGCAGGGCTTGGCACTGCGCGTGTTTGGCGCCTCTACATGGCCGCATCTCGCATGGGATTTGACCTGAACACAATTCAGTTGCACCAGATACTTGGCGTAAAACTTGGACCACGTAGCCAATCAGGCATGCCACTTCGCTCCGTTTTTAGCTGATCATGCACCGACGAAAATATGTGCTGCTTCATCTAGGGGCACCTCCGTGTATTCACCGGCACTTCCAATAAAGACTCCGGTGTCGGAGCGGTAGGCATTAACGCGAGCACCCGGCATTGCGCCAACTCGGCGCAAACGTGCCATGACTACTTCGTCATGTTGAATTGTTTCGGCCAGCCGTCGTACCGTCACCTGACGTGGCTCACTTTCAATTACCTCAACAATGCTGATCACTTTGGAATCCGAGTCACTCGCTTTGGCGTAGGTCGGATCAATTTCCTCAAGCCCTGGAATCGGGTTGCCAAATGGCGACACCGTTGGGTGTGAGAGCAACTCCAATAGACGAATTTCAACGGCAGCACTCATTACGTGCTCCCAGCGACACGCTTCCGCGTGGACTTCCTCCCAGGGCATTTTGAGAATATCAACCAACATGCATTCCGCCAGTCGGTGCTTGCGCATCACTTGGGTTGCATGCTCGCGGCCTTCTTGGGTGAGCTTGAGGTGACGCTCTGGGTCAACGTGAACCAGTCCATCGCGTTCCATGCGTCCGACAGTTTGTGAAACTGTTGGACCACTTTGTCCCAGACGTTCAGCAATCCGAGCCCGCATGGGTGGAATACCTTCTTCTTCTAATTCGAGAATAGTCCTCAGATACATCTCGGTGGTATCAATGAGTTCACTCACACGAGTAGCGTACCTGAACAACGTACCTAATGTGAAAGTCGTGTGAGACCCGATCGACTCAGTTCGCCTGACAAGAGGCCCTGAAAGCCGTCAAGCGCAGCTAAAGCCAGACCTTTAGGCTGACGCCGTGGCTTCGGTAATGTGGTTCAGGCGAGATCTGCGAATAACTGACAACCCGGCATTACTTGAAGCAATAGCGACTGACCCCAATGTCTTTGCCCTTTTCGTTCTCGACCCAGTGCTGTGGGCGCAACCCGGCTCGGTTCGCACGAACTACCTCATAGACTCACTCAGCAAATTACATGAGCAACTCGGTGGACGTCTCATTATTCGATCCGGGGTACCCGCTCAAATTGTTCCTGATTTTGCCCAAGAAGTATCAGCGAGCACCGTTCACATTGCCGCTGATTTTGGGCCGTACGGACATAAACGCGATGTCGCAGTTGAAACGGAACTTAACAAAATTGACGCGAACCTGGTTCGCACCGGCTCGCCCTACGCGGTTGCCCCGAGTCGAGTACTCAAAGGTGATGAAACCCCTTACCGAGTTTTCACACCGTTTTATAGAGCGTGGAGTCTTCATGGGTGGCGCAAACCAGCGGAATCTATTCCGATAGACGTCACATTTCAATCCGCACCAACTCAAGACCTCCCACAACCGGTAGCGATCCCAGGAATCACCCTTCCCCCTGCCGGCGAGGCAACCGCTTGGGAGTTGTGGAATGGTTTCAAAAAAGGTGCACTCGCCAATTACGCAGAGGACCGCAACCGACCAGATTTAGCCGGCACCAGCTCACTTTCCCACCACGTGAAATTCGGTGAGATCCACCCACGTAGCTTGCTCGCTGAGCTCGGAGAAGGTGACGAAGTCTTTCGCAAGGAAATTTGTTGGCGAGAGTTTTATGCCGACGTGCTTTTCAACACTCCACAAAGTGCGCACATCTCACTCAATAAAAAATTCGATGCCAACATGCCTTGGGCCAGCGGGAGCACCGCTGCGGAACATGTTCAAGCTTGGAAGCAAGGTCGGACCGGATTTCCGTTCGTTGATGCCGGAATGCGACAACTCTTGACCGAAGGTTGGATCCACAATCGGGTCCGCATGGTTGTTGCTAGTTTCCTGATTAAAGACCTGCATATCCCTTGGCAGATCGGTGCGCCGTGGTTTATGCAGTGGTTGCGTGATGGAGATATTGCCAGCAATACCCACGGTTGGCAGTGGACCGCAGGTTGCGGAACCGATGCTTCACCTTTCTACCGGGTCTTTAACCCCATAACTCAAGGCATCAAGTTTGATCCAAATGGCGACTACGTCCGGCGCTACCTCCCTGAACTCGCGCACTTACCTGGGGCAACCGCCCACCAACCATGGGATGCACCCGATGGCTACACACATAACTATCCCAGACCCGTAGTTGACCACAATGTGGAGCGTGAGGTCGCCTTAGCCGACTACGCCGCTGCCAAAGAAAACTCTGAGAACTCCTAGGCTTAGGTCCATGCAAACCCTGGCCGTGCTCTCCATGAAGGGCGGGGTTGGCAAAACCACCGTCGCTTTGGGACTAGCAAGTGCCGCCTGGCAACGCGGTGAACGAGTTCTTGTTATTGATCTTGACCCGCAAGGCAACGCGACCATGGGTCTTGGAGTGACCAACCCCGAGTTCACCATGAATGACATCTTGGCTGACCCAAGGCCCGGAATCGCTGCTGATGCAATAGTTGACTCGGCTTGGGGTAATCGAGTTCAAGTGCTAAGCGCCGATCGATCCCTTGAGCACCGCAACACCATTGAAGGCCCACTTTCCTCCCAGCGGCTTCGCATCGCGTTGGGGAATCTCCCCCGTCAATACGACCTGGTGCTGATTGACTGCCCACCTTCACTTGGTGAGATGGCCCGCAATGCCCTGCACGCGGCAACCGATGCACTCGTTGTGACCGAACCGGCCTACTTCGCTTTAGCCGGCGCCGAACAAGCGGTTGAAGCGGTTGATGTAATCAGACTCGCGTCTAACCCGATGCTCAATCCCGCCCGCATTCTGCTCAATCGGGTTCGCCCAACCGTGGCCGAGCACCGTAATCGCACTGCCGAATTGCGAGAAGCTTTTGGGCCGCTTGTTCTGGAGGTTGAAGTGCCCGAGCGAAACGCAATCACCCAAGCCGAGTCCGCTGGAATGCCGATCCACGCGTGGGACTCACCCGCGGGGCGTGAACTTGCCAAAGTTTTTGATCAAGTAATTACAATGATGTCAACAAGGAAAAGGTTGTGGGGCTAGTCATGGCTAAAATAAAATTCAATTCAACCCCAAGGCCTGCATTACGCAAGTCGGTTGACTCAACCGTTCACCCGGTCGCCGAAAGTAGGGGTCCCGAACCTAAACAAATGGGTCAAGACGTAGCAGACTTTGGGAATGTCAGTGATTCGGTTAAGCAACCACGCAAGGAAAAACTAGTGGAAGTGTCCATAGTTATTCCAAAGTCACTTCGCAAGAAATTGAAGTCTGAGGCGAAAAATCAAGGCATTACTACCGATGAACTCATTGCTTTACGACTCAGCGAATAAGCGAAAACTACGGAATTGGGTGTTGCGCGTCGTAGCGCAAAAAACCTCTGAATTTGGCGGCTAGTCCAACGGAAAGTCCAATACACACCAGGCCGCCACTAATCACCGACAGCGCTTCTCCGCCTAAGGAAGCCACCACTCCTGCTTCAACATCACCTAGACGTGGGCCACCGGCAACAACGACCGTGTGAACACCTTGTAACCGTCCTCGGAACTGATCCGGTGTTGCCGCCTGCAGAATGGTCATGCGGAAGATTGCGGAAACATTGTCCGCGGCCCCCGCAATCGCGAGGAATACCAGCGAAATTATTAATGTCCGCGAGAACCCAAACGCCGTAATCGAAATGCCCCACACAATGATTGAGCCCACAATTGCCCGGCCTTGCCAGCGCACCCGTCCCAGCGGCCCTGAGAAGACCCCTGAAATCAGTCCACCCAACGCGGGAGCCGCACTCAACAATCCAAGTGTGAACGCAATATCTTTTGTGCTTCCACCAAACCACAGGGCCGCAATTGCCGGAAACAGTGCTCGTGGCATGCCAAACACCATGGCAACCAGGTCTTGGTAGAAAGTCATTTGCAGATTGATCTTGCCCCGCATGAACTCAAAGCCTTCTTTGACCGATTTCCACCCACGGCTCGTGCCAGGTTCTTGCGTTGACGGCAGTTTCGGAAGTCGATACATAGCGTAGATCACTGCCGTGAAAGCGACTACGTCAAGTAGGTACGGTGCGGTAATCGCCCCCGTTGCCGCCACGAGGAATCCACCAATCAATGGGCCAAGCGTAAATCCAAGATTCCAGGTGATGATCCCGAGCGCATTGGCTGCAGGTAACAATTCAACGGGAACAATTCTCGGAATAATTGCGTGACGCGCTGGATTACCCACCGCAAAGAATGCAGATTGAATTGCCACGACCAAATAGAGAAAACCAACTGACTCGAAATCCATGAATGCTTGGGTCAATAGCAATATAGACGTCGACCACATGCCAACTGCGGTAATTAGTCCGACAGTGCGGCGATCAAAAGTGTCTGAGAGCGATCCCCCATAGAGCCCAAAGCCCACTAATGGAATTAATTGAGCCAGTCCGACCAAACCAACCATCAGTGATGAATTTGTGAGCTCCCAAATTTGAAGACCAACGGCAACACTGGCCATCTGCTGGCCAATATTGCTCACGCCAAGGGCAAGCCAAATCCGGCGATACGGTGCGCTGACTTTCAGCGGGGTGAGGTCGGCGAAAATTCTTGCCACAGGTGAAACTTACGCGGTGCTTACGGTCTCAATGGTCATGGGCTCAAGCGGGTGCGGTACCAACTCGCGTCATTCTGCAATTCATAAACGAATCGGTCATGTAGTCGTGACTCGCGTCCCTGCCAGAATTCAATTCGATGCGGAACAACCTGCCAGCCGCCCCAAAACTCCGGCACCGGAATGACCTCAAGCCCCGCGAATCGTACTTCGCATTCGGCAAATTGGGCATCCAGCATTTCCCTGCTTTCCAACCGTGTCGATTGCCGACTGGCCCACGCGCCAAGCTGAGACTGACGCGGTCGCGAATGGAAGTACTCCTGCACCAGGTCCCTTGGAACTCGTCGGGTTCGGCCCGAAATGATCACTTGCCGGTGCAGTTCATACCAGGGAAAGAGCAATGTGACATTGGGATTGGCCGCAATATCTGTACTCTTGGCCGACTCCAGGTTGGTGAAGAAGCTAAATCCCGAGCCGCTGAAATCCTTGAGCAGAACCGTTCGAGAAGCAGGACGGGCATTCCCCTGCTCATCTAGGCCGACCGTCCCGACCACCATCGCATTTGGCTCCAGGATTCGTGAATCCCGCGCTTGGTCAAACCAGATTCCAAATTGCGCTATTGGGTCTGTCGCCAGCATGTCTTGGGTTAACACCCCCAGGTCATAGGAAATCCGAAGATCACGAACGGGAACCTGTGGGACCTTTTCCATAACCTGATCTCACCATGTTTGGGCCCCAACCACCAATTAAGTAGATCAGAATTCGAAATATGTCAGAAAAGTGATATCGCATTTTCGCCATATTAGAAATTCTCGGTTGAGACCGCTCCAATCCACTGGGACCGACGTTGCGTGCGCGCAATAAACTCCACGTATCTGAGAAACTTCAACCAAGGAGCAAAACGTGAGCAACATTGTGATCCCATCCGAACTTATTCCAGCTGATGGACGATTCGGCAGCGGGCCCTCAAAGGTGCGCAAGGAACAAACTGATGCTCTGGCTCAAGTGTGGCGGTCGTACCTGGGAACTTCACACCGTCAAGCGACCGTTCGCACGGAAGTGCAGCGCTTGCGCGAAGGACTCGCTCACCTGTTCAATCTCCCCGAAGGCTACGAAGTTATTTTGGGCAATGGTGGTTCAACCGCATTTTGGGATATTGCCTCATTTGGTTTGATCCGTGATCGCGCCCAGTTCCTTTCATTTGGTGAATTCGGCGCCAAGTTTGCATCCGGTGCGCAGAAAGCACCCCAACTCGGCGAACCTGATATTCGCAAATCAGATCCCGGTAGTGCTCCAGTATTCGAAGCAGTCGCTGGAATCGATGCTTACTGCACACCACACAACGAAACGTCAACTGGAGTTGCGTTCACCCCCAAACGTGTCGCCGGAGCTGATGCAGATTCACTGATGATTATCGATGCTACTTCGGCCGCAGGCGGATTAAACGTTGACGCCAAGGAGTTTGATACCTACTACTTCGCACCACAAAAAAGTTTTGGCTCCGACGGTGGAATATGGTTCGCGCTTATGTCGCCTGCAGCGATTGATCGTGCAACTCAAATCAAAGAATCAGGTCGCTGGATTCCTGATTTCCTGGACCTGGTAACCGCAATCGACAACTCACGGCTGCAGCAGACCTACAACACGCCAGCACTCGCGACCATTTACATGATGGCCGAACAGGTTGATTGGTTCAACGCCAATGGTGGACTTGCGTGGACCACAGCCCGGACCCAGGAATCCTCAGAGATGCTTTATTCATGGGCCGAATCAAATGACCTGCTCAGCCCCTTTGTTTCAGATCCGGCTTTGCGTTCTGGCGTTGTTGCAACTATTGATGTTGATGATTCAATCGATGCAACGGCAATCACAAAGGCACTGCGTGCAAACGGAATTGTTGACACCGAGCCCTACCGCAAACTCGGACGCAATCAACTGCGGATCGCAGTATTCCCGGCAGTTGATCCACAAGATGTGAAAGCACTGATAGCTTCAATTGATTTTGTTATTGCGCAACTTACGTGAGCAAGCTTATCGCTTCTAGGCCGAAACGAGATAGTCCAACTTGGGCTGGCTACCTACTCATCACTTCCTATGCCTGGTTTATCTATGGCTTCAGCGCAACGCAAGCGTTGATAAGAGATGAACAAGGGACGTCCCGCACCATGTCGAGTCTGCATGCGGTCTCTTTTTCCTTGGGTGGGATCGTCGCCGGGCTCATTGCCGCACGTTTGATTTTGGCTTTAGGCCGCGGAAAATTCCTAACCATTGCAGTATTCGGAGCCACAATCGGAATCTTGATCTACACCGCACCAGGTGGAACCACCGTCACTCTCATTGGGGCATTCGTCGCGTCCATTTTTGGTTCCTCAATCATTATCGGCGCGAGCGCGTTCCTTTTCGACTACCAAAAGCAAGCTGGGCCAGCCGCTGTCACCGAGGCAAATGCCGTGGCAGCACTCGGTGGTGTTCTGGCACCTCTTGCGATTGGGATCGGCTCGTTCATTTTCTTAGGGTGGCGTACAGGTCTTTGGATCCTATTCGCTGGCTTCGTTGTCAGCCTTTTGTTAATGCGCAAAAGTCCGCACGTGTTCCGTGTCCCAATCGACGAACATATCCGCGAAGCCAACAAAGTTCCGTTCCCTCGCCGCTTTTGGTGGGCCCTTGCCACACTCTTCCTTCTACTTACCACTGAATTCACACTCACTCTGTGGAGCGCCGATCTCCTTCGCGAGCGGGCAGGGTTTGAAGCGGGTGCTGCGGCCGCATCCGTTGCAGCTGTCACGGGTGGAATTTTCATTGGTCGTGTTTTCGGTTCACGTCTGGCCGAATACCTCCCAGTTGATCGAATCCTGACCCTGGCCGTCTTGATTGCCCTTGGTGGATGGCTGGTGGTGTGGCTTTCATCAGTTGCCGCGATCATGATTCTCGGGCTCGTAATCAGCGGGATAGGCGTAGCACTTTTTTGGCCACTTGGAATCAGCCGAGTGGTCATGGCATCCGGTGGACAAAGCGATCGCGCTTCCGCTCTCTCAGCCGTAGCGGGGGCGACGGCCGGTGGCATTGGCCCATTCGCACTCGGCGCCATGGCTGACGGAATGGGCGTTCACACTGCCTTCTTGATGCTCCCTGTCGCTTTACTGGCAGGTCTTTTCCTCATGCGAATCAAACCGGTCACCAGAACGACGCCACCTCCAATCACGCCCATCAGCACCATATAACTAATTGACCGACTCTGCGGGAATTGCTCAGGGACTACTCCTTGCATCGGTGTTTGAGTGGGATTGGGTGAAGCGACCGTTGGTGCCTGGACTCGTAGAAGTCGGTTATCTCCTTCACTAGCAATCACGACCGCATTCTCACCGGGTAGCCACGCGATCGCTTCACCTTGGGGCTGCGCCGGCAACTCCACTTCCTCAATGAGTGCGCCAGCAGGAAGCCCACCGTCATTATTGTCAGCACTGTAAAACTGGGCGTCAAAATAGTCGCGAAGAACAAATCCAGTTCGATCAGGCTTCATCGCTCCATCCGTAATCAAGCCCGTGACCGATCCGATCTTCTTTGCAATATTGATCCCGGATTTTTTCAGCTTTCTGGGTAAAACATAAATCGAACCACTGGCTAGTTGCTTGGTAACAATCCAGAGTTGTTGAGACGTTGGATCAGCCAAAATTGTTTCAGCGTTGTGCGGCCGGTCTTCATAGGTAAACCGGTACCTCTGTACTTGAGCACTCTTATTGCCAAGCTTTTTTGGCTCCCGTATTCGGTAGATGGATACATCACTCCACGAATCTCGATTGTCCCCAATGTCGCCGATCCAAAGTACGGATCTTCCCTGCGCATCTACGCCGGCGGCCAGCCCTTCGAAATCACGAGCGGAAACATCACGCAAGGTGAGTTCACCGACTACTGAACAGTCCGAGAGCTGTAATGCATAAAGCCTGGCTTCGTCACCGGAATCGTTGTGGACCCACATGACGCCAGGGTGAAGTTTCGAAGGCGCCATTCCGCTGATTTCAGTCAAACGGGGATCGGTGAATTCACACACCACTTCAGTCGAAGGTACCGCTAGAGCCGAAGTTGGAAGTGCAAGCACGAACACCGCGAGGATTGCGGAACCAAGAATCTTGAGAATCAGATTGACCAGATCGCTGCCACAAAAACACTACCAATGAGGGACACCAACACCACTATGGTGACGATTCTACGAAATGCGGGTGTCATGTCACCACCTTAAAGCAATCATGCCAATCCACCTTGATTGCGGCTACCCTTGCAACATGGCCGATTCAGACTCCAATGCAATCGCACCGGTTCGAATGGGAACCGCAATTGCAATTCTTGCAACGGTGATCACCGGATTCATTGGACCAATCTCACCGAGTGATTTGGGAAGTGGTGAAGTGTGGTGGTTCGGTGCCGGGCTATTCGCAAGCCTGAGCGGGGTAGTCGGTTTAGTATTTTTGCACCGACGCGCGCGCAAACTGGGAATTTAGTTTTACTCGATACTTGCTGAGCCGGTGCGCTCAACCGGAGTGAAGCCTGGGTCAACCGTGCCGGAGTGCGCACCACAGCCGAAACTCAATGCCACAACGCGGCCGTCAGCCGGTGAGAGTGCATTGGTGCACACCGCAAATGCCTGACCGAGTGGACCGGCCAAAGAATTTTGGAAACCGCAACTACTACAGGTTGCCGGGGCCAGTCGAGCCATTTCAGTGATGGGTCCGAATTCGCTGGCACTCCAACGGTCAGCGGCTTGTTCGCGACCCACAACGGAAAGCACGCGAACCCGCCCAAGTCCCAATTCCCAACCGGACATGATGCCCCGGTATTCCTCAACATACTCGAAGTCTTCGTCTGTGTCCGTTGCAAAAAACTCCGCGAAGCCCGCTGTAAGGCGCTCGTCATTTGTATTGACCGGGAGCACGTCACCGGGGCTGAGGTCACCGGGTTGAATGCGCTCACTCCAGGGAAGCCAGGGCGGTGCAAGAAGTGAATCAGGTCCCGGCAGGAGAACAACGTCCGTGACCGTGGACTTGCTCTGTGGCGTGATTGCGAGGGTTACCGCCCACTGCCAA
Organism: Candidatus Nanopelagicales bacterium; assembly: GCA_041689915.1. Taxonomy (GTDB): domain Bacteria; phylum Actinomycetota; class Actinomycetes; order S36-B12; family S36-B12; genus UBA4592. The sequence continues at coordinate 7,027 of JBDNFH010000235.1, read as the reverse complement.
CCGAGATAGGCCTGGTTGGTGCAACCGAAGAGGTGGGTTCCCAAATTCTCGGCTTCCATGATCAATCCCAGGTGCTCGCCAATGAATGCTGAATTTCCCGCCTCAAGAATTGCCGCAGCCCTCGCCTGTTCCATTGCTTCTGCCAACGTGGGGTCTGCTTTGAGATCTGGTACCTGCGAGGCAAGGGCTCGGGCTGACAGTTGCGTGCTCACACCCCGATTCTCTCCCATGCGGCGCAAGGTAGGGAACAGCGGGTAATGTCACGGCCATGACCGGGATCACTCGTAACGACTACCGCTTCACTTTCCCGGAAACCCAAGAGATCCCTGCTGAAGGAATCCTGCGGCAAATTGTTGCCAGTAGTGGCCTTGGTGCGCGTGTCACCTGGGTATTCACATTAGATCAGGCAAGCTAAGGAGCATGTATGTTTGCAGCTTATGCAAATTCGGTTAACCCAGAGAACCCACTTGATGCATTAAGTGTTGGCGAAATACCTGAACCGCAGACTCCACCGGACTGGGTTACGGTAAATGTGAAAAGTGCGAGTTTGAATCACCACGATATTTGGTCACTTAAAGGTCAAGCACTCAAGGCCGATCGCGTACCCATGATCTTAGGGAGTGACGCAGCCGGAATAACCGACGACGGACGAGAAGTCGTTGTTCACGCAGTCATTGGTGAAACTCAAACTGTGGGTGACAAAGTCTTTGACGAAACACTCGACACGCGCCGTTCACTTCTCAGCGAGCTTTACCCGGGAACGTTGGCGCAACGCGTTCGTGTTCCCGCGCAGAATCTCTTGGACAAGCCCGCGTCATTAAGTTTTGAAGAAGCTGCCTGCCTACCAACGGCCTACTTAACCGCCTACCGCATGCTGGCAAAGCGCTCCAATACAACGGCAGGAGACACAGTTCTCATTCAAGGTGCTGGCGGAGGTGTCGCAACCGCAGCAATTGTTTTGGCCAAAGCACTCGGGCTACATGTGTGGGCGACTTCACGCGATGAGACAAAGCGGGCTACTGCAATGTCGCTTGGAGCAGAACTTGTATTTGAATCAAATGCAAAACTGCCCGGCAAAGTGGATGCCGTAATTGAGACTGTCGGAGAAGCCACTTGGGGACATTCACTTCGCTCCCTGCGCCCCGGCGGAACAATTGTTGTCTCAGGGGCAACAAGTGGTGCCATGCCACCGGCAGACCTCAACCGCGTGTTCTTCCTGCAGCTATCAATCAACGGTTCGACGATGGGCTCACGCAGTGACTTCGTGGAATTACTTGAACTACTTGATCGCAGTGGAACAAAACCAGTAATCGACCGAGTTATGCCAATTGGGGAAGCTCGAGTCGCCTTTGAGGCAATGCTGCTCGGCGACGTGCAAGGAAAGCTCGTGTTGAATGTCTAGATTAAATATCTAGATCGTCAGCGACAGCACGCAAAACGAGAGCGGTCTTTTGCGCCGTTGCATCAGTTGGATACTTGCCTCGACGTAACTGATTGCTCACACCGTCGAGCAACTTAATCACGTCTTCCAAGATGATTGCCATGTCGTCGGCCTTCTTGCGGTGACCCTTAACAACCGATGCGGGTTCACTGAGAACAGCTACCGAGAGTGCCTGCTTACCGCGACGTCCGTCAACAATTCCGAAATCGAGCTTGGTACCGGGCTTTAATGCAGTAACACCATGAGGGAGGGTTGAGACGTGAACAAAGACGTCTTCGCCTTCATCGCTTGAAATAAAGCCGAAGCCTTTTTCAGCGTCGTACCATTTAACTGTTCCTGTAGGCACGGCTCGCCCCACTCTCTCCATAATGTGCAACCAACTTGTAGGTCTAAACTCGTCAGTTTAAACCCGTATGCGATTGCCACCCCCTTTGGGAGTGTCCTCAAGGTTAGCGCAAGCCAGGTTCGGTTCCGGATCTGGTGGTCTAGCCACGAGGCCCTAGGCTAGGAGGATGCCCGCAACCTTAGAAAGCGCCAAAGTCGCGCGAGCCCAGCGGGTAATCAAAATGGGAGCGGCACGCGCATGAGCACTAGTCGTCCACGGAGCCTCGCAGATTCATTACGCAGCCGCAGTGAAGTTAAACTTATTGAACTTTTCTTGGGTCGTCCTGATCTAGCTCACCCAGCGCCGGCAGATATTTCGAGTTTGGCACGACGCGCAACGGCACCACCTTCCGTCAGTCGCGCTCTCGACATTTTGTCCGCACCCCAATTACATGTTCTTTTTACACTTCGCGAGAACTCCATGAGCAGCGACGCACTTTCTGAGTCTGTAGATCCACTTGTGGCTGTAAGTCTTGATGCAGAAATCGAAGTACTGCTCAAATTGGGTCTGGTGTGGGGCTTGCCCGACTCACTTAGCGCGGTCACATCTGTTCGAGACACCCTCACCGAGGGCTATTCAGACGCTCTCGTTGTTCCCGTTCTGCCCGAGTCGGACGGCACCACCCCGAAACAGGATTTGCAAATGCAGTCCGGTCTTGCCGCCCACACGTTTATGTCGTTGGCACATGATGCTCTCTACATTTTCCGAACCGCTCCCCTGACTGCACTTCGTTCTGGCGGGATCGCGACAAAAGATGTTGATCAACTCGCAAAGTTTCTCTCAATCCCCCTCAACGAGGCTTGCCTGCTCATTGAGGTTTTGTATCACGCTGGACTCATAGCTTTAACGACTTCATTGCAATGGGACGTCACGACAAAGTATGAAACCTGGCGGAATAAATCAAAAGAGTCTCAATGGGTTGCACTCACTCAGGCCTGGCTTGACCTACCCCTAATGGGGAGTGAGGGCAATAAGCCGCTTTCGGGAACGGGTGAGTCTCCCACCGTGGGTGTTATGCGTTGGCAGACACTACTCACACTCCGATGGTGGAATGAAAATACAGATTCTCCTGCTACCAAGAACTGGAAACTTTTTGTAAAAGCACTTGATCACTTCTACCCACGGCGACGGGGATCTCGCCGCGAAGAAGTCGCCAAGGTCACCCTGCGTGAAGCGGAGTGGGTTGGGGTTGCGCACGGTGAAATTCTGTGTGAAGCCGGTATTGGGATCACGGCGGACAATGCTCCGGCGGCTGGCTCAACTCTCAAACTCCCCTCCGAAGTATCTGAATTCCTGATTCAAGGGGACTTGACCGTCATTGCGGCGGGACCACTTCCGCTGGAGGTTGGAGAAAAACTTCACGCGATCGCAGACATTGAAAGTCGCGGAGCCGCGAGTGTGTACCGGTTTAGCGCCGACACGATTGACCGTGGGATGCAAGCGGGTTGGAAGTCACAGGACTTCACGGAGTTTTTTGGGCAGTGGGCAAAAGGAACAATCCCCCAACCCTTGACCTACTTGATCGAAAACGCGACGGAAGTCGAACTTGACGATTTCGAAATAAAGCCGAGGGCCGCAACCACCGCACGCCTCGGTCGCCACTCTCGTCGCATTACCGAACGTGAAGCCCAACGGATTGCTAGCGCTCTACTTAAGGGCGAGGTCACCGAGGCAAACCTGTCTGAACCAGCAGAGGTATTCACACTCAATACATCTGCTCTCATTGCTCTGCTCAAAAGTGCCCAAGAGCACCACACCGGAGTGTGGATCGGGTACGCCGAAGCCGATGGCAGCACCAGCACTCAAATTGTTGAACCGATCCGTATGGGGGACGGAACCATGACGGCATTTGATCACGGCAGTGCCAACGTACGAACTTTTGCCATCTCGCGAATCAGCGGAATCGCGCCAGCTCAAATGAATGAATTCAACAACTAAAGTTCAATCCGCTCTGTCGCAGTTGACAAAGCTGCGAGATTTGCAGCAATTGGCTCAACACCGATACCTGGACCTGTTGGTACCTGGAGTTGGCCGTTGTCGAGTACAAATGGTTCAGTAACGTCTTCCTTGTAATAGCGATTGGACGCACTCGTGTCACCTGGAAGCGTAAATCCTGGCAGTGCTGCGAGTGCAATATTTGCAGCCCGCCCAACGCCGGTTTCAAGCATTCCCCCGCACCATACTGGGATATTTTTTTCAACGCAGAGATCGTGAATATCGCGTGCAGTTAAGAACCCGCCAACGCGACCAGGCTTTATGTTGACAATTGTGGTGGCGCCAAATTCAATTGCACTTTCCGCTGATTCAACCGACAGGATCGACTCGTCCAAACAAATTGGAGTTGAAACTACCGAGGAAATCAATTTATGTCCCAGGAGGTCATCTTCCGGCAATGGCTGCTCAATTAAAAGCAAATTGAATTCGTCAAACTTTGCTAAATGCTCAGCATCACTGCGGCGATACGCCTGATTCGCGTCAACTTGCAACGGAATCTCCGGCCACACGTCGCGCACTGCTCGCAAAGCGCCAAGGTCCCAACCAGGTTCGACTTTTAATTTGATGCGGCGGTAGCCCTCGTCAACATATTGGCCCACTTCGGTTATCAAATCTTCAATTGAATTTGGGATCCCCACACTCACTCCGCAATCAACGCGATCACGAGCCACCCCGAGAAATTCACCGAGGGAGAGGTTACGCTCTTTCAACCACACATCAAGTAGTGCTGTCTCAACGGCGCACTTAGCCATTGGGTTTCCTTGCATCACCGCTAACGCTGAGCGAACGGAATCCGGCGCTGGCGTTGAGTCAAGTGCGCTCGAATCAAGGAGTGGCCCAAGTGTTGGAATCAAAAACTCACGCATAACATTGATTGCGCCGCGCGTGTATTCGGCGCTGTAACCGGGCCATGCCATGGTGACGCATTCACCCCAACCGCTTACACCGGAATCATTCACCGCTTCGACCAGCACGACGTCTCGGACACTCTGCGAACCGAAACTCGTGCGAAATGGACGAACTAGTGGAATCTCAAGACTGTGAATTACAAATGAAATACTCATGACGTCACCTACTCAATAAGTCCAGCACGTAGTCACCGTTTTCGGTGACACCAATGATTTCACGCCCAGCTTCAAACTCTCGCATCAAGTTTTCACGCATTGTGTAGCGCCACTCTCGGGCAGCCTCCGGATCACTTGAGCGTAAGGAAACTATGTCCCGCGGAGTTTCCACCACCACCTGGTTCTCGCCCAGTTCGGTAATCGCCCCTATCTCACCACGGGCGGCTGCTCGAGCCCGTTCACCTGTTAGATCCCACCAAGCAAAGACCCGATCAGATTCCTCACCCACATTGATTGCATCTGTCATGGCGCCATAAAAATTGACTTCATAATCACGAACACTGACTCCAAGGTTCACCAAATTAAGTTTTGCATTGCGTGCCACGAGTGGATCAAATGTCCACACAATTGTTTCTATCCCACGAGACAGCGCCCACCAACGCTGATGAGCCTTGATCAAAGTTCCAATTCGTCGATTGCGGTATGGCTCTATCACGCCAGCCATATGCGAATGTAAATGAATCTGGGAACCCGTTTCGCTTTCCTGCACGCCAACTATTGCCAGCGCTGCCGCAACTGGTTCATCGTTTATATAGGCAGCAGAGCAGTACCCGCCCGAATGAGTAATGGCGCGAAGTAAGTTCGGCGGCACCTGCGTTCCACCTCCAAGCGGTGGCCACACTAAATCAAATATTTCCGCAGCGTCGCGAATTTCTGACGCCGCCTCAAGTGAACGAATTTCAATACCACGTTGCGAGCATGCCTCTTCCCACGAGATTGCCGCTTCGGCAATAAGTTCCGGGGCAACAAGTCCAGGGGCAATATGCTCATGCATCTATCAACCGTACCTACCGCGGTCACGTTAAGCCCCGAGGAGATCCCATGGCAGCACAATTCAACCTTCCGACCATGCTGACCACACTTCAAGCACTCGTGGAATGTGAATCCCCCACGAACGATCTGGAATCGGCCTTCGCCGTCACCGAATGCGCCCAGGAACTCGCTAAGGACTGGTTACCCAGTGCAGCCAGGATCGAAGTACACGGCGCAAGACCTATCTGGCGTTGGGGACCAGACCAACCTGAAATCTTGCTGCTCGGTCACCTTGACACGGTGTGGCCAATTGGAACTTTGGAAACAATTCCATTTGCGATCAACGGTGACCACATCACCGGTCCTGGTGTTTTTGATATGAAAGGCGGAGTTGTCCAAGGTTGGGCCGCAATCAAAGAATCTGGGATCACGGAATCAAGCGGAGTTGGAATGCTGCTAACGACAGATGAAGAAACCGGATCACATGCATCGCGAGAACTCATAGCGGCTTCAATCATAAATGCCACAGCCGTAATCGTCCTCGAGCCTTCACTCAGTGGTGCACTTAAGACCAGACGGAAAGGTACATCCAATTATTTTCTGCGGTTCCACGGTGTTGCATCACATGCTGGTCTTGATCCCGATCGAGGCGTTAATTCACTCATGGCTGCAGCCGAGTTTATCTTGGCAACAGGGCATTGGGGAAGCAAAGAACATGAAACATCGGTTACTCCAACCGTAAGCAAATCTGGAACTACAACTAATACCGTTCCCAATCTCGCCGAAGTCCACGTTGATGTTCGCGCCTGGAATCGAACAGAACAGGAGCGCGTTGACCAAGCTGTCCGTGGTTTCAGTTCAACGCTTCCCGTCACAATTGACATCATTGGTGGGATCGACCGCCCGGCAATGGAATCAGCAATGAGCGCCGAACTTTTCACGCTCGCCAAAAATATCAATCATGAACTCGGTTACCCAGATTTAATGGAATGTGCTGTTGGTGGCGCAAGTGATGGCAATCTGACCGCCGCGGCGGGGATACCCACAATTGACGGCATGGGAGCCGTCGGAGACGGTGCACATGCAGACTTCGAGTGGGCGTCAGCGAGCGCGATGCCCCACCGAGCCGAACTACTTGAAAAAATGCTGATTGCTTTGGTTGGTGCGAGTAGCTAGTGTCGTGCGCCTTAAATTCGCCCAATAAGTTGTATGATGGGGTATGGCGAGATCTGGACGGCCAAGGGCCGAGTTGATATTGACCCAGGACGAGCGCAAGCAGTTGGTGCGGTGGTCGCGGCGTGCAAAGTCGGCGCAGTCGTTGGCGTTGCG
>JBDNFH010000234.1:0-20039 GCA_041689915.1 Candidatus Nanopelagicales bacterium | reverse complement strand
CGCAACGCCAACGACTGCGCCGACTTTGCACGCCGCGACCACCGCACCAACTGCTTGCGCTCGTCCTGGGTCAATATCAACTCGGCCCTTGGCCGTCCAGATCTCGCCATACCCCATCATACAACTTATTGGGCGAATTTACGGCGCATGACACTAGGAGATACTCGGGTGGGTGTGTCGACCACTGACGCGATTGATGGGTTGCTGGCCCATGGGCGATTCGCCGTGTCCACGGCCAAGGCTGCTGAGCTACTCGGTGTTCCGGACAGTCAGGTGCGTGCCCGCATGCATCGGATGGTGCAGTCAGGACGCGTATTCAGCCCGGCCCGCGGTTTGTGGATGGCGGTGCCTCCGGAGTACCGGTCCTGGGGCGTGCTGCCTGGCACTGTTACGCGACGCGTAACAGGCGGTACCTGCCTGCACAAACTCCACCTCGATCCGCCGCGCCGGTACAGCGAGGACCTCGACTACATGCGAGCCACCCCTGGCGGAATCTCCCCGAACTCACCGGCTCGCTCACCCGCCTGGGCGAGCGTCTGGGCTTCCAGGTGAGCACCCGAGTCGGCGTACACCCGAAGGTCTTCTTCAAGACCCACTCCGCCGAAGGCCTGCCACTGCGCATCAAGATCGAAGTGAACACCCGTGAGCGTTCACCCGCCGAACCCCTGGTGCACCTACCTCACCGTATCGAGTCGCCGTGGTGGAGCGGAAACGCGATGGTTCAGACCTTCACTCTGCGCGAGCTCATCGCCACGAAGATCCGTGCGCTGTTCGAACGCAACAAGGGCCGCGACCTTTTCGACATGTGGCTCGCGCTCACACAACTCGAACTCACCGGTCACGGTCTCCTCAGCGCCTTCGGCCCGTATCACTCACCATCCATCACGGCGAAAACTGCGATCGCGAATCTGGAGGACAAGCTCCGGTCTCCTGCGTTCCGGCACGACCTCGAACCCTTCATCACCTCCGGGCCTCAGGGATATGACATTGACGCAGCTGGCGCGCTGGTCATCCGAGAAGTGCTCCAGTCCATTCCCACCCTGTCGCGGAAGTGACGAGAGACCATTCGTCCCTTGTAACGCCGGGGGTTTATGGACAATGGAGGTGCAGGCTTGCACTGCCCTGGCGCGCAACGCCCTCGCGTTCGATTCGTCGGTGACCGTCGAGTTCTCGGCGGAGGCGGTCGCCTGACCGCAAGATCTTGCTCCCGGGCATAGGTTCCAGGTGCCGGTGGTTGCCTGCTACCGGATTCGTGGCTCAGCCCACGACCAGTTGATCACCTCTTGCTCAAGTCGGACTTTGCTGCCGAACTGATCCTGGACGAGTTCGGAGTACAACTGCGACTCGGCTGAGGTGAGGCGATCAAGTCGGGCGGCCGTTGGTGATTCCTCAGTCACCCACCGATCGCGATGGGCCAGCAGCGTCTCGCGATCCATGAGCACTGATCGAGTCTGCGGAATCCGCGCCCGGAGCCGGTTTAGGATAGCGAAACCGTAGGTATCAAGGTCGCCCCAATAGATAACATCCACGTCACGCAACCACGGGAGCGAACCTGCCCGATCGACATCGAAACCCTTGCCCCAGATCACGATGCCTTCGCTTGGCACCGGGACGCTCAGGTAGGTGATCTCGTTCTCGACAATTACAGCGCGCCGAATCCGGAGGTCGAGTTGAGAGAGCTCGTCGTGGCGCAACGCCAGTTCCGACACGGGAGGCAGCAGGCCCAGTTCAGCGCCAGGCCGGAGGCGCACAAACCCGGGCTTGGGTCCAAGCCCCAGACCCTTGACGAAGCCGGCCGGCGATGTCGGCACGCCCAGCAACTGCGCCAGGATCACTCGGTGCCGTTCAGTGAACTTCGTGTCGACCCCCGGCGCGGTGATCTCGCGCAAGTAGCTGCCGGAGCCACGATGCGCGTCAAGCCAAAGGTAGGCCGCAATGATCTTGCCCCACTCCTGCGCCAGCGGGAGTGGCTTCAGGGGATGATCTCCAACCCACGTCCTAATGACCGGCTCGTCGGCTGAGACGGTCAGGATTCGGTCGAAGGCGGCGACCTCGGCTGCAACGCCAAGCAGCGCCCATGCTTGCTCGTAGGCGTCGACGATGGCTCGGCTGGGCAAGCTATTGCGCCCGATCAATCGGCCACCGACCGTAGTGAACTCCAGTGTGTAACGCGTGCCCTTGTGGCTGCCCGCCTCGAGTGCCAACGCCCAGTCCTGTGCCTGCGCGAACCGCTCGCCGATCTCGGAGGCGCGCGGACCTCGCAAAGAGACGTCGATCCGAGGAAAGGATTCTTTTGCGGCGTACGCGCGAAGCAGGCTCCCATCGTCCCAACGTCGTCGCACCCTATCTTTGATCGCGCCGACAGTCGTCCAGTTCATGAGTGGGCGGCACGCATGTCGTGGAACTCCTCGATGGTGAGAGTCTGCAGGCGGGAGTAGTTCCCGGAAGGGTTATCGACGAAGCCAATCGCCCGCACGTAGGGCTCGATCACGTGGACCTTCTGCAGCGGGGTCACGATCAGCAACTGCAAGCCGAGTTTGGCGAACAGCTCGAGCGCATAGCGAGTGGACGCATCCGAACCGCGCCCGAACGCCTCGTCGATGACGGCGAACCGGAAGTCGCGGGACTTGTCGACGCCCCATGCCAACCCGAACTGGTAGGCAAGTGAGGCCGCCAGCATCGTGTAGGCGAGCTTCTCCTTCTGGCCGCCTGACTTTCCGTCCGAGTCACGGTAGTGCTCCCACTCCTCCTCGGTCCCGCGGTCCCGCTCAGAAGCAGAGAAAGTGAACCAGTTGCGGACATCGGTGACCCGACGGGTCCACGCTTTGTCCACTTCGGAATGTCCGTCACGACCTCGAAACCGTTGGATGATCCGCTGGACCTCCAGGAAGCGCTGCTCGGAGTAGTGATCGTCCTCGGGCGCAAGCGCGTCGTTGGTGGCATTGCGAAGTTCCTGTCGGAACGACTGCACCTCCTGATTGACGGTGCGCTCCTTCTCAAGACGGATGTAGCGGCCGGGGCTGTAGTCGATAGCACCCATGGCGTCGTTGATCCGGTCGACGCGCGCTTGGATCTCCTCCGCCTGGCGGTTCAGCCAGTTATTGAACCCAGCCAACTCGCGAATCGTGTTGGTGTTGAGTTGGTCCTTGAAGTCTGCCTCGAATCGCGGCAAGTCATCCTGGGCGACACGGTCGTGGAAGGCTCGGAACTCGGGCAGTGCCTCGACGCTGACATCGATGTCGGTGGTGGCCGCCGGCCACAGTCGACGAACCTCGATCATGTACTGGAACAGGCTCTGAACGAATCCACCGAGCTCTCGACTGAGGCGATCGATCATCCCCTGCAGATCCGAGGTCAGTAATTCCACTGTTCCTTGGCAGTCGTCGGCACTGCTCGGAAGGTCTGCGCCGAGCCGATCCCGGAGCGCAGGGTAAGACATCCGGGCGGCCACCACGTCGGACTCAGCGCTCGACTCCACGAGGGCCATGTCAGCGTCGCGCACCTTGCTGCTTCGCTCGGCGCGCTCGGCCAGCACACCGATGACACCATTGAGGTCCTTGAGCCGACCGGTGATCTCGTCGATCGCCTCGTCAACCTCCGCAAGACGGCCCTCGAGCTCCGCCAGTGCCGAGGAGCCCGCGAGGAGCCGGGCCTTCTCGGCCTCGGCCTTCACAGCGCGCGCCGTCGCCTCTTCGTAGTCGAGCTCGGTCCAGGACAGATAGACCTCGAGGTTGGCCAGCGCGGTGAGCCGTGAGCTGATCCGAGACCGCTCGTCCTCGGCACTGTCGTGCTGCTTCTGCGCGAGGGTCCACTGACGCTGCTGTTCGAGGAGTTGCTCGGTGAGTGCAGCCACCTTGCGCTCGTTCATCCAGCCGAGGACCCAGTTGCGCGGATCGTCGACCGGTGACCGGTCGTCCTTCTCATGGCGTTCGCCCGAACGGACCTGCCCTTCCATGGTGACGGCACGTTGCTCGGCCTGGAACTCCGCAAGGCTCTGGGCGCAACGATGATCCGCGCGCCGTATCAGTTCGTTGCTCAGGTACGTCTCGAATGGCCCGGCCTTCACGTCAAGGCAGTCGGCGAGGATCAGTCCCCTGCTGGAGGCTGGGGATCTCAGCGCAACTCGACGATCGGAAACCCGTTCGTACACCAGCCGCACGCCGAAAGTCTTGCCGTCGCTGCGCCGATGGGTGAGCCTTCGCTCATTGACCCAACCGGCCACGCTCTCGTAGTGCTCCTGGGGCACGAGGAGGGACAGCGCGAACCCACGCAGAACGCGTTCAGCGGCTCCTCGCCACGCTTGGAACTCGTCTGTGACATCGAGCAACTCGCCGGCGAAGGGCAGTTTGTCCTCCTCGACTCCCAGAGCGGCGCAGATCAGGGCGCGGATCTCAAGTTGGCTACTGGGCACGTTGCTGGTTCGCCCCGCCAGACTGGCCAGCTCGGCTCGGGTCGCTTCGCTGTCCCGCTTGAGGTCGTTCAGTTCGCCGATGTGGGTCGCGACTTGGCCCTTGAGGTCCTGCTCCCGGACCGCCAGTGCACCTCGGGCAATGGCGAGCCGGGGCGCGAGGGTGGTAAACGACGCAGCATCGACGACCGAGTCCAATTCTGCATGCCGGACGCGTTCGTCGAAGTCTTGCCGCCTCGCGAGGCGCTGCTGGGCCTGCTCGTGTGCTGTGGAGGCCGTGAGCTCGAGCTGGCTGATCCGATCGCCTCCGGCCCGTGCACGATCCTGAAGAAGTGCATCGCGATCCTGCCCGAGCTGGACTCGGTGGCTCTCGGCGTCCTTGGCCTCGTGGGCACGTTGCGCTCTGTCTGCCTCGTAGCGGGCCATTTCCGCACTGAGGAGTTCGATCCGTAGCTCGGCGATGAACAGGCGTGCGGCGTCCCGGAGTCTCTGGGTTTCCGTGCGGCGTGCGAGCGCATCGTCGTACTTGGCGGCCGTGCTCAGCAACGGTGCAAGCGCCTCGAGTTGATCACGTGCCCGCTTGACCGCGTCGTGGGCTTTGGTGAGGTCTTCGAAGTGCGCGACGATCCCCTTGACCTTCTCCGAGGCGTCAACGGGCTCCAGCATGTGGCTGCGGACGAAGTCGTTGAGATTGCCGACCGACTTCATCGACACGGTCTGGTGGAACAGCTCCATGGCCTGGTCGGACTTGATCCCCAACCCTCGCCGCATGGTCCGTGCGTAGTCGGGGAAGCCGCTGTGAATCTCCGCGCCTCCGGCCCGCAACCGCTTGCGAAGATCTATGAGATCGGCTCCGAATGCGGTGAAGTCATCCTCGATCGATAGGACCTTGTCGGCAGTAACGAAGAACCGGTCGGGCTGCCCGGCTCGCTCTTTCTGGTGGAATACCTGGGCGAGCGAGACTGTCTCGTCATACCCTTCGTTGACGAAGACGCCGAGAATGACGGAATAGTTGTGGTGGCCGCGTAGACCGACGGCACGGGAAGCGCCAGTTGCCTCAATCCGCTCTGACTTGAAGTGCCCTTCGACGTAGCTGCGCAGTGTGCGTTCCTTGGAGTCGGCACCTGCTGCCCTGTTGTAGGCGATCCGATGGGCGGGCAGCAGGAGTGTGGTCACCGCGTCGACGAGGGTCGACTTGCCGGTTCCGATGTCGCCGGTGAGCAAGGCAGTTTCGCCACCCGGCACTAGACGCCAGACCCGCTTGTCAAACGTTCCCCAGTTGAACACTTCGACGTGATGGAGCCGAAATCCGGCACGGCTCCCCGTGCCGAGTTCCACGCTTGAGAACAGGCGCTCACTCATCAGGCTCTCCGTTGGCCCGACCGGCATAGTCCGCCAGCTTCGTCGCGAACTCGGACATGGTCTGAGCATCGATATAGGCCTTGAGGATGCGACGGACCTCCCAATGCTCAGGGTGGCCAGGGAACTGACGGAGGAATCCCAGCTCGACGGCCTTGCGAATTGTGGTGTCGATTGTCTCGATCATCCGGACTTCATTCGTGGACTCAATCAGGAACAGGCGGAGTTGGTCTACGAACTGATCCCGGTTGAGAACGAGCTTCCCTTCACTGCCCGAGGTCTCGAACTCGACCAGTCGTTTGCGGAGCAAAACCAGCAGCAAACTGACGTTGTAGGTAAGGCTGCGGCGCATTATTAAACGGGGGAGGGGGAGCTCTTCGACTTCGTCCTGCGAGCGCAAGTAGGCGTAGCCCTCGGAGTCGTCTACGACGACTTCGACGCCGATCGCGTCAAAGTGGTCACGGATGGCTGGGCCTTGGCGGTCGAGTGCCGTCCAGGAGCCCTCGTCGGACTCCCGGTAGACCACGCCGCGCATCAGCCGAATGATCGCCGAAGCAACGGCGTGATCCTCTGCGGTCCTCATTGACGGGTCACCGTCACTCTCGGCAATCGTGCACGGTGCCACACCTCGCCGTCGCTGTAGTCGATGACCATGTCGTCGCTCTCATCCATGGCAACTTCGATATCGCCATCGCCGAGAGCCAGGTAGGCGACTATTTCGGCTGCTCCCTGCGTGATCGGGTAGAGGTCGACGATGTCGCTCAGCAGTGCGGAACTGCGCTGGGGGACGATTGTCCGAATGTTTGCTGCGAGGGCCGCACTATCGATGAACGTCTGGTTGAACAGCGCAGCGACGTCGACCTCGTCATCGGCGTCCGGATCCAGGAGGCTGTCCACTTGGGCCGCCGGGCGTGCGTCGAACAACGGTCGTTCGAATGGCAGCGCGATGCGGATCCCGGGTTCGTCCACCGCGATACCGAGTTCGGGGGGCTCCTCGCGGCAGGAGAGGGCCGCCGCCTCGATGGCCCGAACCAGTTCGAGGACGCGCCGGTTCTCGAGCCAGACCTGGTCGTCGAGGAAGCGACGGAGCTGCTCTGAGATCTGCCGTACGGTCTGCTGGGTGCGCTCCGCTGCGTCGGACCAGTCGCGATGCACGTTTCTCAGACGCGGGTCGATCTCGATGGATTCCATGCCCTGAACGCGGGCTAGGAGGTCGACAAGTTCCACCTGCCGAGCCTCGGAGAGTAGGAGGTCATAAAAAGCCTGGAAGCTTTGGCCCTGATCGGAGTTAGTGATGCTCGAGCGACTTCCGACGAGCTCGGCGAGCAGTTCACCTTTGCTCCCTGCCCAGGACGCGATTTGCTCCCGGGTCGCGCGGTCGAGGGCGCGTAAGTTCTCCTCAACCTCGCGGAAGTCGGTGAGCAGTTCGCGCGCGGTCCCGGCGAGCTGCTGGTAGCGATCTCGAAGTGCCGAGGGGTCGAGGACATCGATCCGGCCAGCGGTTACCGCATCGATCTCCCGATCGATCTCCGCTCGGCGTCGATGCAGCTCGGCCAACCGGGCGGCCGGGTCAGTCTCTGCGCCGTGGACGATCTGGCGCAGCAGGTCGAAGACTGTCTGAAGGCGAGACTCAGTGCCGACGAAAGACCTGACCTGGAGGCCAGTCACCCACGCATACGCCTTCGCGAACGCGGGCGTCGCGTCGTAGTTGATTTCGTCGGAGCCAAGTGGGTAGAAGCGTCGGAGCCACCCGGTGCCGTCGGCGGCCCAGTCGTCGAGGTAGTCGGCGGGCGCCTTGGGGTGCTTTGGATGGTCGGGGTCGTTGTTGAGTGAGTAGAGCTTGTCATCTAGGGCAGCGATCAGGATTGATGACGCGGTGGCGCCATTATTGTCCTCGACGAAGTGGCCGCCAATAAACGACAGGATGAGCGCTGCGTTGCCCGCGCGGAGCAGGCGCCACGCGGGGTGCCGATCGCGCAGCAACTCGATCAACTCGTGTTCCATAGCACCCCACCTTCCCTAGCCCTCCAAGCCTAGTGGCGGAGTCTGACAGGCGAGGGGCACAGCCATCCGCCACGTGGCGCACGGTAGAACCGAGGTCCTTCACTTAAATATGCTCGCGAAATGCTTGGATTCCAGTGGTCACCTTGCTGTTCTTATTCCGGTATGTGGGTTTGGCTGTTTCGCGAGTTCTGCAGCTTCGAGGGTGCGGGGTATCTGCGCGGGGTGAAGGGTGAGCTGTTGCTCGATGCGGCCTATTTCCCGTGCGCTTGCGGTAGGGTTCAGGCCATCGCGGTAGGTGATGAGTGGGTCGAAGGGTGTGCGTTGGGTGTCGAAAAGACGTGTGCGTCGACCGACACTGTAGGTGTGCCAGCCGGTAGGTTTCTTCGTCGGAGTGGGGAAGTTCAACCGATCATTAACTAGCGGCCATAACTAGTTGAGTAAGACCAACGTTTCCTTCGCCCACCCGATCACGTCGAGGTTGTTGAGCTCATTGCCGTTATCGACTTGATCACGCCCCACCAAATAAATCGGGGTGCTGCTTCGGCTAATGCATTGTCTTCCTCAAGCTGGGCGTGGTGAAACTCAGGGAACGTTCGGGCTCAGGATTCGTAGACATGTGGCGCTAGAGTGCCGATTGATCGAAGATTGCGGTAGTTCTGGTTGTAGTCCAATCCGTAGCCGACCACAAATTCGTTGGGGATGTCAAAGCCAACGTATTTTGCATCAACTTTCATCTTCATGCCTTCAGGTTTACGCAGCAAGGTGAACACTTCAATTGACTTCGGCTTTCGCGAACCGAGATTCTTTAGCAACCAACTGAGAGTGAGACCAGAGTCAAGAATGTCTTCAACTACCAGAACATTGCGCCCAGCAATATCAGTATCAAGGTCTTTCAGGATCCGAACAACACCGCTTGAAGTGGTTCCCGAACCATACGAGGAAACGGCCATCCAGTCCATATGCGCCTGGCGAGGGAGTGCACGCGCGAGGTCAGCCATCACCATTACCGCACCTTTGAGGACACCAACAAGCAGCAGGTCCGCATCCGTGGGGTAGTCGGCAGCAATTTGATTCGCTAATTCGGCGATCCGAACATGTATTTGCTCTTCGGTGAGCAGTACATGATCCAGCTGCCCTTCAATGTGCCCTGAGTCCACGCATTGCTCCTTTAGTTTCCCCGCCTAAGTGTTAGCCTTCCATATTCCCTCTTCGCGTTCACACCCAATGGCAAAGCGATCTCGCCTTGGCCTGCCCAGCGTGAGACAAGTGCTTCAACACTCATTACATGCTGGTGGGTAAGCGGCGAGTTTTCCCGGTTTCCTGCCGTCAATTGGTCAAAGCACAGCTTGATCAGTCGAGTACGAATTGCAGCCGGCACGATTTCTAATTCCGCGATGCTCACGCTTGCCTCAACCTCTGAACAATTGACGGATTCAAAGTGTGCAGTCGTAATCTGGTCAAGTGCTTGGTCGTCAGCCCGCAGCATGTCCGCCGTGCGTACCAACCCAGCGACAATTGAGGGGCCGAATTCTTCACTCAATGTATTGAGATGCTTGCGCATTTTGACTCGCGAAAAACCTTCATCAAAATTGTGGGGGTCCTGCCAAGGTGTAATCCCCACTGGAGCCAAAAGCTCCTGCACCGCTATTCCAATATCGCTTCGAGGATGCGCCAGAAATGGGCGGTGCCATGTATTCGTACACGCAGACATTGCCGACAGACTGTGCGCACCCGAGCCACGAAGTAGGCGCAGTAACACCGTTTCGGCCTGGTCACTGGCTGTGTGACCGAGCAGAATTGGGCGACCATTAGCTGCATCAAGCAGTGCGGCACGTCGCGCAGTCCGAGCTGCCATTTCCATGCCACCGCCTGTTCCCACTTCAACGCTCATAATCTCAATCGAGGTAGCACCCAAAATGGTGGCGGCGGTAGCCGCATTGCTTGCAATCTCGCGCGAACCAACTTGAAGGCCGTGGTCGATAACGACTGCATGAACTTTAAAACCTGACCGCTCGCCAACCCAAGCAGCAATCGCGGTGAGCACGAGAGAGTCCGGACCACCGGATAGCCCTACTACTACCGACTCGCTACTGGGCTCCAAGCATGCCTTAACACTGTTGCGCAGGGCAACCACTGTGTGGGATGCCGGCTTACTCATGGTGTTTAAGGATCCGCTTACGCCAAGTCGCCGGGTTTTCAATTTCAGACATGCTCGGCAAATTCGTCGGCGCGGCCCACACGACATTGAAGTCCGCAATTCCCATGTCGGCTACGCAATTGCTGACAAATGCTTCACCTTTTCGGTACTGCATAAGTTTTTCATCCATGCCCAGTAACCGCGACGCTAATTTTTTATTGGAGTCACGCCGAACTTCAAATTTACGTCGAATCTCAGCGACAGTGGGAACAAGATCGGGTCCACCTTGATCCATGACAAAATCGGCATGGCCTTCCAGCAAAGTCAATAACGCAACAATCTTTCGGTAGATTCGCACTTGATCTTCACTTTGAACAAGCTCAATCAAACTCGAGCCGTCGTCGCGAATAAGTGAATAAATAACTTGAATGATTCGCCACGGGTACGCGCCTCCAGGAAGTTTCTCCGCGCCAATCATCTCCTTGATCAGCCCAATAAAGTATTCCTGCATCCATGAAACTGCACCAAATTGGAGCCGGTGGGTTTCTTCATGTAAGCACACCCAAAGTTGAAAGTCGCGTTCGTCAACATTAAGAGACTGGGCAACTTGAGTGATATTTGGTGCAACGAGGAGTAAGCGCCCTGGATTAACCAATGCTTCGTATTGACCCAAAACTTTTCCCGATGCCCAACCCAATGCAAGCCCGGTCTGGATCGCGCCAGCTCGGTCAGCCAATGGGTTACCGTCTTCGCCTTCTTCCATTGCGATTTCGGCGATCACACCCAAAGCGTTCAGATTCGATTGCACCCAGCCCGCCCGATCAACGACAACGGTTTCGTGGGTTACCGGAGCTTCAAGCAATGACACGGCCGTAATCTCACGCGTTGCCACCTGTGCAAGTTCGCGAAGCGAAGCAACAGCCTGGGCCGCATGCTCGGCGCTCACCATGGGACCCATTGGCATGGTCCGCCGTGATGCCCGACGAATCAAGTCCGGGTACGGGATCGTTGTCACGAGCATCCGCATTTAGCTAGTTTGGCGGCAATCAAATCCATTGAATAGCGAGCACTGGACAGTGATCCAACCTTGTTGCCCATCATGACAAAAACAAGGAGCCGTCCGCTTTTGTCCAGCACGGTTCCCGCTAAGGCCGAGACTCCGGTGAGTGAGCCCGTCTTTGCCCGAACAACACCGGCACCTGCTTTAGTTTTTTTCGTGTCAAAACGCGTGTCGAGTGTCCCCGTACGCCCTGCAACGGGAAGGCCCGTTGCAATCGCAGCCCATTGTGGTTTGTCGCCTCGGACCATCTCGGTGAGTACCTGTGCAACAGTTGTACTCGTTATTTTGTTTCGGCGCGAAAGCCCACTGCCATCAAATAAATTCAGATTCAGGCTCGAAATACCGTTTTGACGCAAGACCAACTTGGTTGCGCGAGCGCCACCAGCGAAGCTACCTTCACCGACAGTTTTTTTACCGACCAAGTGCGCTAGGACTTCGGCTACGTCATTGTCTGACTCCCGCAACATCTCTTCAACGATTGCGCTCACCGGTTCTGATAAAACTGACGCAAGTTGCGACGATCCTGTTGGGGCCTGCGCGCCCTTCACTTGTGAAACAAGGATCCCCGCCTTCTTCAGCCGCTTGGCAAAAAGTTGACCCGCCTGCTTTGCTGGATGTAACACTCGGGCTACCGAGCCAGCCCTTATCCGAGCTCCGCCCACGCGCAGAGCTGATACGGGCGCCGCAACACCAGTTTTAGGGAAACTTGTTTTCCAGCCTGGGCCAAGGGATGGACCGGTGAATAGGGAGTCATCGTAAAAAAGTTTTATGTTTTTCAGATTTCTTGATTTCAATGCATCGATCGTTTTTTTGGCCAACGACTTAAGCGAGTTATCACCCTTTGCTTTCGGTAAAAGCGGGTCTCCCCCACCCACGAGATACACGTCGCTTCCGCTTATTTTGGTTTGGGTGGAAAGGCGGGTGTTGGGTCCCAACACGCTGAGCGCAGCAGCCGCAGTGAGCATCTTATTAACGGAGGCTGGGATTCGCGCTTTCCCTTCTTGATCACTAAAAATTGATTTCTCGCTCACCGGGTCAACGACCAGGATCGAGAATCCACCGAGGGACGCTCTTTGGGTGAGTTTGCCAATTGAACGGTCCAGTCCGGTGATGCTGGGCAGAGGAGCCGCGCTACTCAGCGGTCGATACACGCTGGGAACGGGGCCGGTTGGCGGGGCCGCCGAAACCGAGACGGGAGCCACTAGCAGGCCCAGCGCTAAACCACATGACCCTGCGACAACACCAAGGCGTCGCGCTGAATCAGTCCAATTGAGTCGCATCGCCCCTACTGTAAGTCACCACCGCAGCGTGAATTGGCACTGCCCGGTTACTGTGCACCCATGGATCCCCTCGTATTTGACGTCACAATTGAAATTCCCGGCGGAAGTCGCAATAAATACGAGGTCGACCACACAAGTGGGCGAATTCGCTTAGACCGAATGCTGTTCACTTCAACCCGCTATCCCCACGACTACGGTTTTATTGACGATACTCTTGGGCTTGATGGTGACCCACTCGACGCCCTCGTGATCGTGCAGGAACCGACTTTCCCCGGTATCGTCATTTCCTGCCGCACGGTTGGCATGTTCCGCATGACCGACGAAGCAGGTGGCGACGACAAAGTGCTGTGCGTCCCGGCTGGTGACCCCCGCATGGAGCACCTCCGCGATATTCATCACGTTGCTGAGTTTGACCGTTTGGAAATCCAACATTTCTTTGAGGTTTACAAGGATCTTGAACCCGGGAAATCTGTTGAGGGCGCAACTTGGACCGGGCGCAAAGAAGCCGAAGCGGAGATTCACCGATCATGGGAACGCGCAAAATCGCACTAATTACACAGTCCGGACGTGAACCCTTGGGGCCGATCTTGAATTACCACGAAACTTCGGCTACTCGGCCGCACTCTCACTGGGTGCGACTGTTTCGCTGAGTGTGACCTGCAGCGGCGCAAAAGTTTGAATTCGAATTGGCTCTGGAAGTGGCGTTAGCCCGAAAGTCTCAAAGGATCCTTGACCCGAGAGTCGCTCGAGAAATTGAACAGTTGATAGTGGAAGTTGATTCTCTGGCGTATTGCACACCATTGCATGGGCGGTGCCCATGATTGGCCACCCGAATAACGGCTGTCCCTGCGACAACACAATCTTCGATGCCGCGATATCAAAGTTCCCTTCAACAGGAATCCCACCCGTTGCTGGCGTGGCAATCAAAGCGTTGGGCTCAACGGTTACTTCCATGGCGCCCGAGCCGACCTTCTGCAGTTGGGTGTCATCAGCGTTGATGACCTCGCCCTGAACTTGCGCTGCTGCCATGGGGATCAGGTTATTGATTGCCGAAACAATGGGAAGTACTGCGACGCTTCCTTCAATCGCAAACATCTCATTAATCACGTCCATTTCGGTGGGAAATTTCTCACCCATTTCCAGCACATTGGTTACACCGGCATTCCACGACCCGGGTGCTTCTTTGAAAATGTATGTCGTCATTGCTTCAACTGAACCGGTCCCACCTTTAACGCTCATCACGACAATCTCTGGCAATCCGGTGAGGTCGTATCCTGCGTTAAGTTCAGCGATTGCCGGGTCATCCCAGGTCGTTATTGATCCGGAGAGGATTCCACCAATGACTTCAGGAGTCAGAATAAGGCCGTCAAGACCAATAATGTTGTAGGCGAGCGTCACACCGTAGGAGAACACCGGGACCGTGATTATTTCCCCGGTACACTGACTTGCAAATGCCGCCCGTTGCGCAACCGAGGGAGCAGCCGAAGTGATAACGACACCTGCTGAAGTTTCCAAGGTCACTTCAGTGATTGATTGATCTGGACACACCCCGCTAAGAGTGGTATTCACTATGTCGAAGCTACCGGAAAACTCCTCTGGCACCGAAACGTCTTGGCTACCCGTCTGGCAAGTAATTTGGTTTTCCAACTGCGCCGCTAAAACATCCGGTGGCATCGGAGGCGTACAGGCACTGAGCAACATGGTTGCGCTGACTGCAGATATGACAGTGAGGGCAATGCCCCAGTGTCGGTTTCGAAACTGGTTCATTGCCCTCACCTTTGTGATCGTCTTACGAGCTGTATGTGATCTTGATTTTATTGAATTTCAGTTACTTGATTTGCAGAGCAAGGGTCTTTGCCTTGGCAAGGACCTTGCCAGCAACTGGCACGTAGCCCAGTGAGGAAGCGCGCTGGGGTCCACACTTCTGAAGCAAGTAGTCAGCGAACTGACGAACGCCTAGACCATTGGGGCCCTTGCCATCAGTGCGTGCCAACAGGTAACTGAATATTCCCACCGGGTAGGCACCCTTTGCCTTGACTTTGTAATTCAAGTTGACGAGGCCGTTAGCTTGAAGATCGGTCTGATTGGCCAAGTTCTTAGCAGCAGATGCTGACGAAGGTGCGATGAATTCGCCCAGTGCATTCTGGACTCGGGCAGCAGGGTAACCCTTGGCGTCGCCAAGGTCTACATAGCCGATCGCGCCTTCGGTGGCAATAACGTTCGCCATAACTCCAGCGTTGCCTTTACCTGCAATGCTGTTTGCCAGTGGTTTTCCACCTGGGAAAGCGGTCGAGAAGTCGTCCGCCACCTTGGACCAGATTGACGGAGCCCATGCATTGAGGTACTGGAGAGTGTTATTGGACGTACCCGAATTGTCCGAGCGATAAGAAACGGTGATGGAGGTTGCCGGAATCGACTTGGCAATACGAACATTGCTCTTGAGAATTTCTTTGTCATTCCATTTGGTGATTACGCCACCGAGAATCTTGGCAAGAGTGGACTGCTTTAGTTGGATTGACGAACCAAGGGTGCGACCGGTCGTCGCATTCTTCAGGTTGATGGGGAATGTGACAGCGCCACCGATATCTGGAATGTATTCCCAGCCGAAGGTTGGCTCACCGCTGGAGTACGCACTGTCAGTCTGACCGTAATCAAAGACGCCCTTTGTGAAGTTTGACTTGCCAGTACCTGAGCCGGTGCTGGTGTATTGGATTCTGAAGTTACTCTGCGACGCATTAAAATCTGATGCGCAAGCTTGGATCCATGGGTAAGGGAATGACGCTCCGCCACCGCTGATTGTCTCGGCCGCATTTGCTGGAACAGCAACTACGAGGCTTGAAGCTGCAAGCGCTGTGGCACCTGCGATGCTTGCTGCGAGTGCAATAATTCTACGCACTGTGTCTCCTTCGTTGAAATTGATTAACCTGATTACTGCTAAAACATAAAGGCTGAAAATGGCCTGATTTCATCACTTACTTTTCTAACGGCCTACATTTAGGTGAACAGTTCATGTACACGGACACCAATGGGATCAACCGTTAACCAAAACGACCATTCACGTAATCCAATGTTCGCTGATCTCGCGGGTTACCAAATATTTCAGTGGTCGGTCCCTGCTCAACAACGTAGCCGGGTTGATTTTCTTCTGCTAAAAAGAATGCGGTGTAGTCCGACACTCGAACAGCCTGCTGCATATTGTGAGTAACAATGATGATCGTGATGTCCTTGGACAACTGTCGAATCGTTTCTTCAATTTTCAGAGTTGAGGCTGGGTCAAGGGCCGAGCAGGGTTCATCCATGAGGAGTACGTGTGGGTTCACCGCAAGGGCGCGAGCGATCACCAATCTCTGCTGCTGGCCACCAGAGAGATCCCCGGCAGGTGAGTTGAGCCGATCTTTGACTTCTTTCCATAGACCCGCAGAGGTCAAGGTTTGTTCAACCAACGAGTCATGATCAGGACGCTTTATTCCGGAAAGTTTGAGACCGGAGAGAACATTTCCCCTAATCGTCATGGAAGGAAACGGATTCGGCTTCTGAAACACCATGCCGATTGAAAGACGAATTTGAACCGGGTCAACGTCTTGACGGTAAATGTCCTCGCCTTCATAGAGAACCTCGCCGGCCAGCGCTGCCCCCGGAATGAGTTCATGTAACCGGTTCAAAGTCCGAATGAACGTTGATTTACCGCACCCCGAAGGACCGATGAGAGCCGTGACCGACTTTTTTTGAAAATCAATATTCACGTTTTCCAAGATCTTACGTTTACCGAACCAAACGCTGACCCCTTTAGTCGACATCTCGATTGGCTTGGTCTCAACTTTGGCTGCGCTAAGCTCTACGTCGAGTTCTTCCATTGCAACTACCGTCTCCTCCATTTGCGTTCCTTTCGACATGTGCTTTTACCTTCGCGGCTTACGCGCCGAAAGGAATCGGGTAACTGTGAACAAGATTGAAACGAGGATCATCAGGGCGAGCGCTGCGCCCCAGGCCCGAGTAACCGCATCCGGATAAGGTTGGGCAACGTTGTCAAAGATGAAGGTTGGCAACGCTGAGATTGGATCTGAGAGTGGGTTCAGGACAGTTTGGTCATTTTTCAGGGCGGTCAAAAGTAGAGGTGCAGTTTCCCCAACCACACGGGCAATACCCAGCAGCATCGCCGTAATGATCCCTGTTCGGGCCGCCGGAATCACAACGTTCAGTACCACCCGCGCGCGCGTTGAACCTAAAGCTAATGCACCGGTTCGCAAGTCCTCGGGTACTAACTTCAATACTTCTTCAGCTGTTCGGGCAACTGTCGGGAGCATCAAAATTGCGTAGGCAATTGCCGCAGCTATGGCACTTTGGCTGAGAACACCGGTCAAGATGAAAACTGTCAGGACAAAAAGGCCAGCGACCACCGAGGGCACGCCACTCATGGCTTGAATAAAGAAGCGAACATAAGGAACGGCGCGCCCGCGTATTTCGGTGACGTACACGGCCGTTGCGATACCGAATGGCACGGAAATGATCGTTGCAATTCCAACAATGAGGAAAGTCCCGACAATCGCATGACCAATTCCACCGTATTCCAGCGGGGTGCTTGGGCTGATATAAACACTGTTTTGAAAAATAAATGAGGGTCTCATTGCAGCAAATCCGCGAACAATAATTATGAGAAGCATTGATCCCAGGACAATCGCGCTTAGTGTTGTTGCCCCTATGGCCAAGACAATTATTGAAGAATCGGCGATACCGTGCTTCCCTTTTGCCGAGTATCCCGCCAGCCCTGCGCCAATAAGTTGCAGTGGCAGATAAAAGGCAATCAGGAGCACCGGCACGGGAAGTTCCGTTACAAAAAAAAGTCCACCAAAAATTGCAAAAGGAACCGCTGTTCCCAAAAATGCTGCAAACCAAAATGACGCCGGCCGCCTACTCCATGGACGCTGTGGCGCAATATCCTCCTTGCGAATCGGTGGAACCTCACTCATTAAAATTGTCATGACTTTAACCGATCTGTGCGGCCAACAATCAGATTTGCAACCGCGTTAACCACGAGGGTCATTAAGAAAAGAAAGAATCCCGATGCAAGTAGGACATCGACTTCGAATTCATCGTTAGTTTCACCAAATTTAGACACAATGAGCGTCGCGACCGAACCACCACCCGACTCAATAATTTGGTAAAAGTTTATGTCAAAGACAAGCTTCAAAACAAAGAACACAGCTACAGTCTCTCCCAGTGCTCGACCCAATCCAAGCATGATTCCGCCCACTATTCCGCCGCGGCCAAACGGCAATGCCACGTAGCGCAACATGGTCCACATTGAACAACCGAGCGACTCAGCGGCGTTAATCAACTCGGGCGGAGTTCGCTTCAAGACTTCCGCTGTTATCGAAGTAACAATGGGGATCATCATGATCGCAAGAACAACACCTGCAATAAAAGGTGTCCCAGTGAAGTTCCCGGAATCATTTTGGAAAAGCGGGATCCAACCTAAATACTGGTTCAGGAGTTGCTGCCACTCTTGAGCAGGCGGCACCAATACGTAGAAGGCCCATAAGCCGATAATCACCGATGGGATCGCGGCCATCAGGTCCACGAGGTTGGTCAGAAACTTTGACACCCGAACCGGCGCCATGAAAACCATGAAGACTGCCAGAAACAAGCTCACGGGGACTGAGATAACCAAGGCGATCACCGCCAGCAGTAGCGAGCCGTAAAGCATTCCCGCGATCCCGAATTCCGGTGGGACTCCAAGAGGGTCCCACATTGTGTTGGTGAGAAAACTCAGACCTTGCTGCTGTACTACCGGGACTGCTTTTGCGCCCAGAAAAATCGTGATCCCGGCGAGGATGATCAGTGAGGTGAATGCTGCCGCGGTAATCGATCGATTAAAAACCCGATCACCAAAATTGGCTTTCTTGCTTTTGCCTAGGTCACGCATTGGGGTTTCCGCACTCACATGGAATAACTTTCCACTTTGAGGTAGCCAAGTGGACCTGTTCAAGTGAACCCTAGAAACTCATTTGGTGAACTAAAGGTGAACTAATGATCCGATCCGGTGATTTGCTCAATGGCATGGATCACAATTTCCCCAAGGACCGCTGCGGCATCTCGCGCACCACCCGGTGATCCTGGTGCATTGACGACGAGGGAGTTGCCCACTTGGCCGGCGATTCCCCGCGACAGAGCTGCTGTTGCTATCCCATTGCCACGACCGTAGGCACGAATTGCCTCAGCGATTCCCGGTACTTCACGGTCAATCACCATTCGGGTAAACTCCGGAGTCTGATCAGTTGGCGAAATGCCGGTACCACCTGTCGTAACGATCAGTGAGTGACCCGAATCCGCAGCACGCTTAATCTCGGTGGAAACTTCTGGGCCGTCAGGAATAATTATGGTGGGTGAGCACGCCAATCCAAGTTCAGTTAACGCTGCGACCAAGATTTCCCCGGATGTATCAGCACGAACACCTTGGGACCCGCGAGTTGACACCGTAATTACCTGCGCGGTGAAATTACTCATGTTGGCTGCGAATCCAGTGACCGGAACGCCCACCCTTTTTCTCGAGCAACTCAACACATTCAATGCGGGCTAGCCGATCAAGTCCTTTGACCATGTCGATCAATGTGAGTGCACCAACGCAGGCTCCGGTGAGTGCTTCCATTTCAATACCGGTGCGATCTGCAGTCTTAACGGTCACTGTGATCTCGGCACCGGTTTCATCAAGTTCCACGCTGACGTCAACCCCGTGGATTGCCAGCGGGTGACATAACGGGATCAGGTCACTTGTTTTCTTGGTAGCAGAAATTGCCGCAATTCGTGCGACGGCAAGGGCGTCACCTTTCGGCATATCGCCAGCATTCAACCGGCGGATTACCTCTGCGCTCAGTGAGACCCGGGAACGGGCCGTTGCTGATCTTTCGGTAACACTCTTGGCGGTTACGTCGACCATGCGAGCGTCACCGTTCTCATTGAGATGCGGGAAAGTACTCACTGCAGATCACTCCTCACGTCAATCACTTGAACTTGGTCTCCGCTGGCAATACTGTCAACACCGACTGGAATAACAATGAGCGCATCGGCTTGCGCGAGTCCACCGAGGACATGTGAACCCTGTCCGGTACCAACCGGTTCAACCTGGCCGTCTTGAGTAAACCGGGCCCGAGCAAATTGCACCTTATTAATAGGTGAGCGCAATTCACCCTCCAGCGTTGCAGCCCGTTGTGGACGTTGTAGCTGGGTCAGTCCGCGCATCTTACGAATTGCCGGTCGAATGAAGGTTTCAAATGAAATATAAGCGCTTACCGGATTACCCGGGAGGGTAATGATTGGGATTGCTGGCTGACCAACACTGCCAAAACCTTGCGGCATTCCTGGCTGCATTGCGACTTTGTGAAACTGCGCGGTTCCCAACTTCAGGAAAGCAGCTTTAACCGGGTCGTAAGCCCCCATGCTCACGCCACCGGTGGTGACAATCAGATCAGCCCGGTGCACCTGATCCTCCAAAATCCCGATCAACGTGTCCTCGTCATCTTGCGCGGGTGGAAGACGGTAGGCAACAGCTCCGCTGTCATTAGCACTTGCCGTGATGAGAAAACTATTTGAGTCTGAAATCAAACCAAATTTAAGCTCGGTTCCTGGTTCAACTAATTCACTGCCGGTTGCAATCACAGCAACGCGCGGTTTCGGAATTACTGAAATTACGCCATGACCAACTGCCGCAATGAGTGCGATCTGGCGGGGACCGATAAAGCTACCTTTGGTGAGCACAAGGTCGTCTGCCTTAACATCTTCGCCTTAGTGGCGAAT
>JBDNFH010000233.1:0-2474 GCA_041689915.1 Candidatus Nanopelagicales bacterium | reverse complement strand
TGACGAATTACTTCAAAGCGAGGGTGCTCCAACAGGTGGGCAATATTGTCTTTGGTGGAGGAGTAGTAGTTGTCCACACACAACACGTCGTAGCCGTCATTCAACAACCGCTCACAAAGGTGCGAGCCAATGAATCCTGCGCCACCGGTAACCAGCGCCCTGCCTTGAGCAATACTCAATTTCTTGCCTTCCATTGGATTGCCGCGTATTTGCGGACTCGATCAATTGTGCCAAGTGCGGTGGCCCGAAAGTGGTGCTTCCGGGACCAATTATCTGCTTTGCGGTCTACTTGTACCGGGATTGGCTCAGTGGGAAGCCGAACGCTCCCAAGAGGCATGAGCAGCGGATCACCCTCAAATGTGTGGGTTGCCTCCTCATCAAAGCCAATATTTTGCACCAAGTTCGTATTGCAGGTGGCGGTCAGTTGACCCGCGGTCATATTTGCTAACTGCAATTGCCAATCCCACGTGTCAATGTCACCACGTGCGGTGAGTTCAAAGTTCGATGCCCAGAACATGGCACCAGAAACAGAACGCGCGGATTGATTCCACAACTTCCACGGCGAAATACGCTTGTACCAACCGGTTGGGTTAAGGGTGTGCTTCTCCCACGAGCGCTTCCAGGTTGCCCAACCCCAGACGTGCGTAATTTGCGCGAACCGGTATTCCTGCTCAGGGTGGGATTGCACGCTTGCAGGAACGACATTGCACCCGGAAACGGCAAAGACTCGATCATCATTTTGATACCGGTCTAACAACTCGGTGCAAAACGGGAAAAAGCTAGGGTCTGGAATAATATCGTCTTCCAAAATTATTCCACGTTCCACGTTTTCAAAAAACCAGGTGATCGCATTACTCACACCTTGGCCGCAACCATGATTACGGTCTTGGAACAACGTGTGCACATCGGTTGTCCAAGTAATTCGCGAACGCAAAGCTTGAACTTGAGCGACTTTTTCGGCTTCCCCAATGTGATCAGGTCTCGGACCGTCAACCGCGAAATAGACAGTCGCAGGTTGGACTTCAGCCAATCGATCCAACAGGACGTTCAAGTGATCAGGACGATTAAACGCCATGATCAACACGGGTTCAGTGAGAGTCATTGCTCCCGTTTTCGTCTTTCTCTCCCAAGGAATTAATCTGCTGCTGCAGGAGTGCGACTTCCTCAGCCAACCGACGGATTCGCCCTTCATGGCGACTGAGCTCGTAACTGAGTTGCACGCTTACCAAAATCAACAGCACAACGGTGACAAAGAACAACAGGTTGACCGGGGTTGCGATCCCGATTGCGAAACTAATTCGATCCAGCACGCTGGGGAAGATCGCAAAAAACAATGCGGCCCCAGAAAAAAACAACCACAGCACGGCGTACTTTTCACGCAAAATTCCACGGCGCAGTAAGTAAAAAACAAAGACAAAAGTAACGACCGCGGTAAACCCAGCCAGGAAATTCGAAGTCATGAGTCATCTCCTCGCGGCGTGCGACCAGTTTTAAGTCCCGTGGCAATAATCGCCAGGGATGCCCGGCCTAAATACAGCGCCGACCACACAGCGTTCTTACTTGGCCGCCCGTGCTGCCGGAAATACATGGTCACCGGAGTTTCTGAAACTGTTAAACCTGCCCGAATCGCAATTGCGAGAGAGCCAACGGTGTCACCCAAGTAGTCAGCCGGGTATTCCACGGCAAATAGTTCAATTGCCCGGGGCCCAGCAGACCTAAACCCTGACGTGGGATCCGAAATCATTTCGCGATTCATGGTGCTCAGAGTCTTGGACAGCAGCACCATGGCCCAACGCCGGGGGCCGCCCACGTGGTACGTGGAATCGGGGTGAAAGCGAGTCCCGACGACTATGTCAGCCGTACCCAAACCAGCAAGCAACCGGTCAAGGTCAGCCGGATCGTGTTGCCCGTCCGCATCTACCTGAACCAAAGCGGTGTAGCCCTCACGCTTGGCGTAGAGGAAAGCAGTCCGCATTGCCCCACCAACGCCAACATTGAAGGGGAGCGAGATCACGGTGGCACCAGCAGCAAGGGCAACTTCAGCTGTTCGATCAGTTGAACCGTCATTGACCACCAAAATATCTGCATCAGGACGATGCTCCTGCACCTTTACAATCACCCCAGCAATCGACTCTTGCTCATTCCACGCGGGGATCGCGATTAGTGAACGTTTGTGAGGCACCTCCCAACGCTACCCCACGCGCGCCCTCAGGCGGGGAGTTCCCCACTCACACACCGCGGTTAACATGAACTTGGGTCAAAGTTGGAACAAAGCAGCCGTCAAAGTGGCACTCACCCAAACGTACTTGCCCAAGCCAACCGCAGTTATGCTCGCAGTTTAACCCAGTGAGATAGGCGCTAGTGACTTCAGGTTTTAAGGTTTGGTTAGGTCGGGGGCTCCCGATCCTCTTGGCAGTTATTGGCGCTTTAATCGTCATAGCGCTTTCATTTCAAATCTACTTTGAGCAAGTCAC
>JBDNFH010000232.1:0-15375 GCA_041689915.1 Candidatus Nanopelagicales bacterium | reverse complement strand
CAGCACTGTGATCAGTGCCGTGATCTCCCTCGAATTCCATATCCTGAACCTATAACAGGGGTCTGACATTTGACATCCACGAGAGATCAGACCGATCCAATCAGGGGGATCCGTCCAATACTGGGATAGGTCAAAAGGTCGAAATTACGGGGGGTTGAGCAATTACGGGCAGTGGCATGCGGGTTGGCTGGCGGATCGATCGATCGAAGTGTCATCGATAAAAAATTATGTACTAAGAGCGCGCGGATAGGGAGCAAGAACGACTCGACTCAGCGCAACCACGCCACCTATCCGCGCGCTCTTAGCGAACCAGTTTTGGCAACATATTGGGTCGGAGATACGAGAATTAGAGAGACCGGAACACCAAACAATCACGCCGCCACACCAATTGCGCACCACGTCGTAAGACCGCGGGTGAGCCCGGCGCCACAGAAATCAAGTGCCTTCACTACAAGTACGGACGGGTCAGGTCAACGTCGATGGCGAGAAGCCATGGGTAGAAATCACCCCACCCACAGGGACACGTTTCTCGGCTGGGGTTGCGTCCTTAATCAAACCCTGGGCAGACCCCTCGCGCATACCCCGAAGAACCCAACATCGCAGCACCCCGTCAACTCAGGTGTGGAATCCACCCTTGAACCCAAGCGCGCCTGGCTCACTCTTCATCGGGTACCTGTCAGAATGCGCGCATGATGTCACTACTGCTGAGTGTGCTTCCACTTGCACTGGGCGCTGCCTTGAGCCCGGTACTCCTGACCGTTGAGATCTTGATCCTTTCGGGCAAGACCAAGCCAAGGGCCCGTGCCTGGCTGTTCGTTCTCGGCGCGATTGCCGTACTCCTCGGCTTCGCCTTACTCGCGGTGACGGTGATGAGCAATTTCGGCGATGCAGGGACGGGCAAGCCATCGACAGAGTCGATCGTCATCATGATCATCGCCGCCGTGCTGCTGTTCGCACTGGGTGTTGAGGCCCTGCGACCGGGGCGCACGGCGAGCGAGAAGCATGCCTCTCGGGTGTCAGGCAGGTTTGCAGCCGCGAAATTGCCCTTCTTCTTTGGGGCCGGGGCGGTGACCATGCTGGTGAACCTGTCGACGCTCGTTCTCTACATCCCGGCAATTCATCTGATCATACGTTCGGATGCAGCATCATCGGCCAAGCTGAGTGTGGGTGTCATGCTGTTTCTCATTACGGTCGCACCGTTCCTCCTGCCGGTTACCGCAGTGACGTTGTTCGGACATCGGTCGGACGCCGTCCTGGCGAAACTCAATTCATTCGTCACGGCGCACAGTCGCCAGATCAACGCCGGTATCTGCTTTGGCTTTGGGGTGCTGCTGACCTACTCCGCCGTGAAGGATCTGGTCAGTTAGGCGGTTCGGCCCCACTCCTGACCGGGCTCCCTCCTTCAGGGAATGCCATCCGAGTCCCGCAGGAAAATGAAACCGCAACCGGATTTACACTTCTCATGCGCCTCGCGACCCGGATGGACGACCGGAACTACATCTTCTTCGACCTGACTACCCTCGCGGTCGAGATCAAGCGCACCTGCCAGTACACCTCAGGAGCGATCGCGCGCCTGGTCGACCACGGGATGATCCATCGAGGCCCCAAGGTCGGGCGGTCGTGGACCTACCGGCTCGACCCACATTTGGGCTGGCGCGGTGGGGACATTGAAGGCCGGCGCAAGGCGATGAAGGAGGCCGAGACCCGGTGGTTCGGAGCCGTGCAGGTCCCCCGCGCCGGAAACACCGGGGGAGGGGCAACCAACGCGTGGGACATCCCAATTCTAGAACGAAGGGCGCTGGTGACGGTGGGGCGCTTGGTTTGGTGGCTCGCGCCACCGAACGGGGTGGCTGGCTAACGCGGTCGAGCCAGCCGGCCGTCTGACATTCGGGATCCAGGTGTTCGGTTCGGAGCCGAGCAGGTTCGAGTTGAGAGCCAGCGTGTCGAGAGCCAGAAGCCAGAGCAGCAGTAGAGCGCGATCCATCGGTGGCAGGCCTAGTATCCGTCTGTGGCAGAGATCTATATGTACGCCGATGAGACCGGCGACCTTGACACCTCGGGATCCGCTGGTACCTCGACATATTTTGGGTTCGGAACATCGGTCTTCGTCGGCGATCATGGTCACGCACTGTGGCAAGGACTCCAGTTGCGTTGCGCACTGGAACAACGCGGGTTGAAACTGCCCAAGGGTTTCCATGCGAAAAACGATTCGCATGCGACCAGAGATGAAGTCTTTGCTGTCGTTGGTAACCAGGCCCCTCGCTTTGACGCCACGTTTCTGTTAAAGAGCAATACGTTTGCCCATGTGAAGGTCGCGGGGAAACTTCACTTGTACAAGTTGGCATGGTTCCTGCACCTTGGTCGGATCGTGTCTGAGGTATCCGCACCTGGCGACACGGTGTACGTGATTGCCGCGACCCTCAACGTCAAGAGCAAGTTGGAAAGCGCGCACATGGCCCTCGACGATGTGTGTTCACAGTTCGCTAATGACCGTACCATCACGTTGTGCGTGTGGGACGCGCCGAGTTCCTGGGGTGTGCAAGTCGCCGACTACGGGCTGTGGGCCACACAACGTGTTCTTGAAAACCGTGAATGTCCTTGGTATGCACCATTCGTTTTGCCGACACTCAAGTCGCTGGATACACCGTGGGGGAAGGCATAAAAAGTGCCAGCTATCTCGGTCTCCCGAAAAGAAGTCCCCTGGACCCCTTGTCACTGGCAACCCCAGTAGACCATTTCTGACTGACAATTGCAACAGCGCAGCACCAACCCGTCAGTTCAGTTGGAAACTCGACGAGTGATCGGGCCTCCTGGTGCAGCTTCTTTCAGTCAATTCTCAAGATGAACGCATCCGTCCAAGCGGTCGGAGTGGCCTTGCTTCTTACCTTCCATTGAAAGTGACTTGGCCGAAAAAGGCGGGCGTGTACTCAATGAAGGTGACACAACTACGTCGACCTTCGACGACGCGGCCTCACGGGCGCACTACGACCTCTGGCAGCCCATCCTCGAGGCGGGGATCGCCCGGCTGACCTCGAGCGGTTAGCCCGAACGTCAACCAGGCCCTCATGTTCGCCGCGTCTACTTAATCGTGACGGTCCAGATCCGAACCGCTTCTTCACCGAGCCGTCCGTGAAGCCCCCGGATTTATCCGTGGGGAGGTAAGGGCGTCCGTTGGTCGTTAGACGTTGCGTTGGTTGGTGACCGAAACCGGCCCGCAGTACAAGACCTCCCGATTTCGGCTAGGCGAGTGAGTTCCTGCTGGGATTCCGGGCCGCAGATCTATAGAGAAGTATTCGGCGCTATTGGGAAACCCCATACGGGCACATAGATCGCTAGACCCCGCTAACTTCCAAAGCTCCAAATAAGCCATCCCCTCCATTGACCCCATTGCCCCAGGTCAAAGTTGTAGCAAAGGTCAAAGTTTCTTGATTCTCGCTACAGGGCGCGCAATCCTGAAAGTGCAAGATAGATAGTGAGTACGCCAAAAACAAATCCCATAATAACGAACTGATGCTGCATGGTGAACGTATAGATTTTGGTGAGAAGTGACTTTCCGGGCGTTCCCAAGGCTGTGCGCATGAGTGGTGGCAGGATCAGCGTTGAAAGTGCTAGGGCGAAAACAAGAAGAGTTACGGCGGCTTTAATCAGCCAATCAACTTCAGCGACCGCAATGTCGTACATTGCCGGGATTATTAAGATAAATGAGGAAAAATCTTTGATGCTGAGCACGAAGGTGATGCCAAAAAAATCAAATGGTTTTGCACGGGTGACGCGGTGTTCGATACTTGCTTGAACTTTTGATTGCATTCCGGGGTGGGGAATGAAGAAGTAGACGGCTGCTACGCCGAGCAGCGCAGCTGCAACTAGTCGAATGATTCCATTGAGGAGATCCTTGCCACCATCAGATGCGGGCAGTTGCGCAAAGCCAAGTAGAAGGAATGTGACCGCGATTCCAAATGCCAGGGCCGAACCGAGAAACGCGGCGAGGGCCCGCGTGCGCCAGGGATCGTTGGAGACGATTAAGAGTTGTAGGGCAAAAAGCGAGGGAGTGAACGCTGCGCCAACCCCAAGGGGGATCACGGCGAGAAGCAGTTCAACCATGGATGTATCTCATCAGATGCCCAATGCGTGAAGGCAATCGATGCCTGTACCGATGCGTTGGGAGCTAAATCTCACGACAGCAACGCAATAAACATAAGTGGCGCATTCGTTCACATGCCAGACAACTAGTAACAAGTACACTGGCCCGTGTGATGCCCGAAGACGCACTGTTAGAAGTGTGCGATTCCACACTCGATGATCGGGATATTGTCACCGACCCAGATATTTTGCGTTCATACTCGCGTGATCGCTCAACCGGATCACTTGCTGGTGAGCCGATAGCTGTCGTATTTCCACGTTCTACCGAACAGGTTGCTGCGGTCATGGCGGCTGCGCACAAGAATCGGGTGCCGGTAGTTCCGCGCGGTGCAGGATCAGGTCTTAGCGGTGGTAGCAATGCGATCGACGGTTCACTGGTGCTCTGCGTTGAGCGCATGCGCGACGTCCTTGATGTCAACGTGACAGATGGATACGTTGAGACGCAGCCGGGAATTTTCAATTCTGAATTGCGCGAGCATGTTGCGCACTCTGGCATGTGGTACGCCCCCGACCCGGCCAGTAAGGATTTCTGTTCAATCGGCGGCAATGTAAACACTAATGCGGGTGGTTTATGTTGCGTCAAATACGGAGTTACCCGTGATGCAGTCCTGGGACTTGAAGTTGTTTTAGCCGACGGTCAAGTGACCCGGCTAGGTCGTCGCACAATCAAAGGCGTTGCCGGGTACGACCTCGCTGGACTGGTAGTGGGCTCCGAAGGAACACTGGGAATTGTCACCATGGCCAGGCTTCGTCTGCGTCCGCTGCCACCCCCTGCAACTACCGCGGTAGCGGTATTTGACGACATAGCGGACGCCGGTCGAGCAACAGCAGCGATCATGGCAGCGCTCACCCCGAGCATGCTCGAACTCATGGATCAACAAACGCTACGTGTTGTTGAGAATTGGCGTCCCATGGGTCTAGACGTCAGCGCAGGTGCGCTACTTGTCGCGCAAACTGACTCTGGACATGGAAGTGCTATTGCTGATGCCGATCAACTATTGCAGATCTGTGAAGTCAACGGGGCAACATTGACACATCGATCTGAAGACGAAGTAGAGTCCGAGATGCTCCTAGGAGCCCGGCGAATGGCGATCCTCGCCATAGAAGCGCAGGGCGATTGGTTACTTGACGACATCGCGGTGCCCCGTTCAAATCTGGCGGCGGCAATGGTTCGAATTCAAGACATAGCGGTAAAGCATGATGTCACGATTTGCACATTTGGTCATGCAGGTGATGGAAATCTGCACCCAACAATCATCACTGAGCGCGGGGACCAAGAAGCTGGCGCGCGAGCACTCCTCGCCTTTGAGGATATTTTGGAAGTCGCAATTTCACTGGATGGAACCATTACCGGTGAGCACGGAGTGGGTAACCTCAAGCGAGAGGAACTCTCACGTGAACTTGATTCCGTATCCATTGATCTGCATTCGCGCATTAAGCAGGCGTGGGATCCGGTGGGAATTTTGAACCCGGGTAAGGCGTTGCCGCGCTGGTGATTTTCACCATCGAAACAATTTCGCAGTTTCGAACACGGCCACGGGAACTTGGTGTCGGCCCCTCGCATGTACTTTGTCGCTTGTCTTCCGAATACTTTGCAAGCTCTAGACTGGGTCCATGAACACTGTCGGAGGCACGTCAACGGACCGCACCCTTGTTGCTGGAATTGACTCGTCAACACAGTCGGTAAAAGTAGTGATCCGTGACGCTCACACGGGAGAATTAGTCCGCGAAGCTCGGGCAGCACACCCTGATGGCACCGAGGTTAACCCGGTTACCTGGTGGGATGCACTGAGTTCAATTTTGCCCCAGGCACTCGACGGCGTATCTGCACTGAGTGTTGCCGGTCAACAGCACGGCATGGTGGCCCTTGATTCCGATCAGAAAGTAGTGCGTGATGCACTGTTGTGGAATGACACTCGATCAGCGCAAGCGGCGGAAAACTTAGTTCAAGATTTTGGTGGACCCTCCACTTGGTCTGCAGCAGTGGGCAGCGTCCCCGTCGCAGCCTTCACCGTGTCGAAACTGCGCTGGATGGCCCAACATGAACCGGAAAATGCGAAACGTACGCAGTGCGTTATCTTGCCGCACGACTATTTAACGTGGATGCTGGCGGGGAAGCCAAGTAATCCAACAACTGATCGGGGCGATGCCAGCGGCACCGGTTACTGGTCACCGTTAACCGGTGAATACCGGCAGGATTTGGTCGAACTCGCGCTTGGTCACGAGCTTGCACTACCGAGAGTTGCCGGTCCGAGCGAAACTGTGGGAATGGCATTCGGCATTGGTCGAGAAGACATTGTGATTGGCCCTGGAACGGGTGACAACATGGGAGCGGCTTTAGCCCTTGGTGTTGCACCGGGAGATGTTGTTGTCTCCCTGGGCACTTCTGGTACCGCATTCGCCGGTTCGAGTACACCGACCCAGGACTCATCAGGATTTGTCGCTGGTTTTGCCGACGCAACCGGAAACTTCCTACCACTTGTCTGCACGCTCAATGCTGCGCGAATCTTGACCGCAACCGCGTCCATGCTCAATGTTGATTTTGATGAGTTCGCGCGTCTTGCTTTAACCGCTGCACCAGGTTCGGGCGGATTAACATTCATTCCCTACCTTGATGGGGAGCGCACCCCTAATTTACCTGATGCCCAAGGATCACTGCACGGCATGACCCGAAATAATATGACGCCTGCGAATATGGCGAGAAGCGCGATTGAAGGAATGTTTGGTGGTTTAGCGGACGCGGTTGATGCGCTGATGCGAGCCGGTGCTCCAGTGCATCGGGTGATGCTCATTGGTGGGGCTGCCGCGAACCCAGCTGTCGGTGAAGTGGCCGCGACCATGTTTAACGCACCGGTTGAAGTACCACCTGCGGGAGAATACGTCGCTGACGGCGCCGCTCGCCAAGCAGCCTGGGTGCTCACTGGTGAACTACCAACTTGGAGTGACGGTGGTGTTGGCCAAACGAGCCACTTTGAGCCCAACTACCACGAAGTGATCCGGGCTAACTTCCGCCGTGTCTGGGAGCGCTTGTACGCCTGATCGCCTAAGTTTCTCCTATGGACTTCCTCACTGTCGCTCTCTTTGCCATTGTTGGGGCTGCGGCCCAATTTGTTGACGGGCTACTTGGCATGGGATTCGGAATCACATCAGCATCCCTGCTCACAATTCTTGGTTATGGCGCGGTTGCCGCATCTGCTGGAACACATGCAGCGAAAGTCGGAACCACGCTGGTTTCAGGCGTCAGTCACTGGCGTGAAGGAAACGTGGACTGGCGTGTATTGATCATGGTTGGTGTTCCTGGAGCCATTGGAGCATTTATTGGTGCGGTTGTGCTGACCAATATTGCAATTGATGGTGCCCGCTTGTGGATGGCAGCAATCCTGTTCTTGCTGGGAATTTCAATAATTGCACGATTTGGATTCGGAAAGTCATTATTCCCAGCAGTGAAACTGCGTACGCGAAACCTCTGGCCGATTGGTCTATTCGGGGGTTTTGTTGATGCAACAGGTGGTGGAGGTTGGGGACCGGTGGCAACGCCCTCGCTCATGACCGTGACGCGTCACAAGCCGCATCGGATTGTGGGAACTGTCAGCGCTGCCGAATTCCTGGTAGCCGTTGCAGCCTCTATGGGATTTCTCGTCGGGGCAGGTGACTCGGGAATCCCTTGGCTTGCAGTCCTGGGACTGATTCTGGGTGGAATCATCACGGCACCTATTGCGGCTCGACTTGCCCACAAAGCCCCAACCCAAATTCTGGGGGTCGCTGTAGGTGGCATGGTCCTTGTTGCAAACACGGGTGTTATGGCAAAAGTTCTAGGACTACCGGGGACGGTTGCAGTAGGTCTTGTAGCGATTGAAATTCTGATAACTATCGCGATAGTTTTGCGAGTGCGTCGGACTCCCGCACCAGCTTGAAGGCCTGGTCGAGAATCTTCGCGACCTGAACCGATTGCCAAGGACTGGGAAGCCAACCGCCGTTTCCGCTGATCCGATCACTCACGTTTTCAAACATAAGTTGATAAGGATCAACCGCGACAAACTTCTCGGTGCTCGTTTTCCCATTGACGGTAATGGTTAATTCGCTTGCGGAGTTGAAACTAGTAAAAGCTTGATCCCCGGGGAGGGTGATTGCACCTTCTGTGCCCTTGAGCACAAAACGTTGTGATGGGTGCATGGCAAATGACGCAACGATCGCACCAGATCCCATACTTGACGTATTTTCAAAATTGAATTGAGCTTTCATAGTCATGTCCACTTGCTCGCCGAGTTTTTCATCATCTGCTTGGGTGACCGAATACTTGGTGTCCTCGGCGAGAAGTGCGACGAGTGCATGAAGTGGGTAAATCCCAACGTCGTAGAGCGCGCCACCACCTTTAGTTGGATCTAGGCGGTAGTTGCCTTTTGTTACACCGTCGTATGTGAACGTGCTTAGGTAGTTGGTGGGTGAACCAATGGCATTGCTGGAAACTAATTCTTGCAGTCGTTGTGCACGTGGATGCCACAGCGACCACACGGCTTCAACCAGTAGCAGGCCTGTGTCTTTTGCATGTGCATAAGCGGTGATTGTGTCACCGGCATTGAGCACCATGGGCTTTTCACAGAGGACATGTTTGCCAGCATCAAGGGACTTGATAATCCAAGGGAGATGAGCGTCGTTGTTTAGTGAAATATAGACAGCGTCAACATTTGGATCTTGAATGAGTTTTTCATAGGAGTCGTAGGCGACCTTTGGTGACAAAATCCGTGCTCGGCTTTCATCGCTTGCTGCAGCGGCGTAAAGGGTCGCGTTACCGGCGTTGTGCAATGAATTTGCGGTTGTACCAGTTGCTAGACCTCCGGCGCCAATAAAACCCCAGTTAATAGTTGCTTGTTCAGGCATGCGCGTAGTCTCTCGCACTAGTTGTTGAGCAGAGTAGGCGACTCGGGCATTCCGTTATTTGCGGCAGAAATCTCTGCTGCTTCCATCAGCGCCACAACGTCACGGGAATCTACAGCCTGCACCTGCATTGCTGCACCGTCTTTAAGTAGGGCGGTGAATTCGCAGTGAAACTCGTAGGGTGGCACTACATCAAGTTTCATTGCCGTTCGTGCCCCGGTTGAGTCAATATGGAACAACTTGGCTGGAAGGTCGGCAACGGAAGGCTCTCCAGCTAGATCCCATTCACCAACTATTGCTCCGGTGGTTCCGAGTGCATAGAACTTTGGCTTGCGCGCTGCGGCCAAATTGGAATTCACAAAACTTGCCGTGCGTCCGTCAGCGAAGGTAATTGCCACCTCAGCGTGATCCGCATTGGTAACGTGATCCCAGTGGCGCTTGTGATTGTGTCCGCTTACATGTGCCACCTGTTCGGGGAAGAGGTTCAGTATTTGATCGAGGTAGTGCGAGCCCCAGTCAAAGATTGCGCCACCTGATACGTCTGCCATTGAATGCCATAAATCACATGGCCTTGAGTATCCGCCAACAAAGGATTCATAGGAAAACAATTCCCCGATCGCACCTTCTTGAATTAGGCGGCGCATTGTGACAAAGTCCGGGTCGAATCGGCGGTTTTGATACACGACCAAAACGCGCTCTTTCTCGCTGGCCAACGCAATGAGTTCATCACACTGCTCGGCGTTGAGTGCCATTGGCTTTTCCAGTACCACATGCAGACCGCGGTAGAGGGATTCCTTGGCCCAGGAATAGTGGCTATTGGGTGGAGTTGAGATCACGACAATGTCAATGAGTCCGCTATCGAGCATTTCCATTGAGTCGGAGAAGGTTGCAGCGCCGGGGGCTAATTCAAGGGCAGTTGCAATCCGGTCTGGGTTGACGTCAGTCACCGCCCGAAGATCAAGCCCGGGGGTGGCTGCGACCGCCAGATTGTGCTCGTGACCGATTGCGCCATAGCCGAGCAGGCCAACACGGAACGGGGCCGAGTCGGAAGTTGGCATGGACTCTAATTTAGTGGTGAGGTGATTAGTACGCAGAATCATGCGCGTGGTGAGTGAAATAGCGGTAACTTTGCTCAAGCAAAAACTTTGCCAATCTGCTAAATCGAAGTGGAGCACCCATGTCCGAACAAGTTCTTGCCGGGAAAACCGCACTCGTTACCGGAGCTTCACGCGGAATCGGGCGGGCAATTGCCCTCCGTTTTGCTCAGGCGGGCGCTGACGTGGCGCTGGTAGCCAGAGATGCTGAGAAACTTGGTGATCTTGCAAGCGAAATTGAAAAACTGGGTCGCACAGCTCAGGTAATAACCGCGGATCTTTCGTGCGAAGACGCGGTGGAATCGATCTGTGCCAGTCTGGATTTTGATGCACTCAATATTCTGGTCAATAACGCTGGTGGTAACTCTTTTATGGCTACCACCGAGAAAATGCGGCTCTCCGGTTGGCGCAAGACCATGAACCTCAACCTTGATGCACTCGTTGCCCTCACTCAGGGCACTATTCCCAGACTGGTGAAATCCGGGAATGGCTCGGTCATCAATATGTCTTCGGTTGCCGGGCTTAGGGGGTCACCGTTCATGTCTCATTACGGAGCTGCCAAGGCTGCTGTGATCAGTTTTAGCCGCAGCCTGGCCGTCGAACTGGCCACCCAGGGAGTGCGGGTCAACTCGCTGGTTCCCGGCTGGATTGAGACCGACCTCACCGACTTTCTGCGTTCGACCAAGGAAGCCGAAGCCGGAACTCTGTCCCGGGTTCCCATGGGTCGCTGGGGCCGCGCCGAGGAAATCTCCGCCGCCGCACTGTTTCTTGCGAGTGATGCCTCAAGTTTTATGACCGGGCAGGAGTTAATCGTGGACGGTGGCTTGTCCGCGATGCCGTAATGGCTGAAAAAAGGCAGTTTCGGGTGCACAATGAAGACATGTAATTAACGTGTGAGAGCACCTACTGGGAAGGAACTGCCATGAGCAATAACACAACCAGTCGTATCAGCCGGATTAAGGCAAAGTACAAGGGCCACCGGAGCGAAGATCGTTTCTTTGCGGCTCGCAATGACGCTAAGCAGGCCTGCGAGAACTTGCGAACGGCAATTCGAAAGTCCCATATTCATAGCGTCATGCGTGACGAGCTTTTGCAGGCTGTTGATCGCGCTGAAGCAATGGTTAAAGGTCTTGAGCCAACGCAGGCTCACCCGGGCGCCGAAATGCGACAGTTGGCAAAGGAAATTGAACACTTGCAACTTGCCGAGCAGTGGGTTGCTGCGGCGGATCGCGTTTTGAATCGACTCGGAAGTGCTGGCCCTGCGCAATCACACAGCGAATTAGAAGAAGCACAGGAAGCCGTGATGTGGTGCGTTCGAGCAAATGAGTGGAATGGTCAACTCACCGCCGCCGGTACGCAATTGCAGAAAGTTGTTGCAGAAGCAGAAATTCACGCCGCTCGAGTGAGTTGAATCAGCGTTTGGATGAGGCCGCTGGGATTTTCCTGGCGGCCTTTCCTAATTCAGGAACTTTGATTGAACAAACTTGCGGGTTGCTTCAATTTCTGGTGCTAGGAACTGATCGGGCCCAGGGCCGGTAGTTGTTTTGCGCAATTCGCGGACAAGTTCGCCGGTTACGGGACCGGGTACTAGTGGCGCGCGCAATTCAAGTCCGCGACTCGCTGCCATAAACTCAATGGCAATAATTGTGGTGAGGTTGGAGAGCGAGCTGCATAACTTTCGCCCAGCGTGCCAACCCATGGACACGTGATCCTCTTGCATTGCTGAACTTGGAATGGAGTCAACACTTGCCGGTACAGCCAGACGCTTGCAGTCACTGACCAAAGCAGCTTGGGTGTATTGCGCGATCATGAGGCCCGAATCAACGCCAGGATCGTCGGCCAAGAACGGTGGCAGGCCGTGATTGCGATTCTTGTCCAAGAGTCGGTCGGTGCGACGTTCACAAATTGAGCCCAGATCGGCGGCAGCGATTGCCAGGAAATCGAGAACGTAACCAACCGGGGCACCATGGAAGTTGCCATTACTCGTTACTTCACCCGATGGAAGAATCACCGGGTTGTCGATACTCGCCGCCAATTCATTTTGGGCAACATTCTTAGCGTGGGCGATCGTGTCGCGAACCGCGCCGGTCACTTGGGGTGCACAACGCAAACTATAAGCATCCTGTACTCGATCGTCATTAAGCTTGTGGCTTTCAACAATCGGGGATCCGGCTAGTGCTGCAAACATATTTGCAGCACTCACGGCCTGCCCGGCGTGGGGTCGAAGTGGCTGGTGCAACTCTGGGCGAAATACTTGATCTGTTCCCAGTAGTGCTTCAACACTCATGGCTGCGCCAAGATCGGCGGCATTACACAAACCCTCAAGGTCAGTAATTGCCAAGATCAACATGCCCAACATGCCATCGGTTCCATTGATTAACGCAAGGCCCTCTTTTTCTTTGAGTTCAACCGGACTGATCCCAGCCTCACGAAGCAAATCAACAACTTCACCCAAGTCACCGTTGGCGTCGCGCGCTTCACCTTCGCCCATGGCAACCAGTGCGCAATGGGCCAGGGGAGCGAGGTCACCGCTACAGCCAAGGGATCCGAATTCGTAAACAACCGGCGTGATCCCAGCGTTGAGAATCGCGGCATATGTTCGTGCAACTTCTGGGCGAACCCCGGTACGGCCAGAAGTGAGGGTTTTAAGGCGAAGGAACATGGTCGCCCGAATCACTTCGCGTTCAACTTCATTACCCGAGCCGGCCGCATGGCTGCGAATGAGCGACTTTTGTAACTGCACCCGGTTCTCTTGTGGGATATGACGATTGGCGAGTGCCCCAAAACCAGTTGAGATCCCGTAGACCGGGGTTTCTTGGTTGGCAAGCCTGTCCACGTAAGCACGACTTACCGCCATTGCCTCCAGTGCGTCTGCGCCAATCTCAATGCGTGCATTTCCACGCGCAACGGCAATCACTTGATCAACCGTTGGTGGAGTAGTTCTCAGAATCACGGTCTGTGTCATGTGGTGAGTGCCTTCCCGGCCAGATAGGTGTGGGCTACTTGCGGCACACCGGGACGATACGCGAGGAAATCAATTGATGGTGTAGAAAGAACAATGAAGTCAGCATGCATGCCAGGGTAGATGGCACCAACATCGGTGCGAGCCAGCGCGTGAGCACCACCCAGGGTGGCAGCCTGAACGGCTTGATCAACACTCATGTGCATTTCGCGTACGGCCAGTGCGATCACCAATGGCATTGAAGTCGTAAATGAACTTCCCGGATTGCAGTCGGTGGCAAGGGCTACTTCAACTCCAGCATCAAAGAAGCGACGTGCATCGGGGAAAGGCGAACGGGTTGAGAACTCAACACCCGGCAACAGCGTCGCAACTATTCCAGCACTGGCAAGGGCTGCAAGTTCGGAATCGGACGTGTAGGTCAAATGGTCAACGGAAACGGCTCCGAGTTCACAAGCGACGTCAATTCCGCCAATTGATTCAATTTGGTTTGCGTGCAATTTCACGAGCAGTCCGGCGTCAACACCAGTTCGAAGAATTCGACGGGCCTGATCCGGGGTAAATGCACCCTTGTCGCAAAACACATCAATCCAACGGGAATAAGGAAGAACGGCTTCGAGCATTTCGCCACAGACAAGATCAACGTAGGCGTCAGGATCTTCCGCAAACTCGACGGGAACGACATGGGCGCCGAGGAAAGTCGTTTCCGGGGTGAATTCGCGGGCAATGCGAAGGCTACGCACTTCACTGTCCACATCAAGTCCGTAACCAGATTTGATTTCAAACGTGGTGATCCCGCTCGCGTGAAACTCGGCAACGAGAGATTCGCAATTGGACCGCAGTTCGGAATCGGTTGCGGCACGCGTGGCTGCAACCGTTGACCGAATCCCGCCGGCAGCGTAGGGCTCACCACTCATGCGAGCGGCAAATTCAGCCGAGCGTTCCCCAGCGAACATTAGATGCGAGTGGGAGTCCACAAACCCAGGGAGAACAGTACAATCCAAAGCATCAAGAACGTGATCACAATCAATGGGTGCATCAGATTCTGGGCCAACCCAGGTGATCAGGTCATCGGAATACGTGAACGCAAACCTACTCTTGCGATAGGGGCCAGAACCGTCATTGGTTATTAGTTCACCAATATTGCGGACGAGGGTGTTCACGCCGGCGCGCTCGCGCTTTCATCTTCGGTCATGGGAATGCGAACACCTTTTTCTTCGGCGACATCACAGGCAATCTCGTAGCCAGCATCAACGTGCCGAACAACACCCATACCTGGGTCGTTGGTCAATACGCGTCTGATCTTTTCACCTGCAAGTTCAGTGCCGTCAGCAACCGTGACTTGACCGGCGTGAATGGATCGGCCAATGCCGACTCCGCCACCGTGGTGAATGGAGACCCACGAAGCACCCGACGCAACATTGACCATTGCGTTGAGCAACGGCCAGTCCGCGATTGCATCAGATCCGTCCAGCATTGACTCGGTCTCTCGGTACGGAGAGGCAACACTGCCGCAGTCAAGGTGGTCACGGCCAATCACGATTGGTGCTGAAAGCTCGCCACTAGCGACCATGTCATTGAACTTCGCGCCGGCCTTATCCCGTTCTCCGTAACCCAGCCAGCAAATGCGGGCAGGTAGCCCTTGGAAGGCTACGCGTTCTTGGGCCATGGTGATCCAACGACGCAGGTGGTCGTTCTCGGGGAAGAGTTCCAAGATTGCTTGATCAGTTTTGTAAATATCATTTTCATCACCGGAAAGGGCAACCCAACGAAATGGTCCTTTGCCTTCACAAAATAATGGGCGAATGTAGGCGGGAATAAAGCCGGGGAATGCGAATGCTCGATTGAAACCGCCCTTTCGTGCTT
Source organism: Candidatus Nanopelagicales bacterium (assembly GCA_041689915.1). GTDB lineage: Bacteria > Actinomycetota > Actinomycetes > S36-B12 > S36-B12 > UBA4592. Next base: position 441 of record JBDNFH010000232.1, on the reverse strand, counting down.
CATCTCTAATTGAATTGCCATAGTCGAAAACTTCAGCGCCGCCGTCCATGAATCCAACCATGGCTTCAACATGCTTAGCCATTGCAAGTTGAGCGCGTTCGGTGAATTCGTCGGGTTTCTTGTCCGCGTACTCGTGCGCATCGCCGAGATCAATGTCTTCAGGAATGTAACTCAGTGGATCATGCGCTGAGGTTTGGTCGGTGACTATGTCAAAGGGAACACCTCGGCGTAAGAGTTCGGGGAACAGGGTTGCCGCGTTACCCACGAGACCTACGGAGAGCGCTTTACGGTTCTTTTTCGCATCAAGGACGAGTGCGAGTGCCTCTTCAATATTGGGTGCAACCAGATCAAGGTAGCGGTCAGCAACGCGACGATGCAATCGACTTGGATCAATATCGATGAGGAGGCAAACGCCTTCATTCATGGTGACCGCGAGAGGTT
>JBDNFH010000231.1:0-26419 GCA_041689915.1 Candidatus Nanopelagicales bacterium | reverse complement strand
TGTGGAACAGGAACTTGGTGCGGAAACCTTCCACCGCGATCAGTTGGTGGCTGGCGACAACACCGCGGGCCCAAGCACGGGTGGTGTGTAGGCGTTGCCGCGCAACTTTCTTGTGGAGTTTCGCGGCGTCTCGTTTCGCTGTTTTATATCCGTTCGATGCTTTCTGTCCTGGTTTAGGTTTACGCCGGGCCATCCGGCGTTGATATTTGGCGAGTTTCACGGCGGACGCTTTCGCATACTCGGGGGACACAAAATCGTGCTCGGGGTCGGTAGTGGTCGCGATGCTCGCGACCCCCCAGTCGATACCGATGCCGTTATCTAACGCGGGTAAAGCCACGTCGTCGACTTCAACAACGAAACTCGCATACCAATGCCCGAGAGAATCCTGTAAGACCCGCACGCTACTGGGCACGCTGGGTAGTTCCCGATGCCACACCACCGGGATTAACGCGCCTTTCACTTTAAGACGACCGTCCTTGATCGAAAACCCGTTACGGGAATACTGCAAAGAGGGAAGGTCTCGTTTCTTTTTAAGATTCCGTTTACCTTTCCCCGCGAACGTTTGCATTGTTTGTTCCTGAACGTTCTGGGAACCCGCACGCAACCATTCCAGTCCCTTACGGGCGGCAGTCAAGTCAGTGCTTTTAAAAAACGGTCTGGCTTGTTTACGGGAAGACACCATCTGATTCCACAACCAACGCGACCGATGCCACTCCGCAGTCAACACCCCGACCGCCTGCGCGCCAGGACGCAACCGGTAGTTGAAACGAAGCGTCGTCATACACACAATGATTCCACGCAGGTCTGACATTGCGGGACGGTTGGACGGGAAACCACTGGGTGAAACACGCCCTTAGCTCCCCACGGATAAATCCGGGGGCTTCACAGGCGCTTTTCAGTGAAATTCGTGATCGCCTAAACTGTGATAGTGACTCAACCCCGCACCGACCGCATTCGAGTCGTGATTCTTGGTAGTACCGGATCAATCGGGGTCCAAGCCTTGGACATAATTCGACGAAACCGGGATCGTTTCACCGTTGTCGGGTTGTGTGCAACGGGTGCAAATGCCCATGCGTTAGCCCAGGCAGCCCTCGAGTTCGAAGTTGAGGCAATCGGGGTAACCCTTGGAACGTGTGCTCAAGACGTGCAGATGCATCTTTTCGCCGGTGCTCAAGATCGTGGATTTTCCCAAGGGGACCACAGGCTCCCGGAACTGGTCATCGGCCCAAGCGCCCCGGAGCAGTTGGCCCGAATGGATACGGACGTTGTGCTCAATGCAATCGCGGGAGCGGCCGGACTCAAAGCCACATTGGAGACACTTTCAGCAGGCAATCGATTAGCGCTGGCGAATAAAGAATCTCTCATTATCGGTGGGGACCTGGTCAAAAACCTCGCTGGCGCAAACCAGATCATCCCGGTTGATTCCGAGCATTCCGCGATCGCCCAGTGCTTGCTTGCGGGTAAAAGATCTGAGGTTCGAAAACTTATTATTACGGCAAGTGGTGGTCCATTTCGCGGTAAGAGCACCGATGAGTTGGAGCAGGTAAGTATTGACGATGCACTTGCCCACCCCACCTGGAAAATGGGACCTCTTGTCACTATCAACTCCGCAACTTTGGTTAATAAAGGCCTGGAAATAATTGAGGCGCACCTGCTATTTGACATACCGTTCACGCAGATTGAAGTAACCGTTCACCCTCAGTCAGTGGTCCATTCCATGGTGGAGTTTGTAGACGGGTCGACAATCGCCCAGGCCAGCCCGCCCGACATGTGCATTCCGATTGCGTGGGGTTTATCTGCCGGTCAGGAAATATTTCGAGTCGCAGATGCGGCTCCCGCCTGTGATTGGACGAGCGCTGCAACCTGGGAGTTCATGCCCCTAGATGAAGCGGTCTTCCCTGCGGTGGGGCTCGCCCGAGTTGCCGGAGAGGCAGGTGGCACGGCACCGGCTGTATTCAATGCCGCAAATGAAAGCGCCGTTGCATCCTTTTTAGCCGGTGAGATTTCATTCACTTCGATTGTGGCTCACATTGAGCGGGTCTTGCAGTTGCACCTAGCCGGCTCGAGCAATTTGGGACCAGGAAGTTCCTTTGTGTCAGGGAACGCGCTTACACTGAAGGACGTCTTAGTTGCTGATAGGTGGGCGCGCGAACTTCACCCCGGCAACTAAAGCGCACGCCAGAGATTTTTGACTGGGAAAAAGAGTTGTGACCGGGAAAGGGAGTGCACATGCTCGAAGTAGTCGGCATCTTGCTTTTTGCGTTGCTCATTGGGTTATCAATTGCACTCCACGAAGTGGGGCACCTGTTGCCCGCCAAGAAATTTGGACTTCGAGTTCCCGACTACATGGTGGGGTTCGGTCCGACGCTTTGGTCAAAGGTGCGTGGCGAGACGCGCTATGGCATCAAAGCAATTCCACTAGGCGGTTACATTCGGATGGTGGGAATGTTTCCTCCCGCGAAGGATGACCCACAAGGCCGATCCCGCTCAATGTCAACGGGCCGGTTTGGAACTTTGGTCGCCCAGGCCAGAGAAGCGTCATTCGACGAAGTTCTCCCAGGGGACGAAAATCGTTTGTTTTACAAACTGCCAGTCCACAAGCGAGTAATTATTATGCTCGGCGGCCCGGTCATGAATCTGGCGCTTGCTTTTCTCTTTTTTACAATTGTTCTTGTTGGCATTGGTCTGCCGCAGCCATCACTTAATGTGGCCGCGGTTGTGCCTTGTACACCAACTGTCCTGCAACCCACGGGTGACTCATTACCGTCGGGTACCTGCCCAGCAGGAACCGTGCCAACCCCCGCAGCTCAGGCTGGGTTAGAAGAAGGTGACTCAATAGTTTTGGTTGGCGGTCAAAATGTAACCACGTGGGAAGCGGCAACCGACTGGATCGTTGCAAACCCCAATGTCGAGACAACAATTGTGGTTAACCGCGGTGAAGGACAGGTTTCGCTGCCACTTGTTGTCGCCGAAGTCACGCGGCCGATCTACGACGAAAATGGTGTTGAAACAGGTGAGAGTCAGAGCGTTGGCTTCCTTGGCATGCGTCCATCTTTTGTTTACGAACGGCAGTCAATAACGACTGTTCCGCGCTTCATGTGGGATCTCACAGTCCGATCGGTTCAGGCCTTGATCTCGCTACCCGTGCGACTTTATGAATTAGTAACTGAGACTCTGATCGGCGGTCAAGAACGTGCACTGGACGGACCGGTATCTGTTGTTGGCGCTAGTCGGCTCGGAGGGGAGATTGCGAGTATGGATTCCCCGATTAACTCCAAAGTCGCAACATTTCTTGGGTTGGCCGCATCGTTAAATCTTTTTCTTTTCCTTTTTAACTTGATCCCGGTGCTGCCACTTGATGGCGGTCACGTTGCTGGGGCACTCTATGAAGGGCTTAAGCGCCGACTGGCTCGATGGAAGGGCAAACCAGACCCTGGTCCGGTTGATACTGCCCGACTGCTTCCGGTCGCCTATGTCGTCGCCGGTGTGCTCTTGACCATGGGTGTAATTGTGATTTGGGCAGATTTGGTGAAGCCCATCTCGCTGGGTTAGGCATTAGGGACGATAATAGTGGCGTGAGCATTGATCTAGGAATTCCTGCACCACCACCACCCGTCGTTGCACTTAGGCGTAAGACGCGGCAATTGATTCTTAAACACCACTTGAAACCGCTGGCTGTCGGTGGCGGTGCCCCCGTGAGTGTTCAATCCATGTGCACCACTTTGACCGCCGATGTAGACAGCACCCTGCAGCAGATTGCCGAGTTAACCGCAGCCGGCTGCGAGGCAGTCAGAGTCGCTGTGCCAAGTCAAGACGATGCTGATGCCTTAGCACAGATTGCTAAAAAATCGGGAATTCCAGTTATTGCTGACATTCACTTCCAACCAAAATACGTTTTTGCAGCAATTGATGCTGGTTGCGCGGGTGTTCGAGTCAACCCGGGAAATATCAGAAAGTTTGATGACAAAGTTAGTGAAATTGCCAAAGCCGCCTTGGATTCTAAAACTCCAATTCGAATTGGAGTAAACGCGGGATCACTTGACCCAAGACTCTTAGAAAAATATGGCAAGGCAACCCCAGAGGCACTCGTTGAGTCCGCTTTATGGGAAGCCTCATTATTTGAAGAGCATGGATTTAGTGACATCAAAATTTCGGTCAAGCACCACGATCCGGTAATCATGATGATGGCCTACATGCAATTAGCGGAACAATGCGATTACCCATTGCATTTGGGTGTCACGGAGGCGGGCCCGGCTTTCCAAGGCACTATTAAGTCTGCGGTTGCGTTTGGTGGACTGCTCTCCCGTGGAATTGGTGACACCATTCGGGTCTCACTGTCGGCTCCGTCGGTCGAAGAAGTCAAGGTTGGCATTGGAATTTTGGAGTCCTTAAGTCTACGTCAGCGCGGCCTTGAAATTGTTTCCTGCCCTTCATGTGGCCGCGCCCAAGTCGACGTGTACACCTTGGCAGAGCAGGTGACCGCAGGACTTGAAGGCCTTGAGGTTCCGCTGCGGGTTGCAGTCATGGGCTGTGTTGTTAATGGACCGGGTGAAGCACGTGAAGCCGACCTCGGTGTGGCTGCGGGCAACGGCAAAGGGCAAATATTTGTGAGAGGTGAAGTAATCAAGACTGTGCCTGAGGCGCAGATTGTTGAAACCTTGATCGAAGAGGCCATGAAACTTGCCGCGTCGATGGAAACTAAAGGTAAACCCTCCGTCATCACGGTGTAGTCCACTTATATGACTATCACCGAGCGTGAACGGGTTGTGGGCTTTCGCCCGGGCACCGTCCGCAATGTCACACAGCGCGAATTGCCCCAAGCGCTTGCACTTGCACGTCAGAACACAGAAGTAAACGGATTTGTCATTAGTCGCATAGAAGCCGCACTCATTGATCACTGGCGACTTGGCGGTGCACTGTGGGGATATGCCAGCGGAGATCAAATCCACAGTATGCTCTTTGTTGGCGCGAATATTGTGCCGGTGAATACTGATGCATCCGCGCGAAGCGCTTTTGCGCGGGAACTCATCAGGGCCGGGCGGCGAAGCTCTTCGATCCTGGGACAGCAGCAAGAGGTTCTTGACCTATGGCAGGGCATGGAGACTTATTGGGGTAAGGCTCGGGTCGTTCGCCAAAACCAGCCGTTCCTCAAGATTGATAGCGATCCAACTAGCCAAAAGGACTCGCGGGTGCGCCGGGTTGGCGCTAGTGAACTTGATCTCTTATTCCCAGCATGCGTGGACATGTTCACCGAAGAAGTGGGGGTTTCACCAGTTGCTAATGGGGGTGCGCTCCAGTACCGGCGCCGCATTGCGGAGGTTATCGATTCGGGCATGGCATTTGCTGTGATTGAAGACGGCCGTGTCCTTTTTAAAGCTGAGGTGGGATTTACAACTGAAAATATTGCCCAACTGCAAGGAGTTTGGGTGGATCCCAAGCTACGAGGGCAAGGCATTGCTGTGCCGGCGCTCTCCTCAGCGATCGTTCAGATTCGCGAAGCGTTCACAAAGACAGTGACTCTCTACGTAAATGACTTTAATACCCCCGCCCGCAAGACATATTCGCAAATTGGTTTCAAGCAACTCTCAACATTTGCTACCGTGTTGTTTTAACCTCACGGAAACAAGTGGGTCTTTGGCCACTATTCTCTGACGAATAAGTGGACGGTCCACTTAGGGACCGCAATAAGTAGTTCAATTGAAATTGAGGTAATTGTGATTCAACGTATGTCAACTCTTTTTGTGCGGACATTGCGCGAGGATCCAGCTGATGCCGAAGTTCCCAGTCACAAACTACTTGTGCGAGCCGGTTACATTCGAAGAATTGCTCCAGGAATTTTTTCCTGGTTGCCATTGGGCTATCAAGTCTTTCGCAATGTCGAGGCAATTGTCCGCGACGAAATGAATCAAGCGGGTTTCCAAGAAGTTCATTTCCCAGCTCTGCTACCTCGAGATCCCTATGAAACAACTGGTCGTTGGACCGAATACGGGGATAATCTCTTCCGTCTCAAAGACCGAAAAGGCAATGACTACCTCTTGGGGCCAACCCACGAGGAGGTGTTCACCCTGATGGTGAAGGGCGAGTTCTCTTCCTACCGTGATTTTCCGTTGTCGATCTACCAGATCCAAACCAAGTATCGAGATGAAGCCCGACCCCGTGCGGGAATCCTGCGCGGACGTGAGTTTGTCATGAAGGACTCTTATTCATTTGATATCGACGACGCAGGGCTCGAATCTTCCTACAACAAGCACCGCGATGCATACATCTCTACCTTTGATCGACTGCATCTTGATTACGTAATTGTCTCCGCGATGGCGGGTGCCATGGGTGGTTCGCGCAGTGAGGAGTTCTTAGCCAATAGCCCGTTCGGTGAAGACACTTATGTGCGCTGTGAATGTGGATTCGCCGCAAATGTTGAAGCATTCCACTTTTCAAAATGGGCTTTTGATCCTGAGCTTAATGTGCAGACTGATGTTCGCGCTTCTCACGCAGAGCAGACTCCCGACACTCCAACAATTGATTCACTTGTCAATTTATCCAATGGGCGAGCCGACCTGGCTCGGTCTGATCGTGATTGGACTGCGGCGGATACTTTAAAAAATATTTTGATGATCCTGACGAATGCCGATGGCAGCGAAACGCCACTTGCAATTGGCCTGCCCGGTAATCGCGAGATTGAGACCCGCAGACTTGAAGCAGCGTTGTATCCGGGAGTTGCTCGCCCATTTGAGGAGGCAGACTTTGTCAAGCACCCAGCACTCATTAAGGGATATATCGGTCCAGGTGCTTTAGGAAAGGACTCTGAAAGCAAAATCGAATTCCTTACTGACCCGAGGGTCGTGCGCGGAACCCGTTGGATCACCGGGGCAAATGTACAGGGTCAACACGTGTACGACCTTGTGTGCGAGCGTGACTTTGAATCTGATGGCGTCATTGATGTCGCTGAAGTATTCGACGGGGATCCATGTCCTGCATGCGGGGGAACCGTAAGCCTGGCCCGCGGAATCGAGATCGGGCATATCTTCCAACTTGGTCGCAAGTACGCCGAGGCACTAGAACTAAAAGTACTCAATGAAAATGGTGAATTGGTGAGCGTCACCATGGGTTCCTACGGAATTGGGGTTTCGCGAGCGGTCGCCGTCATAGCGGAAGCGCATCACGACGACAAAGGACTGGTCTGGCCACGCGAAGTCGCTCCGGCGGATATATATCTGGTTGCAGCCGGCAAGTCAGAAGAGGCAGCTGCTAAGGCAGAAGAATTTGCAGCGATCTGGGATTCAATGGGACTACGCGTGATACTTGATGACCGCTTAGGCGTGTCCCCAGGAGTGAAGTTCAACGACTCCGAATTGATTGGCGTCCCCACAATCGTTGTGATTGGAAAAGGCTTAGAACGAGGCGTTATTGAGGTGAAAGATCGCGCAAGCGGTGAGCGTGTTGATATTGCACTCGATGATGCAATCGCAGCCGTGCACCAGATATGTACGACCTAAGTCTCTGGACGATCCTGCTCCTGGCCCTTACGGCTGGAGCTGCAGGCTGGGTTGATGCAGTAAGTGGTGGCGGTGGGTTGTTGCAATTGCCGGCACTTTTTATTGCGCTGCCGGCAGGGAGTGAAGTGAATGCCCTCGCGACCAATAAACTCTCGAGTATTTTTGGTACGGCGACTGCGGCCCGAACCTATATCAAGCATCTCAACCCGGACTGGAAAACCGCACTGCCCATGGCGAGTGTGGCATTCGTGTTTTCCGCGTTGGGGGCTGCGACGGTGCATGCCATTCCCACCGAATATTTTGGTGCCGGAGTTGTTTTTGTCTTAGTTCTCGTCTGGGTTTGGACTTTATTTAATCCACTGATGGGCACCGTCAGCAATATGCGTTGGAGTGGACGCAGAAGACATTACGTCGCCGCAATCGGCGTTGGGGCAGTCATTGGTTTCTACGACGGAATATTCGGACCGGGAACTGGATCATTTCTTTTAATAGCACTCGTAGGTCTATTGGGCTACTCATTTCTTTCTGCATCGTCGACCGCGAAAATTGTGAACCTTGGTACTAATGTGGCGGCGCTGTTGGTCTTCGGATTTTCTGGCTCCTTTTTGTGGACGCTGGGTCTCATCATGGGGGTCTGCAATATGGGTGGTGCCTACTTTGGAGCTCGTACCGCTATCCGGCGCGGCAGCTCTTTTGTGCGCATTGTCTTCCTGGGAATTGTCGCCATTCTGATTGTCCGTTTGGCGTGGGACCTTTGGTGGTAACCGTAGATGTAGGCTTAGGTGCACAACTGACCAACCACAACTGGAAATCGCGGTGAGAATTATGGGAGTACCACTTGATCGCGCACGCGATACCGCAGAAGTTGTGTGCGTGAGCTTGGGTGTTGACCTTGAGGATTGCTCCATAAGACAAGCGGGGCGACGTGAAGTGTTGACGATCATTGTCGACAAAGATGGTGGCGTAGACCTTGATGAAATCGCGCAGATCAGTACTGCAATTTCGGAATCACTTGATTCCATGGAAGGTCTTGAAGAACACCCCTTCGTTTTGGAAGTGTCCTCACCCGGGACAGATCGACCATTGACCCAGGTCCGCCATTGGCGCCGGGCAATAAGTCGCCTGGTAAACGTTTCATTCGAAGGCCAGCGGGCTGACTCCTTGATCCGCGTTCAATCAGTTGAGGGTGATCAGGTCAGCGGTACCGACGCTAAAGGAAATGCGGTTTCGTTCCAAGTCCCTGAAGTTGACAAAGCAGTTATCCAAATTGAATTCAACCGTGAGGAGTAGACATGGATATTGATGTCAGTGCACTGAAGGCGCTTGTGCGGGAACGTAATCTGTCTCTGGATCTGTTGGTTGATTCCATTGAAGCTGCGTTGCTCGTCGCATATCACCGCACTGAAGGCTCATCTGCGAAGGCGCGTGTTGAGCTTGACCGAAAGAGTGGTCATGTAACGGTGTGGGCTCAAGAGGCACTTACTTCGCCGGAGGCTCTGGCTGCCGGCGAAGTTGCAAGCTTTAGTCCTGAATTTGATGACACCCCCGACGGTTTCGGTCGGGTTGCGGCGAGCACTGCCCGCCAAGTTTTGCTAGGTCGGTTACGTGAAGCCGAGGGTGAAGCAACACTCGTTGAATTCACTGGCCGCGAAGGGGACTTGGTTTCCGGAGTGATCCAGCAAAACACGAATCCGCGCATGGTCCGAGTTGATATTGGAAAAATTGAAGCGAACCTTCCACCTGAAGAACAGGCAACGGGTGAGAGCTACCCGCACGGTGCCCGCATCAAGTGCATTGTCACCGGTGTTCGTAAAGGATTCAAAGGTCCGGTTGTCACGGTCTCACGCAGTCACCCAGAACTTGTTCGTAAATTATTTGCATTGGAAGTTCCAGAGATCGCCGATGGAACAGTTGAGATCACGGCGATTGCTCGTGAGGCGGGTCACCGTTCCAAGATTGCAGTTCGTTCACATAAGCCAGAGGTAAACCCAAAAGGTTCATGCATTGGTCCGCAGGGCCAGCGCGTGCGCCAAATCATGAGTGAGTTAGGCGGGGAAAAGATTGATATTGTTGACCACAGTGACGATCCTGCCGAGATGATTGCCCATGCACTCTCTCCGGCAAGAGTTACTTCTGTGACCATCGTCGACCCTGAACTCAAAAGTGCTCGTGTACTTGTGCCCGAATATCAACTCTCGCTCGCAATTGGTCGTGAGGGGCAAAATGCTCGGCTGGCAGCTCGGTTGACCGGTTGGCGAATTGATATTCGTAGCGATTCAGCTCCATCACAGGAACCGATCAAAGATTCCACATCTACTCCAAATGCATAATAAAATGAAAAAGTAACCACGAGGGTAATGTCCGAAAAATTGATGCAAGAGCCCCAGCGAACCTGTATCGGCTGCCGCCAGCCTGCTACTAAAACTGAGTTGATCAGGGTGGTGTGGCAGCACGAACTTTGCGCCGTCACTGTTGATTCGCGAAACACACTCCCTGGTCGCGGCGCGTACCTTCATTTGGCACTTCCATGCATTGAAAAAGGGCAACGACGGGTCCGCGGGGCGCTGCGGATCCCAGGCACGGTAGATTGGCGCACTGTTAGTGAACCGTGGGCGATTTTGCGCACGCTTGCGAATTCGAATTCAGTCGCCACCAAGCGCTCAGTTTGATCGTGATCGTGAATCGCGCATTGGTTCGTGATCAAGATCAGACCAATCAAGACATAAGAGGTTGACCGTGAACAAAATGATGAGCGCTTCTCAATGAAGGCCTTCGCATGAGCGTGTCCGCATGAAAATGCTAGGCGCCCAGTAACGGTCCGGTAAGTAAATCCCGGGCCAAGACAGGAGAGTTGTGTCAAAAGTCCGGGTATATGAAATCGCTAAAGAGCTTGGAATGGATAGCAAGACCGTCCTCGCCAAACTTGCAGACATGGGCGAGTTCGTTCGTTCCGCTTCGTCAACGATTGAAGCCCCAGTAGCTCGAAGGCTCAAAGAGGCTCTACCCCCAGTACCTGAGGGTGAGCAGAAGCCCGCCAAGAAGGTGGCCAAAAAGGCAGTCAAGAAAGCCGCTGCCAGTGCACCCGCTACGGCTGTAGAGGTGACTCAATTCACGGGCAGCTCGGTCCCGGATTCACCCACGGAGCAGGTAGCCGCCACTCCAGCAGCTAAAGCGGCACCCACGCCAACCACCGCGATGCCAGTTCCTTCGGCGCCGGCACCAACATCCGTCCCTAAACCAGCAGGCCCGCGCCCAGGAAATAATCCGTTTGGTGGCAGTACAGGTATGCCCAAGCCAGCGCCGCGCCCAGGAAATAATCCATTTGGCTCACCCAATACCGATCGCCCAGCGGGAACCCGTCCAGGTGGAGTCACTGGTGCACCCCGCCCCAACCCGGGCATGATGCCTTCTGCCCGCGCCCCCCAGCGACCTGGAGGTCCTGGCGGACCCGGTCGCCCTGGCGGTCCTGGTGGCGCAGGCCGACCGGGTGGCTTTGCTAATCGCCCAGCTCGTCCGGGTGGACCGGGTGGACCGGGTGGACCCGGTGGGGCAGGTAGTGCGGGTAGTCCTGGTGGTCCCGGTGGACCCGGAGGCCCTGGTGGTCCTGGTGGCGGTCGCCCAGGTGCTCGCACCGGTGGACGCGGAAGTACCGCAGGTGCCTTTGGCAGGCCAGGAGGTCGGCCATCACGCGGTCGCAAATCAAAGCGGGCCAAGCGTCAAGAGTTTGACAACATGGAAGCTCCGTCGATGGGTGGCGTTCGTCTGCCACGGGGTAATGGCGACAGTGTCAGGCTTCCACGCGGTGCAAGCCTGACCGACTTCGCCGAGAAGATCGATGCATCCCCGGCTGATTTGGTCAAGGTGCTCATTGGCCTTGGCGAGATGGTCACCGCAACCCAGTCGATTGATGACGACACATTGCACTTGTTGGGTACCGAACTCAACTTCGTGATCCAGGTTGTTTCACCAGAAGATGAAGACCGTGAGCTATTGGAGACATTTGACCTCGAATTTGGTGAGGACGAGGGTGACAGTGCGGATCTGGAGGCGCGTCCACCAGTTGTCACCGTCATGGGTCACGTTGATCACGGTAAGACTCGACTCCTGGACGCAATTCGAAAGACGAATGTTGTCTCCAGTGAAGCCGGTGGAATCACCCAGCACATCGGTGCCTACCAGGTAATTGCTCAATCCCCCGATGGTGATCGGCCGATTACCTTCATTGACACACCTGGTCACGAGGCATTCACCGCCATGCGTGCACGTGGTGCTGAAGTCACCGATATTGCAATTTTGGTCGTAGCGGCCGACGACGGCGTAAAGCCGCAAACGATTGAGGCACTCAACCACGCTCAAGCAGCCGGTGTGCCAATTGTTGTTGCCGTCAACAAGATAGATAAAGAAGGTGCGGATCCAACGAAGGTTCGTAGCCAACTGACCGAGTACGGATTGGTAGCCGAAGACTTTGGTGGAGACACAATGTTTGTCGACGTATCGGCCAAGAACGGTATTGGAATCGATGCTCTCCTGGAAGCTGTCTTGCTGACAGCCGATGCTGCACTTGACCTTCGTGCTAATCCACATCAAGATGCACAAGGTGTTGCGATTGAAGCGCATTTGGACCGTGGCCGTGGTCCGGTTGCAACAGTGCTGGTGCAGCGAGGAACATTACGACCCGGAGACTCCATTGTTGCTGGAGACGCCTTCGGTCGTGTTCGAGCGATGCTCGACGACCAGGGCAATACGGTTGACTTTGCTGGTCCTTCCGCGCCAGTTCAGGTGCTCGGTCTGACGTCGGTACCTGGAGCTGGAGACAGCTTCTTGGTCGTTGGTGAAGACCGGATAGCCCGCCAAATCGCCCAAACTCGTCAGGCACGCGAGCGCAATGCCATGTTGGCGAAGAACCGAGTAAAGCGTTCACTTGAAGACTTCTTGGAGTCAATTGAGCGCGGTGAAATTTCTGAACTCACGTTAATCCTTAAGGGTGACGTCTCTGGTTCAGTTGAAGCACTCGAAGATGCCCTGATCAAAATTGATGTTGGAGAAGAAGTATCACTGCGCGTTATCCATCGAGGTGTTGGCGCGATCACGAAGAATGACGTGACACTGGCCAGTGCATCAAAAGCAATCATTATTGGGTTCAACGTTAGACCTGAAGGAAAGGTTGCGGAGTTTGCAGCCCACGAAGGTGTTGACGTTCGCTACTACAGCATCATCTACCAGGCAATCGACGAAATCGAAGCCGCGCTTAAGGGCATGCTTAAGCCCGAGTTCGAAGAAGTACAACTGGGCACCGCCGAAGTGCGTGATGTATTCAAGTCATCTAAGTTCGGAACGGTTGCGGGTTGTTTGGTTCGCAACGGTGAGATTCGCCGCAATAGTAAAGCGAGATTGGTGCGCGACGGTGTCGTCGTCGCAGACAATCTAACAATTGCGACCCTTCGGCGTTTTAAGGACGATGCAACCGAGGTCCGTGAAGGATTCGAATGCGGTATCAACCTTGGCTCCTACCAGGACATCAAGGTCGACGACGTTATCGAAACCTTTGAAATGCGTGAGAAACCACGCAAGTAGTCCAAGGAGAGGCAACATGAGCAGTGAAGCGCGAGCACGAAAGTTAGCCGACCGAATCAAAGTAATCATTGCGCAAACTTTGGAAATGCGGATCAAAGATCCGCGACTTGGTTTCATCACGATAACTGATGTCCGGCTTACGGCTGACTTGCGTGATGCAAGTATTTTTTACACCGTTCTCGGCACCGAAGAGGAACGTCAGTCAACAGCTGCGGCTTTGGCTTCGAGTAAAGGCATGCTGCGCACGGAGGTTGGTAAAGGAACCGGAGTGAAGTTCACGCCTACCTTAGAATTTGTACTCGACGCGATCCCAGAAAATGCGGCCCACGTTGAGCAGTTACTGCGAGAGGCCGCAGAAGCTGATGCTCGGGTTCATGCACAAGCGAAAGATGCAAAATATGCCGGTGAAGTGAACCCGTACCGCGAAACTGAAGGTGCTTAGCGACCCATGGCGACGAGCGCCGGAGAGACAAAGGCGCCGGCCGGCTTGCTGCTGATTGACAAGCCTGCAGGTATGACATCACATGATGTAGTAGTTCGGGCGCGTCGAATTTTCAATACGCGCAAAGTCGGTCACGCAGGAACATTGGACCCGATGGCTACAGGTGTGTTGGTATTGGGTGTTAATTCAGGTACGCGATTGCTGGGGCATCTGACCCTTGCGCACAAGACCTATCGCGGCACAATCCGACTGGGTGCGTCGAGCTCAACTGATGACCGTGAAGGGGAATTGGGGCCGCGAAGTGATGCGAGTGGTGTGAAAGCCGCAGCGATTGAGGTGGCCCTTGACAGGTTACGCGGTGAGATCATGCAACGACCAAGTTCGGTAAGCGCAATCAAAATTGATGGGCGCCGTGCCTACGCCCGAGTGCGTGATGGCGAAGTTGTTGAGATTCCTGAGCGAAAAGTCACGGTTTACCACATTGAAGTGGTCAACATGGTTCCCCTGGGTGAATTCATGGACATTGAAGTCAACACCAAAGTTTCATCGGGAACCTATATCCGCGCAATTGCCCGCGACTTGGGGGAGTCCCTCGGTGTTGGTGGACATCTCATTGAACTTCGCCGTACTACTCTGGGTCCATTCCACGAAGAATTCGCGCATAATTTGGAACACTTGGAGGATTCGGCTGATCCGTGGGCGGACGTTTACCCACTTGCCCAGGTTGCCGCCTTGAGTTGGCCGATTTTCACTTTGACCCTTGAACAGTCTTTCGCGGTGCGCATGGGGCAACGAATCCCTTGGCCAGATGGGTTTACTCAGCCAACGGTTGCACTCATTGATCACGAAGGTGAGCTCGCAGCTATTGGAGAAAAATGTGATGGATCATGCGCCTATCTTGCCGTCTTCCCCAGCGGCGTCCGATCACCAAGTAGCCTTGGCTCGTGAGCACATCCGAGTCATTGGTCTGTATTGGCATCTTTGACGGGGTTCATCTGGGCCACCAGGCACTTATCTCGGCCGCGAAGAATTTTGCAAATGACGCAGGGTTGAGTCTGACTATCTGTACATTTGATCCGCACCCGAATGCAGTCGTGCGGCCCGACCAGGCCCCTAAACTTATTAGTGACATATCGCAGCGCAAGGAACTGCTCACCCGATACGGCGTTGATAAAGTTGAGGTTGTCACCTTTACGCCCCAACTTGCGAATTTGACGCCACTTGAGTTTTCGCAGCAATTTCTTAGGGACCGGCTGGGAGCTCAAATTGTCGTTGTTGGCCAAAATTTCACCTATGGCCGAAATATTAGTGGTGACGTAAACACGCTGAGGGAAAATGGGAAAGAACTGGGTTTCTCGGTGAAGGTATTTGATTTGGTCCAATCAAACGGAACAATTTCGTCAACGAGGATTCGGAAGTTGCTCGTTTCTGGTCACGTGGCCGCAGCCGCAGAGCTGCTGGGAAGGAATTTCACCCTCACAGGACACGTGGTGAAGGGTGACCAACGCGGTCGCGAGTTAGGCTACCCAACGGCTAATGTCGAGTGGGATGATCAACTGGTCGTCCCGGCAGATGGCGTTTACGCGGGTTATGTGAACGTAATAGGGGACCGACTCCCCGCGGCAATCTCGGTCGGAACGAATCCACAGTTCGCGGGGAAAAGTCAACGGGTGGAGGCCTACGTTCTCGATCGAACCGACCTTGAACTGTATGGAGCACGCGTCGGGGTGGAATTTGTTGATTTACTGCGTCCCCAAAAAATTTTTGGGAGTTTGGACGCCTACTTAGCGCAAATAGCGCTAGATGTGTCCGCTATTGCCGAACTTCTACACCAATAGGCGCGGTGATTAAGTGGGTTTGCCCACTGCTAGACTGAGTTTCCAGACGGTTTGGAGGCGGGCGCTTCCAAATTCGTGTCCATGAAATCGATGCCCACGTTGGCTACCGTCGCGGTAGTGAACATGGCGCGCCCGAGAGGAATACATGTCGCTCGACACTACAACAAAGCAAGAAATCATTGCCAAATACGGCGCCAAGCCCGGTGATACCGGTTCTCCCGAAGTCCAGATTGCGATGCTCAGCCGTCGGATCGAAGACCTCACCGGCCACCTCAAGACCCACAAGCATGACCATCACAGCCGCCGTGGTCTTTTGATCATGGTTGGCCAGCGCCGTCGGCTCCTGAACTACCTCACAAAAATCGATATCAACCGTTATCGCTCAATTATTGAGCGGCTCGGTCTGCGTCGATAACTTCCCCTGTGGTGGCATTAATTTTCCGTGTCGCCACAGGAAGTTGTTGAGCGATAGCAATTCAAATAAAGAACGAAATTAATCAGACACTTTAGGTGCACCGCGGATGTCGGTCCTCGGTAGTGATTTTCGGGTGAATGCACCCGCAAATCTCGATCGAAGACCGCCGAACATGGCGATAGTGCAAAAGTGTCTCAACCAATGTAAGGAGACACCACATGCAGGCAAATATTACATCTGTAAGTGCCGTAATCGATAACGGATCATTTGGCACGAGAACAATTCGATTTGAAACAGGACGTTTTGCCCGCCAGGCTGCCGGTTCCGTCTGTGCATATCTGGATGAAGAAACAATGTTGCTCAGTGCGACAACGGCAGGTAAGCAGCCCAAGGAGCAATTTGACTTTTTCCCACTCACGGTTGACGTTGAAGAGCGCATGTATTCGGTGGGCCGTATCCCAGGTTCATTCTTCCGTCGCGAAGGTCGCCCAAGTGAAGATGCGATCCTGACCTGTCGGTTGATCGATCGCCCGCTTCGCCCAACCTTCAAAAAGGGTTTGCGCAATGAGGTGCAAGTAGTCGTGACAGTCATGTCCTTAAACCCCAAGGATCTTTACGACGTACTCGCCATTAACGCGGCGTCGGCTTCAACCCAACTCAGTGGATTACCTTTCACCGGACCTATTGGTGGTGTGCGAGTAGCGCTGATCGGTGGTCAATGGGTGGCATTCCCAACCCACGAGCAGCTCAAAGAAGCAGTCTTTGACATGGTAGTTGCCGGCCGAGTAGCGGGCGACGACATTGCAATCATGATGGTCGAAGCTGAAGCCACCGAACGCACCATTGAACTGGTTGCCGGGGGAGCAACTGCTCCAACTGAAGAAGTTGTTGCAGAAGGACTTGATGCCTCGAAGAAATTTATCAAGGCACTGTGTGATGCTCAGAGTGAACTTGCAAAGACTGCTGCAAAGCCAGTTGTTGATTTCCCAGTGTTTCTGGAATATCAAGATGATGTATATGCATCGGTTGAGGAAATTGCCGGTAAGTCAGTCTCAGAGGCCCTCACGATCGTTTTCAAAGCCGAGCGCGAGGATCGCCTCGACGAGATCAAGGCCGATGTTCTTGCAGCCCTTGGTGCAAAATTTGAGGGACGTGAAAAGGAACTCAGTGCAGCACTACGCTCGGTTACCAAGAATTCGGTGCGCCAACGCGTGCTAACCGACGGTGTCCGCATTGACGGTCGTGGACTTGCAGACATCCGCACCTTATCTGCAGAAGTTGATGTTATTCCCCGCGTTCATGGATCAGCACTATTCGAACGCGGTGAGACCCAAATTCTAGGAATCACCACGCTCAACATGCTTCGCATGGAGCAGCAACTTGACACTCTCAACCCAGAGAATCGCAAGCGTTACATGCACAACTACAACTTCCCACCGTATTCAGTGGGTGAAACCGGCCGAGTTGGTTCACCTAAGCGTCGAGAAATTGGACACGGTGCCCTCGCTGAGCGTGCGCTTGTGCCTGTTCTGCCTACCCGCGAGGAATTCCCTTATGCCATTCGCCAGGTGTCTGAAGCACTCGGATCAAATGGTTCAACTTCGATGGGTTCCGTTTGCGCATCGACCATGTCGCTGCTCAACGCAGGTGTACCGCTCAAGGCTCCGGTTGCAGGTATTGCAATGGGACTCATTTCCGGCATTGTTGACGGCGAGCAGAAGTACGTTGCTCTGACCGACATCTTGGGCGCTGAAGATGCATTTGGTGACATGGACTTCAAAGTCGCTGGAACCCGCAACTTCGTAACTGCATTGCAGTTGGATACCAAACTTGATGGAATCCCAGCCGACGTTCTCAAAGGTGCATTAACGCAGGCACGCGACGCCCGTTTCACTATCTTGGACGTCATGAATGAAGCAATTGACGCTCCCGACGACATGGCGGCTACGGCACCTCGTGTGATTTCAGTCAAGATTCCCATTGACAAGATCGGTGAGGTAATTGGGCCCAAGGGTAAAATCATTAATCAAATCCAAGAAGAAACCGGCGCTGATATCACCATTGAAGATGATGGCACCATTTACATTGGAGCTATTGATGGCCCGTCGGCAGAAGCCGCTCGAAATGCAATCAACCAAATTGCCAATCCAACAATGCCGGAGGTTGGAGAGCGTTACCTTGGTACCGTTGTCAAAACAGCAGCATTTGGTGCGTTCATTTCGCTCGTACCGGGCAAAGACGGACTGCTGCATATTTCTGAAGTCAAGAAATTTGCAGGTAAAGGACGCATCGAGAACGTAGAAGAAGTTCTCAAAGTTGGCGACAAGATTCAGGTTGAAATCAAGGAAATTGACCCTCGCGGAAAGCTTTCATTGATTGCGGTTCCGGCAGAAGGCGCCGACGCGGCCGAATAATGGCTAAAACTAAAACTCTGCTGGCCGGGACGGATGGATCACTAGTTCGTCGATCCGTCCTGTCAAGCGGGGTCCGGGTCATCACTGAAAAAGTTCCAGGTGTGTATTCGGCCAGCATTGGTATTTGGGTTGATGCCGGCTCACGTGATGAAAAGGGTTCTCACACTGGTGCCGCCCACTATCTAGAACACCTACTTTTCAAGGGCACGTCTAAGCGTTCAGCCCTTGAGATTTCTGCGGCAATTGAGTCGGTGGGTGGAGACATTAATGCCTTCACCAGTAAAGAACACACCTGCTACTACGCCAAGGTGCTGGCAGTGGACCTCCCACTTGCCATTGATGTTTTATGTGACGTCGTAACCGACGCCCAGCTCAAGTCTGAAGACATTGAGGCCGAGCGGGGGGTAATTCTTGAAGAGATTGCAATGGTCGACGACGACCCCAGCGATTTGGTGCACGATCAATTTGCTCGAACCCTTTTTGGTGATACGGCGCTAGGGCGGCCTATTTTGGGAACAGCCGAAACGATTCTGGGAATCACCCGTCGCTCCATCGTTAATTTTTATTCAAAGTTTTATCAACCCGATTCGCTGGTAATCGCGATTGCAGGTGATGTGGATCATGCGCGTGCGGTGCGACTTGTAGAAAAGGCACTTGATGCAAGTCCGAAAACGCACGTCGGTAGTGTCAAGAATGAACTCCCGCGCAAGATCGTAAAACCTAAAATTGGCGTTTTGGCAAGTTCATTAGATACGCGTAAGACTGAGCAAGCACATGTTGTGATGGGAACCCATGGACTCATTCGGGGCGATGATCGCCGCTTCACCTGTGCGATCCTGTCCACTGTATTAGGTGGTGGAATGAGTTCGCGACTGTTCCAGGCGGTGCGTGAGCAACGCGGACTTGCCTATTCTGTTTATGCCTATTCACAGAGCTTTCGTGATTCGGGAATATTTGGGATTTATGCAGGTTGCATCCCTACGAAATTGGATCAGGTGCTTGACGTCTGTCAATCTGAACTAGCGGAATTGGTGGCTTCTGGCGTTACGCCGCTAGAACTGCACAGGGCGAAGGGTCAAGTAAAAGGTGGAACGGTACTGGGGCAAGAAGATACCGGAGCCCGCATGAGCCGAATAGCGAAGGCGGAACTCTACGACGAGGAGTTACTTTCGGTAGAAGATGTTCTTGCGCGCGTTGACCGCGTTGATGCAATAAGCGTTGACGCCTTGGCGCAACAGTTCCTGGCCAACCCATTAGTACTAAGTGTGATTGGCCCCTATAAAAAGTTACAGACTCCCATAGGCTTTGTCCCACCTCTTTCGAATCTGCGCGCGTAGAAAGGACAATCATGGGCAAGGTGATCCGAGTAGGTGTAGTCGGCGCAAAAGGCAAGATGGGCGCGATTGTAGTCGCTGCGGTGCAGGCAGACTCCGAATGCGAATTGGTCGCTGCAATTGATATTGATGACTCACTTGATAAATTGGCCACGGCTCGCTGTGAGGTGGTAGTTGATTTCACGAATCCAAACGTCGTGATGGACAACCTCGCTTTTTGCATCAAACACGGAATCGATGCTGTCGTGGGAACCTCAGGCTTCACGCCTGAGAGAATTGAGACCCTCAAACTGTGGGCTGGTCAGCGGGCGCACTCCCGAGTCTTGATCGCACCAAATTTCAGCATGGGGGCGGTGCTCATGATTGCCTTCGCTGGGATTGCGGCACCATATTTCGAATCGGTTGAGATTATTGAGTCACACCACCCTGAGAAAATCGATGCACCTTCAGGAACCGCACGATTTACGGCCGAGAAAATTGCCGCAGGTAGGCAAGGACTCGGCCCAAATCCTGATGCTACAGAACTCCAGGGCATGGGCGCTCGTGGCATGAATGTTGGTGGCGTCCCCATTCACTCTGTGAGATTGCGTGGACTGGTGGCGCACCAAGAAGTGGTCTTTGGTGCAGTTGGTGAAACACTTACGATAAAACATGACTCGCTCAATCGAGATTCATTTATGCAAGGGGTGTTAATTGCCGTCAAGGAAATTAACCATATTGACGGTGTCGTTGTGGGTCTGGAAAACGTCTTGCCATTAGGAAACTGAAAAAGTGATTGCGCGCCTAAAGAGTCCGAAACTCTGGGATCATAAAGCTGCGCGCGCCTCAATGCGCGAGGCGGCGCGCTTATTGCGGAGTACTCCACCTGCGTAGTAGTTGAAATAGCACGTCAAATCGTTCATGGGTGAAGACTGCGTCAACGCTGCCAAGGTACACATGTGTTTCGATCTCCGTGCCAGTCGGTGGAATGAGTACAACTCTCTGGCTCTTGATCCCAATGGGTATGCCCAAGAGTTTCCAAGTGGCTGCCCTTGTCTCCACGCCGTAGTCATGCTTCCAGAGACCAGATCTTGTATTCAACAACGTTACGATCTTAAAACCATTTCCGTTGACGAACGTTCCTAGCATCCAACCGCGAAGTACGAGAATGGTAAGGCAGGCAAGGACGAATCCAATCAGTATTGCTTCACTCAAGGATATTCCCGATGTTGCATAAACAATGCTGATAGCCAGTAATGAAACTAAAGTCAGGGTCAGCGGCACCAACACTGCTAACCGCAATAATCCCCGTCTGCCCACGCGTAGCAATCGTCGAGGGTCTGGCTCTGGGTAGCGCCAAACGGCTCCAAAAATTGGTTTGCGAAATGTCGGTTCACCCATTACGACAACCAACCCAGCCAGCGGACGAGCGCGGTACTCGCTGCTGCTGCAATGATCACGACGAGAAATGGTGCCCGCAGTAGCAATGCAACTACCGCGACGCCAAGCCCAAAGATCCGAGCGTCAATGAGTAGTGACTGATCAAGGGCAAATGTTTGTACTGCTACTAGCGCTGCTAGCAGTGACACTGGCAGCAACCCGGTCATTCGTCGGATTGATTCGCGTTCCAAGATGTGATGCGGCAGCAGGTAACCGAGCAGCTTTTCCAAGTAGGTGCCAAATGAAGCTATGAGAATACTCGCCCACATGACTAGCGCCCCGCAATCGGAGGCGCGCTCTTGCTCCACAGCAGGCTCGCTGCTACGGCAACCAATGCGCTGAACAGGACGGGGAGCCCAGGGCGAAGAAACGGGATTAAAACCATGGCAACCGCGGCGCTAGCGACCGCGACAGCCCACATTTTGCGATTCTCGCTACTTGATCCACCCGTCAGCCGTGGCCACAGCAAGGCAAGAAACCCGGCAGGAATCGCGGCATCAAGACCCAACATTCCTGGATCAGAAAGTGCACTTGCACCCAGTGAACCCAAAGCGGTACCGATATTCCAAAACACGTAAACACTAATTCCCGTAGCAAAAAATGCCCGACGAGAGGCCTTTTTCGATTCGTTGTATCTCAATGCCATTGCCGTTGACTCATCAATTGTTAACAGCGCAGTGTAGGGAATTTCCTTCTTCCTCGGTGTAAGAATTGGTCCCAGGGAGAGTGCATACAGGCTATTTCGAGCACCAAGGAGTAGCGCAGTAACTACCGCGATCACTGCACCGCCGCCGGCACCGACTACACCCACGAACGCAAATTGAGAGGCTCCGGTGAACATGAAGAGGGAGAGCGTCTGTGTTTGTAAAACGCTGAGCCCACTGGCAACTGAAATCGCCCCAAAAGACAGTGCGTAGGCACCTGTGGCGATACCGATTCCAAGGGCGTTGGTATCAATTGAGTGAGTGTTACTACCCGATGGGCGACCACCGCGCTTCCAACCCATGCTGCCCCTAACCCTGTAAAATGTGATTGTGTCAGGCTAGCGTCCGTGACGGGGTTGCTTCCATCAGCGTACCTCTCAATGCGACGTGGGCTGATCACATTTGCCCGGGTTTGCCCGGACCTAGGCGTTATGTTGCTAGGGAAGTTGTCAACTCAATCTGATGGTCAGTTAACTCGGGAGTTCCGATTTCATCTGTTTCGGTGCTGACCGTACGGGTAGCACCCGTCGCGCCCCATCCGATCGATTCGAGAAACAATTTCCCTTCTTGTTGATCCTGGTTGAGCCACGTACGTAGTTGCAAGCAACCGGCTTTGAGAGCTATGTCAGCCACCGCATTGAGTAATCGTGATCCGAAAAGTTGCCTGCGAAACTCAGGTGCGACTTCGAGCAATGACAGGTGGCCAATTTCCTGCTCAAATTCAATGGCGGCAACTCCGACCAGGGCTCCATCGCTCTCACAGACGAGCACTCGGCCACCGGCCTCCTGAAGCGTGATTGCCTGCGCCCACTGGGATTGCACGTCTTCACGATTGAGTCGTTGCGCTATTGCGGGATGCGTACGCTGCCAGTTGGAAAGTTGAAGCTCGGCGATTGTGGGAGCGTCTGTCGCCTGAGCCAATCGAACCGTTTCCACACCGCTACCGTATCTGTGCCAGATTGGGGGCTAGGCCGCTAGGATCGATCTCGTGGAAATTGAGTTCCGTAGCGACATCACTGTTGAATTGGTCCGTGCCAATGCAAGCGATTCTGACGTTGTATTCGCGGCTCGGGTATCAACGGTCGGAGAGCAGTCACTCCAAGACGTTGATGCCGATCCAACGCGCAGCGCTGGCTTGATCAATTATTTAATGCGTGATCGCCATGGCAGTCCATTTGAGCATAATTCGATGACTTTCTTTGTTAAGGCTCCGATTTTTGTGTGGCGGGAACACATGCGGCACCGAATTGCTAGTTACAACGAGGAATCTGGTCGCTACCGGGAGTTACTCCCGGTTTTCTACGTACCCAGCCAGGAGCGTCCACTGGTGCAGTCAGGTAAGCCGGGCGCATACGAGTTTCACCCCGGCACTACCGAGCAGTACGACTTGGTCGACAATGCGATTAAGGATTCATGTATCAGCGCTTATGGCGCCTACACTCAGATGCTCGAAGCTGGCATCGCACGCGAAGTAGCCCGCATGGTGCTTCCGGTCACCATTTATTCCTCCGCTTATGTCACCATGAATGCGCGATCCCTAATGAACTTCCTTTCCCTCCGCCGCAAAGTGGAGGGATCGCAGTTTGTGTCCTACCCTCAACGAGAGATCGAAATGGTCGCCGAAGTCTATGAAGATCATTTCGCACAGTTGATGCCGATAACCCATGCGGCGTTCAATGCCAATGGTCGGGTTGCGCCGTAGCGGTTCGCGATCAGGGCGCGCGGTAGGGTTTTGACATGAAAAGTCCGTTCGGAGTGATGCTGACCGCGATGATCACGCCGTTTGCGCCCGACGGCAGCCAGGACCTTGACGGGGCCCAGAAACTGGCGACCCATTTGGTCGACAATCTTGGTCATGACGGACTCGTCCTCAATGGAACTACCGGGGAAGCATCCACAAAGAGCGATGCCGAGGATCTCGCTTTGTTGCAAGCCGTGATGGAAGCTGTGGGCGATCGCGCCACGGTCATAGCTGGAGTCGGCACAAATGACACGGCACATTCGATTTCCAGCGCTAAGGCGGCCGTAAAAGCTGGCGTACACGCACTTATGGCTTCATCTCCCTATTACAACCGTCCACCGCAGCAGGGAATTTTTGAGCATTTCTGGGCAATCGCGGAGAGTACGGACCTGCCCCTCATGACCTATGACATTCCTCGCCGTACCGGAGTCGCGATCGAAACGGAAACACTTGTACGATTGGCAGCGCACCCGAGGATCATCGCTAATAAAGACGCAAAAGGTGACTTAGAAGCATCCCAATGGGTCATGGCTCGGACAGATTTGGCGTGGTACAGCGGTGAGGATTCGCTCAACTTGGCTTTGCTGGCACTTGGCGCCGGTGGAATGGTTTCAGTCGTTGGGCATGTTGTGGGGGATCGCCTGGCCAAGATGGCCGAAGTGTTTTGGAGCGGTGACGTTGAGGGCGCGCGCGTGATCAATGAGTCACTCCTTCCCGTCTACACTGGAATTTTCCGGACACAAGGTGTGATTTTGACCAAAGCCGCACTAAATCTACAAGGCCTACCGAGCGGACCCGTCCGACTTCCGTTAGTAAATGCAACTCCCGGTGAGATTGAACAATTACGCATTGACCTCGCTGCCGGGGGCGTTCCTCCATTCGCTTAATTCGCTCGAGCATTAAAAACATTAAGGACTGATTACATGTTCCTCCCTGACCTGTCCACACCACTGCCGCTAGCTCCGGGAGCCTTACGGATCATGCCGCTTGGTGGGCTCGGTGAGATCGGTCGCAATATGACGGTATTTGAATATGAATCTCGATTACTCGTTGTTGACTGCGGGATCTTGTTCCCCGAAGAGTCACACCCTGGAATAGATTTGATCCTGCCCGACTTTGAACCGATTCTGGATCGAATCAATGACGTCGACGCAATAGTTCTCACCCACGGGCATGAAGACCACATTGGGGCGGTTCCCTACCTGCTACGCCACCGATCCGACATCCCAATCATTGGTTCTGCTTTAACACTTGCCTTTATTGAAGCGAAATTAAAAGAGCACCGCATTAAGCCATTCACTATGTCTGTTGCCGATCGGGCGATTGAAAAAGTTGGTCCATTTGAACTCGAGTTCTTAGCTGTGAACCACTCGATCCCTGATGCCATGGCAATTGCGATCACGACCCCTGCTGGGCGAGTGCTGCACACGGGTGATTTCAAGATGGACCAGTTGCCCCTGGACGGTCGCATTACCGACCTTGCCAGTTTTGCCAGACTCGGCGAAGAAGGCGTTGACATTTTGATGGTAGATAGTACAAATGCTGAAGTACCAGGTTTTGTTCCTAGTGAAAAGGAAATTATTCCGGTGCTTGAACGGGTGTTTAGTCGGGCAAAAGGCCGAGTGATCGTTGCCTCATTTGCTTCGCATGTACATCGGGTCCAACAGGTAATCGATATCGCTGTCGCGCATAACCGCAAAGTTGCCTTCGTGGGTCGCTCCATGGTGCGCAACATGAACGTCGCACGCGATCTGGGTTATCTCAAGATCCCCGGCAAGACGTTGATCTCAATGGATGAACTCTCCAAACTGCCGGACGACCGGGCGGTATTGATTTGCACCGGGTCGCAGGGCGAACCCATGGCGGTGCTTTCGCGCATTGCCAACCGTAGCCACGATATTTCGGTCAGCGACGATGACACAATTGTCTTAGCTTCATCACTTATTCCGGGTAATGAGAACGCTGTGTATCGAGTCATTAACGGCTTAACGTTGCTCGGTGCAGATGTAGTGCACAAAGGGAATGCACTCGTGCATGTGTCAGGTCACGCTGCGGCCGGTGAATTGCGTTATGTATTTAACATCGTCAAACCCACATACGTCATGCCGATTCACGGGGAGTGGCGACACCTCAAAGCGAATGCTCTACTCGCGCAGAGTGTTGGAATTCCCGCCGATCATGTGATCGTGGCTGCTAATGGCGCGTGTGTTGACGTAAATAATGATCAGGCGTTTATCTCGGGCGCCTATCCACTGCGCGAGGTTTATGTCGACGGCACAAGCGTGGGAAGCGTCGACGAAAGTTTGCTCAAAGATCGCCTGCTTTTGGGTGAAGAGGGCTTTATCTCCGTTTACGCGGCAGTTGATATTGCCAAGCACAGCGTTGTGGCCGGTCCCGAAATCGTCGACCGCGGCGTTGGCGAGACTTCTGATACGACCAAGGTGGCAGCAGATGTCGCCAAGGCTCTCATCAAAGCGATGCAGGAGGGCATTGAGGATCCACATGAACTGTCCCAAAAAGCCCGCAAGATTGTGGGTAAATGGGTCGGTACCACCCACCGACGTCGCCCGATGATTGTCCCGGTCGTGATTGGGATTAAAGGCGGACATTAGCCGCTGCACCTAGTCAATTTGTGACACGCGGGACGCGTGTGACTGCAGGGGATTAGGCCGTTAAGTCGGTACGCTGCCAACTATGGCTTCCCGCACGTCTACGCGCACACGTGGTTCATCCCCCAGTAAGTCAAAAAGCAGCGCCAAAAGCAGCTCAAAGCGCAAGTCGTCTGCGCGACCGACCGCGACCACACGCAAAAAGTCCGGCCCAGCCAGACCGGGACCGGTACCAAGGGCTTTTGCTGTAATCGGACGGTCCATATCGCGCACTTGGGTTGGGCTTGCCCACCTCGCTGGCGGTGCTGCTCGCGGGATCGGTCGCGGGGCCAAAGAACTTGACCCCGCCGTGCGACGCGATGGACTGGGACTAACGTTGATTGCCGCAGCCATAATTTTGATTGCCGCAACGTGGTTCGGGGTTGACGGTTGGTTT
>JBDNFH010000230.1:0-9256 GCA_041689915.1 Candidatus Nanopelagicales bacterium | reverse complement strand
GGCGTGCTTGGCCAGTCTGGTTACCGACACGTCGCGAAGGTGGTCCCGTGCCCAGGTTTGCAAGCTGTTCAGACCGTGGTGGTCGCCGTTAGTCGGCATAGCGACGGGCAGTCCGTACTGGGCCTGGTCTCCGCTGCGGTGGGGAGGGGTGACCATGGCACGGGCGACTGAGTTGGCGATCGCGGCGCCGTGGTCGTGCCGTACGAGTTCGAGACACATGTCAATCCCTGCGGAGGTTCCTGCGGACGTCCAGACGTGGTCGTGGACGTAGAGCACGCTGGCATCCACCGTCGTGTCCGGGTAGCGGCGGGCGAGTTCGTCGGCGTGCATCCAGTGAGTCGCAGCGCGGCGGCCGCGGAGCAGTCCGGCTTCGGCGAGGACGAATGCACCGGAGCAAATCGAGGCGATCCGCGCGCCTCGTTGATCCGCGCGGATTAGGGCTTCAAGCAAATCCGGCGGCGCGGCGTCATGGACGCTGGTACAAGCCGGGACGATCACGGTGTCAGCACGGTCTACGAGGTCCCAGTCAGGAACCCCCGGCACGCTCAAGCCGGCGCCCAGAATCGTCTCGGCATGGGTAGGAACGATCGCGAAGTCGTACCAAGCTGGCGTCAGGTGGGCGCGATCGATCCCGAACACCTCGCACGCGATCGCCAACTCGAACACCGGCGCGCCGGGAATAGCCATCACGACGACCCGATGGTTGTCTGATTTGTTGCTCATAGCGTCTAATCTACCGCTCACACTCAGTCGTGTCGAGACCCGAGAATGGAATGTGTGAGTGACACATCCCCGCCTAGGACACTGGCACGTACGATCAGCCTCCCGCAGGCCATCGCGTTGTACGTCAGCGCGGTGCTCGGCGCCGGAGTGCTCGTGCTACCCGGACAAGTGGCCTCGATGGCGGGTCCGGCATCGCTGGCCGCGTGGGCATTCGCCTGCATACTGGGAGTGCCCTTGGCGGTGATGTTCGCCCACCTCGGTCGTCGATTCCCTGACGCCGGCGGCATCTCGACCTACCTGGAACGAGCATTCGGATCATTCGCTGGAGGTGTGAGCGGCTGGTGGTACTTCATTGCCGGGTCGGTTGGGCAGACGATTGTCCCGCTGACTGGGGGTTACTACGTGACCGAGGCCCTCGGCGTTGGCCAAGGATGGGGGTTTGCCGTTGCCGCTGTCATCCTCGGTGTCGCGGTCACAGCAAACTGCTTGGGTGCGCGGGTCAGCGCTAGGGCTCAGGTCGCCCTGGCTGTCGGGGTCGCAGCGATCTTAGTTCTCGCGATCGTTGCCGCTGTGCCGGCCATGGACACTTCGCGCCTGCATCCCTTCGCGCCGCACGGCCTCGGCGGCGTCGGGCAGGCCGTCATCGTGTTGTTCTTCGCCTTCGCCGGCTGGGAGGCGGTGGCTCATCTGGCTGAGGAGTTTCGCGACTCCAGCCGCGATCTAATCCGGGCGACTTCCGCCACGATTGTCATCATCACCGTGCTCTACCTCGGCGTCGCCGCCGCGGTCGTACTCACCGGCAGCTACGGCAGCCCGCAGACTGACCGAGTCGGGGTCGGCCGGTTGCTTTCCGGCGCGTTCGGCAGTGGAGCGGGAACGGCCGCGGCGATCGCCGCCGTGGTCATCAGCCTCGGCACGACCAATGCGTTCGTCGCGTCGGTATCTCGACTCGGCTACGCCATGGCCCGCGACCACTGGTTGCCCACCCGAGTGGGGCACACTACGACCGGTGGCACCCCGATCGGAGGAGTGTTGCTCGTCGCCGCGATCGCCTACGCCGGTCTCGGCCTGGCGGCAATCAACGGCTGGGGCACCGAACAACTTGTCGTCGTGCCCGCAACGTTGGTCGTGTTCGTCTACCTCGCCGCCGCAGCCGCCGGAATCCGACTGCTCACCGGGCTGGGCCGCTACTGCTCGATCGCCACCGTCGTCTTGACAGTCGCCGTCCTACCCTCGGCATTAGAACACCTGCTCATCCCCGGAATAGTCGCCGCAGCCGCAACGGCCTACGCGCTCACCACTCGACAGCGCCATCTGCTCACGGCCAATCCAGCCTCAACGCGGACGATCCGTGCCAGTGGTGGCGATGCACGAGCGGTGCGCGGTGATGAGCACCTGATGAAGCACGCGAACTTTTCCCCTACCGAGCTTTCAGCCAGTCTGGACGAACTGGTCCACGCTGCGGCCGAGGTGCCCGACACCCGAAGGACCCGGGCCGTACTCGCCCGCGTGGTGTGCGAGTTAGAAGTTGCCGCCGACGCACGTCTAGGCAACTGCGAACACGACCCACTCGTAGTGTTGCAACGCCGACTCGGCCGGGCACACGAACAATTACCGCCCGGACCGACGCCATTGACCCCGGCAAGAATGCAGGAACACATCGACGCTTTGCGCAACCACCGGATGCCGCCCGCTGGTTGAAGTCACCGCTGCATCCTGGGCGAAAGGACGCGGCAGCCGGCTACTCGTTCCGGTGATCGATCCCGAGCAGGACGCGTAGACGGTCACACTTGGCGCGGTGCGCCCGCCGTATGTGGTTCCTTTGCGGAGCGGGGCCCACATTTGGGGGCCACGGGCGGTCGTCGCGGGCCACGGTTTCCGGATTTGGTCGCCGACTGGCTACCTGTGGGTCTGATTGATGGGTACTCAGCGGATTCATTCGACTGTCTAGATAGTTTATTATGGTAAGCCTACCTTAAGTGATGAGAGATTCTATGGGACGCGTAATTGCTTTTCTTGCCTTGTTCGTGGCCTCTTCAATGGCTGTCGCGGGGAACGGCATGTCGGTTCGCGCAGCATCGACATGTCGACTACTTATCGCGCAAAGGCGCCTCTTTCCCTCATCTGGACATCGTCGTCAACGTGGGCTTCGGGTTGGGCCGCGTCCAGCGCGAGGACTCCCGTGTCACCGAAATCCTCTACCTCGTAGAGCCTTCCCACTCGGCCACGATGCCACCCTCCGCGTCATCGAGTCGACGGACTTCACCGATGGCCCTGATGGCAGGGTCGTGATCGCGCATGTGCTGGTCGAAGTGGCACCAGCTGCCGGAGTCAAAATCTGGCGCACGGTCGCAGATTTCGTACCTTCCTTCGTCTAACGGAACCCATTATGAATACTGGCGGCGCAGGCATGACTCGCCTAGACCCCGATCTGCGACCGTCACCGGTAGATCAGATCGCACCACATTTGCTGGTGGCTGGTGATCCTGACGCGCTGGCTTTGGTGACCGCGTCGGTGGCCGTCACGTACGAAGAAATGGCAGACCAAATATGCCAGCGTCAGGATGAGTTCGGTCATACCCGCAAACTTGTCCTCTTCGAAGCGGCCAACGACGTCGAATCGATCATCACCTATCTGGCAGTGCTGCAGGGGCGACATCCCGTATTGGTATCCCGACCGGGCGACCTCGGATGTAGTGTGACGAAGATTAGATCACGTATTGATCCGATATGCCGCAGGTGCATGCTCGGGGACATAAGGATTCGCCGGTGCGATCGGCATTACTTTTTTGTAATGCGAGCCGAGGGCGGGGCGAGTGTCCGCCTCGCCCTTATTGGGCCAGAGCGACATGGCCCGCTCGGCTTGGGCGGTGATGGTCAAGGCCGGATTAACGCCAAGATTTGCTGTGATGGCCGAACCGTCAACAACATGTAGTCCTGGATGCCCGAACACGCGGTGATACCCGTCAATGACACCGGAACTTGCATCACGCCCAATGACGCAACCGCCGACAAAGTGTGCCGTTAACGCGGCATCAAAGCTTTCAAACACACTGCCACCTGGTCGACCGTTCATAATTTTGGCGGCGCGTTGAATAACTTCCTGCGCTACTGGGATGTAGGTCGGTGCCGGAGTTGACTCGGATGACACGGTGCCAAGTGACCAGCGGCCGAACAGGTTGCGCTTGCCTTTGAGTGTCAACGAATTATCAACCGTTTGCATTACCAGTGAGATGACACTCCGCTCACTCCACGACTTTACGTTCAAAGTAATGGCAACATCTTTCGGGTGCTTGACCATTTCTCTGATCCAGACTGCCCAACGTTTCTTGCCAATCTCTGGTGTTGTCATGATTGTTTGCAGAAGGCCCATTGAGTTGGAGCCTTTTCCGTACCGAACCGGCTCGACGTGGGTCTGTGGATCTGGGAAGAAACTGGAGGTGATTGCAACACCTTCAGTGAAGTCAGCTACTGCTGTCTTTGACACTACACCAAGGATTGACTCAGAGTTGGTTCGAGAAAGTTTGCCCAATGCAGGTGACAGGTTGGGAAACACACCTTCGTCTTTCATGCGGTGTAATAACTTCTGCGTGTTGTAGGTGCCCGCGGCAAAAATGACGTCACTGGCGGTGTAGCTACTTTCATTTTTTGTGCCGGTCTTACGAATTGTAATTCGGTACCCACCTGCTTGAATTGGTTCAACCTTTGTCACAGTTGACATGGGCATTACTTGCGCACCGGCGGCCTCGGCTAGTCCAAGGTAATTCTTTGGCAGTGTGTTCTTCGCGTTGTAGCGGCAACCGGTCATGCACTCACCGCATTCAATGCACCCGATTCGGGTAGGTCCGACTCCACCAAAGTATGGATCTGCTGATTCCTTACCGCGACCTTCACCAAAGAAGACGCCGACCGGGGTGAGTCGGAAGGTGCTGCCCACTCCCATATCCTCGGCGATCTCTTTCATGACGAGATCAGATGGCGTCATGGTGGGGTTTTGGATCACTCCTAACATGCGTTGGGCCTGGTCGTAAAAAGGTGCGAGTTCACCCTTCCAATCAGTAATCTCACCCCATTGGGGGTCTTGGAAGAATGCGTCACCAGGAACATAAAGTGTGTTCGCATAAACCAAACTGCCGCCGCCGACACCCGCGCCAGCAAGGATGGCAACTCCTTTGAGCAGATGGATTCTTTGGATTCCGAAGAATCCAAGCACTGGAGCCCATAGAAAATTCTTGAGATCCCACGAATTCTTCGCATAATTTTCTTCGGTGAAGCGGCGGCCAGCTTCAAAGACTGCAACCGAGTATCCCTTTTCGCTGAGCCTCAATGCGGAGACCGAACCGCCGAATCCTGAACCGATGATTGCAACATCAAAATCAGTGCTTTGCCAACTGGTACTCACGGCAAAACCTTAGAACAAATATTCGCTGAAAGCGCTCATTCGCCTAAAACCGGATCTAGTGCTAACCTTCCCCCACCTTGGGGAGCTCGCGGGATCGGCGGGCTGAGAGGGCAGTTGCCACTGCTAACCCACAAACCTGATCTGGGTAATGCCAGCGCGAGGGAGTGGAAATGACTCGATTTATTGCCGTTGGACTGACCGGTCTATTAGCACTCACCGCTTGTTCAAGTACTACTGATTCAACGCCGATTGCAGGTAGTGAACCGCAATTGCAAACGGTGCGCATGATCACGCACGAGTCATTCGCGCTCTCACCGTCATTTGTTGCGAATCTGCGCGAGCAAGGAATTGATCTGCAGATCACTTCAACCGGGGACGCCGGCACACTGACCGCGAGCGCCATTCTGGCCGCTGGCGAACCCACCGCAGACCTGCTTTTTGGAATTGACAACACCTTGGCAACGCGTGCCACTGGTGAAGGGGTCTTTGATACCTACACCTCCCCTGAACTTGCGAATGCTTTACCGGAGTTTCTACAGGACACCCAGGGTGGCTTTCTCACCCCGATAGATTTCGGTGACGTCTGTATAAATAGCGATGACACGTGGTTTGAACAAAATGAAGTTTCGATTCCCACAACACTTGAGCAACTGCCCGAAGTTGCAAACCTGCTCGTGGTTGAAGACCCCGCTACCTCATCGCCTGGACTTGCCTTCTTGTTAGCAACGGTTGCGCGATTTGGTGACAATTGGCCCGCGTACTGGGAAGCATTGCGCGATGGTGGAGTTGCAGTTGCAGGTTCGTGGACTGACGCGTACTACTCGCAGTTCACTCCCTCAGGTGGGGACCGCCCACTGGTGGTTTCCTACGCAACGAGTCCAGCAGCCGAAGTTGTGTTCTCGGAGGATGCAAGCGTTACCGAGCCAGCGACTTCAGTACTCGCGGATTCTTGCTACCGGCAGGTTGAATACGCAGGAGTACTGGCCGGCTCCGAAAACCCTGCTGGGGCACAGCAAGTAATTGATGCACTGCTCACTCGCGAGGTGCAAGAGGACATTCCATTGAACATGTTCGTCTACCCGGTACGTGCTGACGCAACCTTGCCTGCAGTCTTCACCGATTTCACGCCAATAATTTCACGTAGTGCATCACTGCCGCCAGAGCAGGTAGGTGAGCAACTTGCCTCGTTGCTTGACACCTGGGGAACGGTGATGAACCGCTGAGCGGCGTGCTCGCAAAGCATTTACCTCGCAGCCTTAAGTGGCTATGGGCTCTTCCCGCACTTCTACTAGTGACATTTTTAATCTATCCACTTGTTCGACTGGCTACAACCGCCTGGAGTTCTGACACACTCAATGCACTAACAAGTTCAACTCTGTGGCAGGTTGCCCTACTCGCAAGCGTGCAAGCACTCCTGAGCGTGGGCCTCGCCCTCATTATTGGGATCCCAATCGCTCGCGTTTTGTTTACTTACCAATTCCCTGGCCGCGGGTTCATGCTTGCATTGGTCACGGTGCCATTTGTGCTGCCAACCGTGGTTGTAGCCCTGGGCTTTAGATCCCTTTTCGGTAATGCAATTCCCAATGGATTGATCTTGGTAGTTCTCGCCCACGCCTACATCAACATTGCGGTTGTGGTAAGACTGATTGGGGCTCAATGGTCCACACTTGATCGACGAATGGAAGTAATAGCTGCAACATTAGGCGCCAGCCCACTCCGTGTTTTGACATCAATCACGCTACCCGCCCTGCGCAACTCCATTGTGCTGGCGGGGAGCGTGGTGTTTATTTTCTCTTTTAGTTCACTTGGCATTGTTGTTGTATTAGGAGATGGCTCGGGCACTCGAACACTTGAGCAGGTCCTGCTCCGATCAACTTCAGTACTCCTTGACTTTCCAACAGCCCTTGCAGCGGCGATACTGCAATTGATTGTTGTCAGTTTGGTATTCGTGATTTCTGCTCGAATGAGTCGCAATGAACCCAGGGCAAAAGTTGTTCTTGAGCGCGCACAACTTCGAAGCCGTAAGGCCGCGATCGTTGTTGCGGTAACGTGCCTAGCAGCCTTTGTTCTCGTAGTTGGCCCCATTGCGAGCATCTTCTGGGCTTCAATCTCAAGCTCTGGTGGCCTAACATCGCAATGGTGGAGTGATCTGGTCAGTGCCCAGAACACTCGAATTGGATCACCGGTTGCAGCCCTTGGTCGTTCAATCAGTTTGGCATTGGTCACAGCCGTCATCGCCGCAATACTTGGTGGAGCAATTGCTATTGCGGTGATGAGCAAGAAAGGAATCGTTGCGACCCTTGCATTAATTCCACTTGGGGTTTCAGCGGTGACACTGGGGTTTGGGATCCTGCTTGCATTCTCACGTGGGTCATTTGATTTGCGTGGAACAGGTACATTAATTCCGATCACACATGCACTCATCGCCGTTCCGATTGTGGTTGCGGTGGCAACCCCGGCATTGCGTAATGTTGACCCGCGTCGGTATTTTGTTGCCTTAAGTTTGGGTGCCGCTCCCTTACGCGCCTGGTGGACGGCCTTTGGAACTGTGTTTAGTGGTGTAATTCTGGCAGCCGGCGGCTTGGCCGCAGCAGTTTCCCTTGGTGAGTTTGGTGCAGCAACACTATTGTCTCGGACCGACTCCCCCACAGTTCCCGTGCAGATAGCGCGGCTCTTGAGTAAGCCCGGCGAGTCAGCATTCGCAACTGCAGCCGTCCTTAGCGTGATTCTGGTTGTGCTCACCATGTCACTTCTGCTAGTTGTTGATCGCATTGCAGCTCGGCGGGTGTTACATGATTAATGCCGGCTTACGGGCACATGACTTGGTGATCGGCTATGAACAGCCACTGACCCCAGCCTTAAATTTTTCCGTTGGTCCAGGTGAAATTTTGGTAGTCGTTGGTGAAAGTGGCTGCGGGAAATCAACGCTATTAAGCACTTTGGCTGGGATAACTGCGCCAATAGGCGGCGAAATCTACCGGGGTGAACAGAGCCTTAGCGGTGTGCCAATTCATAAACGCAATATTGGATTGGTCTTTCAAGACCCACTCCTCTTCCCGCATTTATCCTTGATCGACAACATTGGCTACTCACTGCGCGCGAGCGGCAAGTCGAGAGATGCGGCCCGTGCGCGGGCTACTGAATTACTCGAGTGGGTTGGACTGAGCGAAATAGCGGGTCAGAAAACCTGGGAACTCTCCGGCGGGCAAGCAGGTCGGGTTGCTTTAGCGCGCGCGATCGCCGCAAAGCCAGCCGTTTTGCTACTTGACGAACCGTACAGTGCACTTGACTCACCAACTCGCTTACGCCTCTTGGCTGATGTAAAGGACTTGGTGACCCGTGCGGGAATCCCCACGATCCATGTCACCCATGACCACGGCGAAGCGCAGTTGCTGGCCACCCGCACCTTAACCTGGTAACCGCTAACCCTGCGATACTGCAGCAGTGAGTTCCCCCCGTTTTGATCGCGCTCGAGTCGCCCGACTTAAACGCTTTAAGCCAACCACCTACATCAGGTTGGCCGTACTCACCTCTTTCGCAGCTTTCTTTGCCTACTTGGTCAGTGACGCAATTCCCTACGCCTCCCCCGTACCTGCTGCAATTACCGCGGTAGTTGCAACGCGGGTAACTTTTCACCACGCGGCTAAGGAAACATCTATTCAGTTGCTCGGTGCACTCGTTGGTGCTGCTGTTGCACTTGTCATTGTTTCAGTAATCGGAAGCGGCGCGGTTGTAATTCTGCTTCTCGTCGCTTTGAGTTTTGTCATGGCGCGGGTAATGCAATACAGCAATCCTGATGAATCACCAGCGGTCGCCGCGAGTTTGGCGGTCACGGTGATTTTGGTGGTCGGCTCGCACCTAACTACCGAGTTGGCATTAGAGCGATTTACCGGCGTCATGATCGGCGCATTGTTCGCATTGGTTGCGTCTTTCCTTGCCTCACCAACGCGCGACACGCAAAAACTCGCTGCAGGATTAAACGCGGTGCAAGTTCAATTGGCTGAGGTCCTCGCGCGTATAGCAACCGATCTGCGAGGTGAACCAACTAAGGAAGATGCAAACGCGTGGCATGACCAAGCAGTCGAGTTACGCAATCAGGTACTAGGACTTTCCGCGCAATACGAGGATTTG
>JBDNFH010000229.1:0-2632 GCA_041689915.1 Candidatus Nanopelagicales bacterium | reverse complement strand
TGAGTCACAAGACGACGCGTTGCTTGATATTTACCGCAAGTTGCGTCCAGGCGAACCCCCCACATTGGAAAATGCAAAGAACCTGATTGAAAACTTCTACTTCAATCCAAAGCGCTATGACATGGCAAAGGTCGGTCGCTACAAGGTCAACCGCAAGCTTGGTCTTGAGCTACCACTTGAGCAGAGCACTTTGACAATCGAAGACATTGTTTCCACAATCGAGTACCTCGTGCGTCTGCACGCAGGTGACACCACGATGCAAACCCCACGTGGCGAAGTTGTTGTTGAAACCGACGACATTGACCACTTTGGTAACCGTCGCCTTCGTACCGTTGGTGAATTGATTCAGAACCAGATTCGAACGGGTCTCTCGCGCATGGAGCGCGTTGTGCGAGAGCGCATGACCACCCAAGATGTTGAGGCCATTACGCCCCAGACTCTGATCAACATCCGTCCGGTTGTCGCATCGATCAAGGAGTTCTTCGGAACTTCGCAACTCTCGCAGTTCATGGACCAGACCAACCCACTTGCTGGGCTTACCCACAAGCGTCGACTTTCAGCGCTTGGACCGGGTGGTCTTTCCCGTGAACGCGCAGGCTTTGAAGTCCGGGACGTTCACCCGTCTCACTATGGCCGCATGTGCCCGATTGAGACTCCTGAGGGCCCAAATATTGGTCTGATCGGCTCCCTTGCAACGTATGGTCGCATCTCGCCATTTGGTTTCATTGAGACCCCTTACCGCAAGGTGATCAACGGCCGGGTACTCGACGAAGTCCGGTACCTCACCGCAGACGAGGAAGACATGCACGTCATTGCCCAGGCGAACACAGCAATTGATGCCGACGGCAACATGACGAGTCATGATCGCGTTGTTGTTCGCGTCAAGGGCGGCGAAGTTGAATACGTCAAGCCCGAAGAAGTAGACTTTATGGACGTTTCACCACGTCAGTTGTGGTCGGTTGCAACCTCCATGATCCCGTTCTTGGAGCATGACGACGCCAACCGTGCACTTATGGGTTCAAACATGCAGCGCCAGGCTGTCCCATTGCTGCGCGCTCAGGCACCGCTCGTCGGTACCGGCATGGAGTTCCGTGCAGCCTACGACGCGGGTGATGTTGTGATTGCCCAAAAGTCCGGCGCGGTCAAGGAAGTTTCCGCCGACCTCGTTGAAGTTGCTAATGACGACGGCACCTACACCAGTTACAAACTCGAGAAGTTCCGTCGCTCTAATCAGGGCACGTGCTTTAATCAGCGCCCAATTGTTGCAGGTGGAGCCCGCGTTGAAGCGGGTGAAGTGCTCGCCGACGGTCCATCAACCGACCTGGGCGAAATGGCGCTGGGCAAAAACCTGCTCGTGGCATTCATGTCATGGGAAGGTCACAACTACGAAGATGCGATTATTTTGAGTCAGCGTTTGGTTCAAGACGACGTCCTATCTTCGATTCACATCGAAGAGCATGAAATCGATGCTCGCGACACCAAGCTTGGCCCAGAAGAAATTACGCGTGATATCCCGAACGTCTCAGAGGAACTCCTCGCAGACCTCGACGATCGTGGAATTATTCGGGTTGGCGCCGACGTCGTTCCCGGTGACGTTCTCGTGGGCAAGGTGACACCTAAGGGTGAAACTGAATTGACCCCGGAAGAGCGTTTGCTTCGGGCAATTTTCGGCGAGAAGGCCCGCGAAGTTCGCGACACTTCTTTGAAGGTTCCCCATGGTGAATCCGGCAAGATCATTGCCGTTCGTGTCTTTGACATGGATGAAGGCGACGAATTGCCACCGGGTGTCACCAAGTTGGTGCGCGTTTACATCGCTCAAAAGCGCAAGATCAAGGAAGGTGACAAGCTTGCCGGCCGTCACGGCAACAAGGGTGTTATCTCCAAGATTCTGCCAGTTGAAGACATGCCATTCCTGGAAGATGGAACCCCGGTTGACATCGTTCTCAATCCATTGGGCGTACCTGGTCGCATGAACATTGGCCAGATCCTGGAAACCCACCTTGGTTGGGCTGCCGCAGCTGGGTGGAGTGTTGACGTGGCTGATCCACGTGCAGCGTTGCTCCCTGACGCGGTGAAGTCGGTCGCACCCGGAACCAAGATAGCCACCCCCGTCTTCGACGGGGCCCGCGAAGAAGAGTTGAGTCTGGTTCTTGACTCAACGACTCCAACGGCTGATGGCTTGAAGTTGGTTAACCCCAATGGCAAGGCTAATCTCTTTGATGGTCGAACCGGTGAGCCCATTCCAGGTGAGATTGCAGTTGGTTACATCTACATTCTCAAACTCCTGCATTTGGTGGACGACAAGATCCACGCACGTTCAACCGGTCCGTACAGCATGATCACCCAGCAGCCATTGGGTGGTAAGGCTCAGTTCGGTGGGCAGCGCTTTGGTGAAATGGAAGTATGGGCATTAGAGGCGTACGGCGCCGCTTACGCCCTGCAGGAACTTCTGACCATCAAGTCGGACGACGTCCTCGGTCGCGTCAAGGTCTACGAAGCAATCGTCAAGGGTGAAAACATCCCTGAACCCGGCATCCCCGAATCCTTCAAGGTGTTGGTCAAGGAAATGCAGTCCTTGTGCCTCAACGTTGAAGTTCTTTCCAAGGACGGTGTCGCCATCGAAATGAAGGAC
>JBDNFH010000228.1:0-34572 GCA_041689915.1 Candidatus Nanopelagicales bacterium | reverse complement strand
GTGAAATATTTGGGAATCATTGACCGGGTACGTGAAGCCATGCCCGAGGCATCAATTACCACCGACATTATTGTCGGCTTCCCAGGTGAGCGCGAAGAGGATTTTCAGGCAACCATGGATGTCGTCCGCCAGGCTCGGTTCGCGAGTGCGTACACCTTCCAATACTCCAAGCGAGCAGGTACACCGGCTGCGACCATGGAGGATCAGATTGACAAAGAGGTCGTTGCGGAACGCTATGAACGGTTGGTGAAGTTAGTCAATCAAATTTCATGGGAAGAAAATCTTGCGCAAGTTGGTAAGAGTGTGGAGATTCTTGTCGCGCACGG
The DNA here is from genome assembly GCA_041689915.1 of Candidatus Nanopelagicales bacterium. Taxonomy (GTDB): domain Bacteria; phylum Actinomycetota; class Actinomycetes; order S36-B12; family S36-B12; genus UBA4592. The sequence continues at coordinate 34,246 of JBDNFH010000228.1, read as the reverse complement.
TGAAGGCCGCAAAGATGCGAATACAAATAGGCGATCGGGCCGAACTGTTGACGGTCGGCTTGCGCATTTCGACTTGGGAGAACTTGTTGCTCGTCCTGGAGATTTCGTTACCGGCACGGTGCTCTCTGCTGCTCCACATTACTTACTAGGTGAGGCAGGATCAGTACGCGCAACCCGCGCCGGTGACCTTTCCGAGACTTGCTCGCAGAGCGCAGTAATGCTGGGCATCCCCACATTCGTTGCACCTTGATTGAACCTGATATGAGCCCTAAGCCCATTCTCACGATTATTGGGCCTACCGCGGTGGGCAAGACCAAGCTTGCAATTGAATGCGCGCACGTACTTAACGGTGAACTGGTGGGAACAGACTCAATGCAAGCTGTTACCGGGATGAATATTGGAACGGCGAAGCCAACGACTGCGGAGCTGGGGAATATTCGTCACCACATGCTTGATCTGTGGCCCATGTCCCACCGAGCTGACGTTGTGCAATTTAGAGACTTGGCGCGTGAGGCGATCGCTGGGATTACTCAACGCGAACGTACTCCTATCGTCGTGGGTGGAAGTGTTCTCTATGTTAAGGCGATCCTTGATCAACTTGATTTTCCGGCAACTGATCCAGAGGTTCGAGGACGCTATGAAGCGATGCTTGATCAGGATGGTTCGGAGAAATTACATGAACTATTGGCGCAAAAAGACCCCTTAACCGCAACAAATATTCTACCGGGCAATGGGCGTCGAATAGTTCGAGCACTTGAAGTCATTGAACTCACAGGTAAGCCTTACCACTCTCGATTGCCCGAACCGCTTGAGGAAATACCAAGTATTCGCATTGGTTTAGAAATTGATCGAGTTAACATGGATGCACGAATTGCACAACGCGTAGACCAGATGCTCGAACTCGGTTTTACCGCGGAAGTCAAAGGACTCGAATCCCAGGGCCTGCGAGGGGCACCTACTGCTTCGCGAGCCATTGGCTACTCACAGGTTTTAGCTCACCTGAATGGTGAGATCACGGAAATTGAAATGCGAGAAAAGATTATCTATGCAACCCGAAAATTTGCCCGTCGCCAGCAACGGTGGTTCCGGCAGGATCCCCGAATCCACTGGGTGCCCTGGGATAGTGAGCACCTCACCGAGTCGGTGCTAGTTCACTTTAACAAAATATTCAGTTCCCATTAGGGCATCGAAAATTGGTTTCGGTAATTTACTGAGCACCGCCAAAGTCCGAATCGTTCCATCGGCGCTCGACTGAGATGCGTGCGCCATGATCGACGCTTTCTTGAGTGGTGTGTATTTGCGCACGTTGACTCGATGCGTAATTTCAGTCTTAGGTGTCCAACTGTGTGCGAAAGTTACTGGATCAAAATCCGATGGAGTTAATGAGAGCGTACTGACAAGTTTCACGGCGCGGGCAATTGGTTCGCGTGGGAGAGTGGCTTCAAAGAGGTTGAGGGGAGTGAGTCCGCGGACCGCACGGGCTACTTTATGGACTTGGACATGATCTGGGTGTCCGTAACCACCAGATGGGTCGTACCCGACCAAGGTGTCGATTTCGAGTTCTGTGATGAGTACAGCAAGTTGGTGAGCAATTATTGCTGGATCAAGTCCGGCGAATCCGCCATTGGGAATGTGTTCACCGTGCAGACCCGAGTCGGGGTATCCGAGTTCGGTAACGCTGTTTACACCCAAAATTTCGGCGGATCGAGCGAGTTCTAATGAGCGGTGTAATGCAAGGTCTTGGGTGAATGCACCGGAAGTTAATCCGGCTGATCCGTCGGTTGCTACGACCAGGTGAACCCGGTGTCCTGCCGCGTGGGCTTTAGCCATGGTGCCGGCTGTGAGCAATGCCTCGTCGTCGGGGTGGGCGTGTAGGAAGAGCAGGTTGCGCATGGTGGACCCATTGTGGCGTACGGTCGACTCCGTGCGGATCACCCATATCAGCGATTGCTTTGCGCCCAGAACCGGCGGCATTGAAACCCAGGTCCGTGGGCTGGCGCGCGCCCAATACCTGTCGGGTGATCAGGTTCGGGTGATTACGGCAACGGCCGGACCGCAATTCATAGAATTTCCGGTGGATCGATTGAGTTTTCCGGTCCCGTTTGACCTACCCGTTCACCCGCGCACGCATCGAGGGGTCACCCGGCTGTTGAATGAAAATAGACCGGAACTAGTACACGTACATGCTGGCGTGCTCTCTCCATTTGCTTGGAGCGCCACGCGCGCAGCCCACGACCTCGGGCTTCCCATCCTGGTAACAATCCACAGTGTGTGGGGTCAATTTGCGCGCCCAGCATTTGGCGCCAGCGTCTCATGGCTGAAATGGAACCGAGTTGCCATGAGCGGCGTGAGTGAAGTCGCGGCAGAGCACATGCGCGCATCCCTTGGTGTTGATGTCGATGTTGTTCCTAACGGCATAGACCCCGGCCAATGGGTCAGAGTCGGTGTTGCTGATTGGCAAGCCGCGCCATTGCGCTTGGTGAGTGTGCTACGAATAGCGCCACGGAAAAGAACAGGTGCACTTCTTCGCATCATGGAAGGACTACGAAGCCTGGGAGTAGATGCACAACTGGATATTGTCGGTGACGGGCCAGAGCGAGCGCAATGGGAGGGACGCGCGCATAAAGCAAATTTACCCGTGACTTTCCTTGGGCGATTGGCATCTGCTGAACTCAAGTTGGTCCTGCAACGTTCACAAATTTTTGTTCAACCTTCAGTCAAAGAGTCCTTTGGGATCGCAGCACTCGAAGCCCGAGCCAACGGATTGGCGGTGGTGGCTCGTAGTAATACGGGAACGGAAACTTTTATTTCCGATGGATCTGACGGTCGGATCTGTGACTCTGATGACGCCATGGCCAGGGCGATCCACCAATGGAATGCCGATCGGAATGCACTGCGCACAATTCTTGAACACAATGCACGTGTTACCCCCAACTACTCCTGGAGTGATATTGATCAGCGGGTGCGTGCGGCGTATCAACGGGCGATCGCATTGGCCCACTAGGGTGGCGTGGTGAGTTTATTGGCTGAATTGGCTTTCGTTAAGGGTCACGGGACGTCCAATGATTTCATTCTGTACAACAACGAAAATGCTTCGGTTCATGTTTCGACCGATCAGGTCGTAGCGTTGTGTCACCGTCGCTCTGGTCTTGGTGCTGACGGAACGATTGGTGCAGTTCGAACCAAGAATATTGAACTTGCCGGCATTGATCATGGCGATGCGACGTGGTTCATGGACCACCAAAATGCTGATGGAAGTTATGCCGAAATGTGTGGCAATGGCGCCCGAGTGTTCGCGCGCTACTTAGTGGCTAACGGTCTTGAGACGGAAAAGGAATTTACCATTTCAACGCGTGGGGGAGTGCGAGCCGTACGGCTTCACCCCGATCTGAGCGTGTCGGTGGACATGGGGCCAGCCTTCGCTCCATCCCTTGGATTAACCCCAAAAATTCGGCTGGCAACCGGTGAGGTGTTTGAATCGGTAGGAGTGTTCTTTCCCAATCCACATGCTGTGTGCTGGGTGGACAAAGTCGCGTTGCCTCAACTCACTTTGCTTGAGCTCCCAATTGTTGATCCAGATAGCGTATTCCTTGAAGGCGTAAACGTTGAATTCGCTGCCATAACTGCGCCGGGTGAAGTGGCCATGCGGGTATTTGAACGTGGGGTTGGCGAGACACAATCATGTGGCACCGGCGCGTGCGCCGTTGCATGGGCGGCCAGGCGAAGTCTCCCGGCGTATCAGGATCTCACTACATGGAAGGTTTCGGTACCAGGTGGGGAGCTCGTAGTGAGCCAAGAAGTTGAGACGGGGGCATTCACTTTGCGTGGGCCCGCTGAACTAGTTGCTCGTGGTCGAGTTTTGATCCGTTTTGATGGGCGCTGACCTCGTCCGCGAGGGCGGGGTTAGCGAGTCACCGTGGGTTCCCCCGCCGGACCGTCCCGCAATGTCAGTCCTGCGTGGAATAATTGCTGGTATGGGTAAGAAGGTGAGCGAGGGGACGCGTCGTGCGTACAAGTACCGTTTCTATCCGAGCCCTGCTCAGGCTTTTTTTCTGGGTCGTAGTTTCGGTGCGACACGTAACGCGAGGAATAAATCTTTAGGGATTCGCACGGCAGCGTACGCTTTCGATGGGACGCGTCTTTGCGGGGAAGACATGATTAACATGCTGCCGGCGTGGAGGAAAGACCCCGACATGGCGTGGCTGGGTGAGGTGAGTTCTGTTGTTTTGCAGCAAGCCTTACGTGATCAGGACCGGGCGTTTAAGAACTTTTTTGGGTCTTGCACGGGCACACGTCAAGGCCCGAGAGTGTGTTTCCGAGGTTTTAAACCCGTAATTCCGGTAAATCGCTTCGTTTCACGAAGGTCGGTTTCACGTACGTGAACGGGGAAATACGGCTCGCGAAAATGATGGATGAGCCACTCAACATTGTGTGGTCGAGGCCGCTCCCCGACGGCGTTGCCCCGTCTAGTGTGACCGTGTCGCAGGATGCTGCGGGACGTTGGTTCATCTCGATCCTCGTAGAAGAAATAATCACTCCACTCGTCAAGACAGAAAAAACCGTCGGTGTTGATCTGGGGTTGAAAACGTTTGCTGTTTATTCGGACGGGCAACACATCGAGCATCCGAAACTTCTCGCGCGTAAAGCCGCGCGTCTCGCCCGGTATCAACGCGTAGCATCCCGGCGTAAACCTAAACCCGGGAAAGAAGCCTCCCGAAACTACGTGAAAGCGAAGATACGTGTAGCGAAACAGCACGTGAAAGTAGCGGACGCCCGGCGTGACTTCCTTCACACAACCGCTACCGATCTGGTGAACAGGTTCGATGTGGTTGTGATCGAGGACCTGCACGTCGAGGGTATGAAACGTAACCGTCACCTCGCGAAAGCGATCAGTGACTCCGGGTGGGGTGAGTTCCGTACCCTGATTGAATACAAAACGCAATGGTACGGCAAACGCCTGATTGTGATCGACCGTTGGCATCCGTCTTCGAAACTGTGTTCCACCCCGGACTGTGGTGGGAAAAACAGTAAATTGAAACTTTCCGACCGCACCTGGGTCTGTCATACCTGCGGCACCTTGCATGACAGGGATCTCAACGCCGCCAAGAACATTCATGCCGCCGGACTGGCGGTAGTCCAACGAGAGTTGGGCGAAGCCTGTGGAGAGGACATAAGACCGAAAGCGTCACCGCGTGTGACCGCTCGTAAGAGCCGGCTGACTTCCGTGAAAGCGGAAACAACCCTGAACGTTCACGCTCACGCGCGAACGTCAGCCGCGTAAGCGGCTGGGGGAATCCCCGTCCGTCAGGGCGGGGAGGAAGTCAACTAGTTCGCAACTCTTGCGAGTGCTGCAACATGCTTCGCGCGTGAGCCGCAGAGATCCGGCTTCCACAGTCTTTTTTTGCCGCTATGTCTTATCGGGCGGATCTGTGATACTTAGCAGGTGAGTGGATCAAACGCCGGCCAAGACGTTGACGTCAGTCTCGAGCTTGAACAGAGAGAGGGCCTTCGAAAGGTCTCGTCTCTCTCCACTGAATTACAAGATGTCACCGAGGTTGAGTACCGTCAGATCCGACTTGAGAGGGTGGTCCTGGCTGGTGTCTGGACCAGTGGAACCGTGGTGGCGGCTGAGCGTTCATTGCGTGAACTAGCTCAATTAGCTCAAACCGCTGGATCTGAAGTCATTGACGGGGTGATCCAGCGGCGTGACGCTCCTGATCCTGCGACCTACTTGGGCTCGGGGAAAGTCAAGGAACTCGCGTTGATTGTGGCCAACAGCGGTGCTGACACTCTGATTTGTGACGGTGAATTGACCCCCGGGCAACTACGGCAGTTGGAAGATATTGTCAAAGTTAAAGTGGTTGATCGCACCTGGCTGATCCTGGATATTTTCGCCCAACATGCTCGCAGTCGCGAAGGCAAGGCCCAAGTGTCACTCGCGCAAATGCAGTACCTATTACCGCGACTTCGTGGGTGGGGTGAGTCACTCAGCCGTCAGGCGGGCGGCCACGCCGGTGGTGCCGGTGGTGCCGGTGGTGGATTGGGAACCCGTGGCCCAGGTGAAACTAAGATTGAAACTGATCGGCGACGAATCAGGGCTCAAATGACGAAATTACGCAGGGAACTCAAGGCACTTGAAGCTACGCGCAGGACGCAGCGTGGTGCACGAGAAGCCTCAGGGATCGCAACTGTTGCACTGGCCGGCTACACCAATGCTGGGAAGTCGAGTGTGCTCAATGCATTGACAGGGGCAGGGGTTCTTGTCCAAGATGCGCTATTCGCAACCCTGGATCCAACGGTGCGAAAGATGAAGGCGTCCAGTGGCAAAGAGTTCACCCTAGCTGACACTGTCGGTTTTGTTCGACACCTGCCACATGACCTTGTTGAGGCTTTCCGGTCTACTTTGACCGAAGTACAGGAAGCTACCCTGATTGTTCATGTAGTTGACGGATCCGACGAAGACCCGTTTGGGCAGATTTCCGCAGTGCGAGAAGTCCTTAATGAAATTGGTGCGGGAGAGATTCCTGAATTAATCGCAATCAATAAAGCTGATATCGCGGACCCCATGGATATCGCTGCAATAAAAGGTTCCTTCCCGAACGCGATTGTTGTCAGTGCGCACACGGGTGCCGGCCTTGATGAATTATTGCAACGAATCGACTCGGAACTCCCGCAGACTCTTGTTGCTATTGAGGTCACCATTCCTTATAGCCGAGGTGATCTGCTTGCACGTGTTTACACATCCGGTGAGCAAGTGCACATTGACCACGTCGAAATGGGAAGTGATGTAAGTGCGTTAGTTCCGCCAGCGCTCGCGGCAGACATTGAGCGTCAAGGGTTTCTGCGTGCCGGTTGATATTGACGCACAAGAGTTATTGCAAAAAACAGTTGACGCTTTCAATGGGTCCGAGCGGCTTGGTCAACAACAGATGGTGGCGACGATCGTTGAAGGTCTGGTAGCCGGAGGCCATCGAATAATTCAAGCTGGAACAGGTACGGGGAAATCACTCGGCTATCTCGTTCCGGCTGCCGTCCACGCAATAAGTGAAGGGGGAGGTACGGTCGTCGTTTCGACCGCGACCATTGCTTTACAGCGTCAACTTATGGAGAAAGACCTGCCATTACTGGCCGACACTTTGGCGAAGGAATACGGAGTTACGCTGACTTACGCCGTACTTAAAGGGCGGAATAATTACGTGTGTCTGCAAAAACTTCATTCAGAGATCCCAGATCCGGATGGCGAGGCACTTTTTGAGGTGAGCCGCGGTGTGCTCGGCGACCAAGCTGTTGCAGTACGCGAGTGGGCCACGCAAACCGATACGGGTGATAAAGACGATTTCGGTGACGACATTGATCCCCGTGTCTGGCGGGCATTCTCGGTAAATAGGCGTGAATGTCTTGGGGAATCCAAGTGCGCATTCGGTGAGGATTGCTTTACGGCTAAGCGCAGACTGCAAGCCCAGGCCGCACACATTGTTGTCACCAATCACGCACTGTTAGCAATTGATGTCGTTGAAGGCATCCCAATACTACCCGATCACGACATTGTCGTGATCGACGAAGGACATGAAATAGTGGATCGGGCCACTGGTGCGATCACTATCGAAATCAATGCGGCTGGGGTGGAGCGAGCGATCTCGCGGGTAGGTTCGCAAGTCAGCGATCAAACTGTGGACCTATTGGTTGATTCCCAGAAGGCGTTTGAGGACGCACTACTTGGGGCTTCGGATTCGATAAGTGGGTTGACGCGGCTTAAGTTCTTGGACCCTGAACTGCTATTGGCATTGATCCTGATCCGTGATTCTAGCCGAGCTGGTGTCACGGAGATGGCTCCTCACAAGGGCGAGGATCCAGACCTGGCAGCGCGAAATCAACGGGCACGCGGTGGACTTGAGGAACTCCATGATTTCGCTGGAGCACTTATTTCCCAAGGGAATGATTCGGTACTGTGGATTGATCATGATGGCCGACCGCCAACACTGCACAGTGCGCCACTGAGTGTGGCGCACCTTCTACGTGATAAATTATTTGCTGAGAAGTTCGCGGTGGTTACGAGTGCAACGCTTACGACCGGTGGGAACTTTGATGCGATTACCCAATCCCTTGGTCTGGGTGCAGACAAACGTACCCAAACGATTGATGTCGGTTCTCCTTTTGATTACTCAAAGCAAGGGATTCTTTATGTTGCCGCGGACTTGCCGCCACCGGGGCGCGAAGGTCTTGACATGGCAAGTCTTGATGCCATGGGGGAGTTGGTGGAAGCCGCTGGTGGGCGGACTTTGATTTTGTGTTCCAGTTGGCGTGCCGTGGAGAAAGCGGCCGAGTATTTGCGCGTTCGGTGTGATACCCCTTTACATGTTCAGCGAAAGGGCGAGTCGGTCTCGCTGCTGGTAGAGCGGTTTGCCACCGACATTGAGTCAACTCTCATTGGGACACTTTCACTCTGGCAGGGTGTTGACATACCGGGTGATTCTTGTATCCAAGTAATTATTGACCGAATTCCTTTCCCCCGACCCGACGATCCCGTGATGTCAGCTCGCTCAGCACGGGTTGATGAAGCCGGTGGCTCAGGATTTCGTTCAGTGACCCTGCCACGTGCTGGATTGCTCCTGGCCCAAGCTGCGGGAAGATTGATTCGAAGTGGTGAAGACAAAGGCGTTGTGAGCGTTTTGGATTCACGACTTGCAAATTCGGGTTACGCAAGCAGTCTGCGTAAGAGCATGCCACCCATGTGGTTTACGAGCGATAAGGCCAAAGCGCTAAGTGCACTGGAGCGATTACGCAGTGATTCTGATGTACGAATTTCGGGGCAATAGATTCATTAGAGTTTGCGAAGTACTGAAACGACTTTGCCCAGAATTTGAGCGTGATCACCCAAAATCGGTGAATAGGCCGGATTGTGCGGCATCAGCCAAACATGTCCATCGCGTTGTTTGAAAGTTTTTACCGTTGCCTCGTCATCGAGTAGTGCTGCAACAATGTCGCCATTCTCGCACGTTGACTGTTGGCGAATAACAACCCAGTCGCCGTCGCAAATTGCAGCCCCGACCATGGAGTCTCCCACCACTTTAAGACTGAAAAGTTCACCCTCGCCAACGAGATCACGGGGAAGCGGGAATATCGCCTCAACCGACTGCTCGGCCAGTATTGGTCCGCCGGCTGCAATACGGCCGAGTACTGGAACATGTTTTGTCGAGCCGTCGGATTTAATCTCACGGGCGAAAGCGTGTTCCGTGGTGTCAGGTGAGAGCACTAACGCCCTGGGACGATTGGGGTCAATGCGCAAGTAGCCGGCTTTTTGCAGATTCTTTAATTGGTGTGCCACCGAACTGGGGCTGGTCAGACCTACCGACTCACCGATTTCTCGGACACTTGGTGGATAACCGCGCTCCAGTGTGGTGACGCGAATCATGTCCAGAATTGCTCGCTGTCGATCAGAGAGTTCACTGCGGGCGGGATCGTGTAATTGCGTGACCACCGAAGTGGTACCTGAATCTTTCGGTTTTTGGATCCGGCCAGCCATGGTGACTCCTATTCAAAAAGCGATTGTTGTTCTTCTCGCCAAGGAGAAATGACTCACATGTCAGCCCCCTCTGGTGAAATCAGGTTAGCCCAAAGCGCGACACGAATCAAACATATGTTCGAAATGTAGTGGACGTGTCGCGATCACAGTGCTATAAATCGTACATCTGTTCGAATAACTGAAAGGCTTTCCCCATGAATTTACCAGCCATCGCCCCAAATGCATCGACCGTGAATCGGACCTCAATTGTGCTCACTGTGCGAGGGAGACTCGTATTGGGCCTTACTTTGACGCTGGTAGTCTTGTTTGTCTGGGTATTATTTGGCAGTGGGACCGCAGACGCCGCGGCCGAATCGGGCGGCCCAATCACCAGCATCGTAGTAGTACAGCCGGGTGAAAATGTGTGGTCAATTGCCCAAAGTGTTAACCCTGGTGGAGATCCCCGTGACCTGGTCATGCGGATCCGGGAAATCAATGGTCTTGGAACCGAGCACGTCTTTCCAGGGCAATCTTTAATCGTCCCCATCCCGTAGCGTCCATTGCTAACGTTTTAGCGTGGAACGCTGAATCAGCGGGCGTGGTTGAACAAGACGATTGCAAAAATTGCGTCCAACCGAACCAATGTGTATGTGTTGACATGGGCATCGCAAGTTAAAGCGGTCAAAATTCCCAGGTCAGGGCCGCTCCACGATGCACCTAACGGCCTGGTACTGCGAACCAAACTCACTGTTGCCTTCCTCAACCGAGTAATCGGTGAGGTTCCACCGGCCATTTTGCAACACGCCGAACGGATTAGGTTGCATAACGTGCGCAGATCCATTAGATTAACAACCCTAGATGTAGTAGTTACACCCGAGTGTTATGTCCACAGGTTGTGGTATTAGCACACAGGTTGGGCGCAAACCATCCACACGTAATCCCCAGGATGGTGGTACTGACGTTACGGGTGTTACACGAGAGAACAAAGTTTCGCCTGTTGTTGGAGTTAATGAACGAAGGGAGTTGGTCACAACATGAAATGCCCATTTTGTCGTGAAGAAGACTCTCGGGTCGTTGATTCACGCACGGTCGACGAGGGCTTGGCTATTCGCAGGCGTCGGGAATGCGGTCACTGTGGACGCCGGTTCACCACCGCTGAGGTTGCTGCGCTCGCTGTGGTTAAACGCAGTGGCGTAAGCGAGCCATTTAATCGAAGCAAGGTTGTCAGTGGGGTCCGCAAGGCGTGTCAGGGAAGGCCGGTATCAGATGATCATCTTGCGCTTCTTGCACAGCGCGTCGAGGATTGTCTTCGCGCCACCGGAAATAGCGAAATCCCGGCCCAAGAAGTGGGACTTGCCATCTTGGCCCCTCTCCGCGAACTGGATGAAGTTGCCTACCTTCGGTTCGCTTCCGTTTATCGATCATTTGACACTCTTGAAGATTTTGAAGCAGAAATTGCCCTTCTTCGAGCTGAAGGCGAGCCAACTGGCCAGGAGCCAGACCGAGCAACACGCACCAATAAATAATTGCCTAATACAAGTGAATACAGGTACCCCCCAGAATCCGCCTCAAGCAGAGATTTTTGTGCCGGGCATTACATCGAAAGAGAAAGGCACGACCATGACACAGACACCAGAAGCACCCGTAATCACTCCAAAAGAGGAGTTTGTACACAACACACTTGCTGGCCCCGGTCTGCAAATGCAGCGGTTGTTTACAACCGAGGGTGTTCACCCGTATGACGATGTGAATTGGGAGCGCCGCGATGTCCTCCAAAATAATTGGAAGACCGGTGAAGTGGTATTTGAACAGCGTGGGGTCGAATTCCCCGACTTCTGGAGCGTAAACGCGTCCATGATTGTCACCACAAAATACTTCCGTGGTGCAGTGGGTGCTGACAATCGCGAGTGGAGCCTTAAGCAACTCATTGACCGGGTCGTGCTGACCTACACCAAGTCCGGCCGCGAAAATGGTTATTTCCGCACGGATCAGGATGCGGAAATTTTTGAACACGAACTCACCTACATGTTGTTGCACCAGGTTTTCGCGTTTAACTCACCAGTGTGGTTTAACGTTGGAACGACCGCACCGCAACAAGTTAGCGCTTGCTTCATCCTGAGCGTTGATGACACCATGGATTCGATCCTGAACTGGTACCGCGAAGAAGGCATGATCTTCAAAGGCGGCTCAGGTGCAGGATTAAACCTGTCACGGATACGTTCCAGCAAAGAGCTTTTGCGTTCATCAGGTGGCACAGCTTCGGGCCCGGTCTCGTTCATGCGTGGTGCTGATGCATCCGCTGGAACGATCAAGTCAGGTGGTGCAACACGAAGGGCTGCGAAAATGGTTGTGCTTGACGTCGACCATCCTGACATCGAAGAGTTCATTGAAACCAAGGTTCGCGAGGAAGATAAAATTCGAGTCTTGCGCGATGCCGGCTACGATATGGACCTGGGTGGCGCTGATATCTCAAGTGTTCAGTACCAAAATGCCAACAACTCAGTTCGTGTATCTGACATCTTTATGTCAGCTGTTGAAAATGGCGAGCCATTTGGTCTGACTTCACGAACTGATGGTCAGGTTATTGAAACAGTTGACGCTAGAGAGATCTTTCGGAAGATGACACAAGCCGCTTGGGCTTGTGCTGATCCTGGTATCCAGTACGACGACACAATCAATGACTGGCACACCAACCCCGAAACGGGTCGGATCAATGCTTCTAATCCGTGCTCTGAGTACATGAGTCTTGATAACTCATCATGCAACTTGGCGAGTTTGAACCTGCTCAAGTTCCTCAAAGATGACGAAACATTTGATGCTGAGCGTTTCTCAAAAGCAGTTGAATACGTCATCACCGCCATGGACATTTCAATCTGTTTCGCTGACTTCCCAACGGTGCCGATTGGCGACATTACCCGCCGCTACCGTCAGCTAGGAATTGGTTATGCAAACCTTGGCGCGCTACTTATGGCCACGAGTTTACCCTACGACTCCGAAGCGGGTCGAGCATTTGCGGCCGGCATTACCTCGCTCATGACCGGAACCGCGTACAAGCGCAGTGCCGAGCTGGCTGGGATTGTGGGTCCCTATGAAGGTTATGCACGTAATGAATACGCACATAAGCGTATTATGCGTAAACATGCTGCAGCCAATGACAATATTCGCCGCTTCAACAATCTCGACGGTGATGTAACCGCACTCGCGTTGAAGGTCTGGGAAGAAGCACTCACCACTGGAGAAGCCAATGGTTGGAGAAATGCCCAAGCTTCAGTACTCGCCCCAACGGGAACTATCGGTTTAATGATGGACTGCGACACAACCGGTATCGAGCCTGACTTCTCACTGGTCAAGTTCAAGAAACTGGTGGGCGGCGGCTCAATGCAAATCGTTAACCAAACGATTCCACGTGCTTTGCGCAAACTCGGATACGCGGAAGAAACTGTTGAAGCGATCATCGAGTTCATTGGTGAAAACGGACACGTTATTGACGCTCCAGGTCTCAAGCAGGAGCACTACGCGATCTTCGACACGGCAATGGGTGCGCGCTCGATTACGCCGATGGGTCACGTGCGCATGATGGCTGAAGTTCAGCCGTTTATCTCGGGTGCGATTAGCAAGACGGTCAACATGCCAGAGGAGGCCACGATCGAGGAAGTAGAAGAAATCTATTTCCAGAGTTGGAAACAGGGGATCAAATCCCTTGCGATCTATCGAGATAATTGCAAGGTGGGCCAACCACTGAATGACGCGAAGGCTAAGAAAACAGACGAGCCCGTTGCACAGGTTGTCGCTGGTGAAAACCCAGTTCGTCGCCGGCTCCCTAAGTCACGGCCAAGTCAAACCACGTCCTTTTCGGTTGCTGGTGCTGAGGGTTACATGACTGCGGGAAGTTACGACGACGGTCAACTCGGTGAAGTGTTCCTTAAACTCGGTAAGCAAGGTTCAACTCTCGCCGGGGTAATGGATGCCTTCTCAATTGCAATTAGCATCGCCTTGCAATATGGCGTACCGCTCGAAGCGTTTGTTAATAAGTTTGTCAACATGCGATTTGAGCCAGCTGGCATGACGGACGATCCTGATATTCGGATTTCTCAATCCATGATGGACTACATTTTCCGCCGCTTGGCCCTTGATCACCTTAGTTTTGAACAACGCGAAGCCATGGGAATCTTTACGGCTGATGAGCGGTCTGCAACGGTGCGAAACAGTTACGCACCCGCACCCGCCATGGATCTTGCGATCAGTGACGAGGAAATTGAGGTGATTGCAGCACCAGCAATGACCGCTTCAATTGAGATTCACTCAAGTGCGGAATTGCTCGAAGCACTTACCGGAACCGCATCTGATGCACCTCTGTGCATGACCTGCGGGATCAAGATGCGCCCAGCCGGCAGTTGCTACGTGTGTGAAGGTTGCGGAAATACTTCAGGCTGCAGTTAAAAGTTAACGTGAAGTTGGCCCCACCTGAGATAAGGTGGGGCCAACTTTTTTGCCTACACGCGCACAATGTGCCCGCGGCTTCCCAGCCTGGGGCGTAAGGTGTGACGGAATCGTCTATCGGCTTAAGGAGCATGATTATGCGCAGAAAAATTGTCACAGTCGGACTTATTGGACTTAGCGCATCACTCGTGCTCACCGGTTGCTCCAGTAGTGCCGAATCTGAGGTGACACCAACGGTTACCCCTTCACCCACCCAGAGTGTGGAGGTCGTTGCTGTTCTGGCACAGGATGCGTGTGATGACTACTTCGCACTTGATCTGGTGCGTTCACAAATTAACGGAGATACAAGTGGCCTGACCAAGAAGCAAAAGAAGGCACTTCTGAGTGAACTTCAGTCCGACACGGACCTCATGGTCGTGTCGATTGACTCTGCGGTGATTGGTGGGGAACTGCCAGCAAAGGCCCTGTCAAATGCAGAGCGGATTCAGAACAATGTGAATAAGGCTAATCAAAAAAAGGGGACGGACGGTATCACCGCAAAGTCACTAAAGCGGATGAATCTTTCAGCAGAGCGAATCGAGCGATATTGTGTTGCAGCGGGTAATGACCTGCCCATTGACAACATCAATGCTCGCAGTTAAGTTGCGGCGCACTGATTGCACTTGGTTTAAGCACCCGTACTGGGGGTAAAGGGTTCAGGTGACGGGAATGGGTGGTCGGGGTCTCGACCCGTTACGTATTTAGCCACCCCGTAGACGGCGCCAGCGATTGGTACTGCAATAAGGGCTCCGACTATCCCTAAAGCGATACTTCCCGCGGCAATCGCCAGAATGATTGCTAACGGATGCAGGTTTACGGCCTTGCCCATTACCAGTGGCTGCAACACATCGCCGTCAAAGGATCCAACTATCACGGTCAAAATGATGACCAAAAGAGCAATCAGTGGGCCCCGTTCAGCCAAAGCCACCACCGCGGCAAAAAAGGTCGCGATGGGTGCGCCGATCACCGGGATGAATGCGCCGAGGAAAACAACGGCGGCAAGTGCAGGCGCCAATGGCACCTGCAGGATGGTGAGACCAATAAAGACCAGAACAGCGTCAGCGAACGCAATGATGACAATCCCACGCGTATAGCCTGAAATTGATCCCCAGGCGATCCGTCCAGAGATGTTGACCGGTTCTTCAATGCGCGCGGGGAGCCACCCGACGAACCAGTCCCAAATCTTATTGGGGGTGAGTAGAAAAAAGATTACGCCAAAAATAAAAACCGATCCGGCAATCACCAAGGTCCCAATTGACCCTAACGAGTCAAGGAGCCCGACGGCTATACCTCTCGCAGCCGTTTCACCCCATGATTGAGCCTGAGAGAGCAGATTGGTTAAATTGTCGTCACTGAGTTTGAGTGGGCCCTCTTGGAGCCATTTTTCAATGTCATTTAAGCCCGAGGTCAAACTAATTACCAACTTGGGGCCTGCAGCGACCGACGATGCAATGACAACATAAAAAATCGCGATAATGGCCGACCCAATCAGGAGCAGAGCCAAAAGCATGGAAACCACTTTGGGCAAGACTTTGTGGATCAGGTTCATGACCGGCTGAGTCCAAGCGGTCACGAGCATTGCAAAAAACAATGCAAAAACAACAGGGAAGATCGTGCCAAGGGCTACTACGAAGACGGCAAGCCCGGCAAGAAGAATTAAGAACCGCCAGGTAAAACCAGCGGCCGTCTTAAGAGTTTCAGGAACTCCATCTGACTGTGGGGCCGGATCACCGAGAACAGGAGTGGACATGTCATTCCTCGCTAATCAATTCGAACGTGTCCGTGCGGGGTCTCAAATGTAACAGCATTGATGCCAAACTCACCGGCTTCGGGATCATTGACCCACGTGATCAAATCTGTCAAGGGAGCAAGTTCTGCGGCCATGGGTCCGAGATCCCGGGTTGGGCAATTGATTTCAATCCCCAAGACCTTGATGCCTGTTCGTTCGCCTCCGAAGGCCGGATGATGCTCTTTAGTGCCCTGCCACTCAATGAAAAACGGGGATTGTGGGTGTTCCATGGTGTCCAAAACGCCCAATTGGCGCCAATGCAAATCAACACCATCGGGTCTGATCCGGTGTCCGGTTGCCGCGGCGCGCCCCAGTGTTTGTTCAACGGAATCTATGCGATCGGTTGACACAACCCAGGACATCCAGCCGCCACCCGCCTGGGCTCGCTGGGTCACGGCTCGTCCGAATGGCGCTTTTTGTGCTGATGGATGGTCAAGGGCACCCACCACCTCAATGTACACACCGTGTGCCAGTGGGAGTGTGAAATTCCTGGTACCGAACGAGGGGTGCCGACCACCATCAACGAAGTAATTTCCCAAGTCACCGCCGATCCGTTGCACAACGTCCGCAAGTTCACTACTTTGACACGCATAAGAAATATGGTCAAGCCGCATGTGGTCATCCTGCCCAATGACTAGACGGGTCCAGACGCCACCCCCATTTGGCGATGGCTGCGGTAAAGTTATGGCAAAGTAGTCCTGTGGAAACGAACGCAGAGGGACCCAAGAAGTCAACAAGTCCTGGTGGGCTTGATAAGAAGAAATCAATCATTCTGGGGGTTGTCGGCTTAGCGTTTATCGTTCTTATTTTTTGGAAAGTTATCCCGCAAATTGGTAGTTACTCTGATGCATTAACCGCACTTGAAACCATGAGCACCCTGGCGATTGTGCTGATCGTGGCGTGTGTGCTGTTGTATTTACTCACCTACGGTTTCCCGTTTTTGGCAGCAACCCCAGGATTGAAGTACTGGCGATCCCAGCAGGTCAATCAGGCAGCGTTTGCGATCAGTAATGGTGTACCTGGTGGTGGCGCAGTTGGCTTAGCTGTGCAATTTGGCATGTTGAATACGTTTGGCATCGCAGGGACCAGCGCCACTGCCGGAATTACGGCCGTAGGGCTCTGGAGTACCTTCGTGACCCTCTTTTTCCCAGTTCTGGGAGTCGTTGCCATCACCCTGTTTGGAGTAAGCGGAAATTCCCACGCGCTGACGGGGATCCTGGGCTTAGCAATTTTGGCCGCCGTGGTGATCGCGTTTGTATTGATCATGCGTTCGAAACCCTTGGCGATCAAAATTGGAGCCCTAGCAAACAAGCTCATCAACCCTTTACGTAAACACATAAATGCCCTGGCAACGGTTGACCTACAAGCCCCTATCGTAAAGTTCCGCGCCAACATGTACGAGTTGCTGAAGAAGCGCTGGGGGGCACTGACGGCCGCTCAGATTGCGGTTTCCTTCACCCAATTCTTAATCCTGTACGTCGCCTTGCGCGGAGTTGAAGGTTGGGACAACGTGGGAACATCATTTGCTGCTGCTTTTGCAGCGTTCGCGATCGCTCAGCTTGGCCTGATGATTCCGATTACCCCGGGGGGATTAGGCACCGTGGACGCCGCCTTGATCGCGCTACTTGTCAGCTTCGGAGCTTCGATGGGCGCCGCAACGGCAGCAGATCTCGTGTGGCGGGCCGCCAGTTTCATCCCGCAAATTTTAATCGGCGTTGTTGCCCTGATCGCTTGGTACCGCAAGGCTGGTCAGGCACTGGCCAAGGTGTCGAACCCATAGCCGCACAACTTCAGGGTGGCCGTCCGCTGTCGACAACTTTCGCCAAAGGGAGTGTCCCGTTGGGATATGCCTAGAGCACCCACTATGGTTTCCTCAACCCGGTCGTCGCGGGAGGGGAAGCCTTCGGCGGCCGGGTCTTTACATGTAGTTCATCGAAAATAATTGTGAACGGGGAATCACCGAAATGATTCACAAGCAGGCCAAGGAATGGAAGTCATTCGTTGCGATTGGTGACAGTTTCACTGAAGGCGTTGCTGATTTGGGTGTCAATGATTTATACCTCGGTTGGGCTGACCGCTTAGCTGCCAAACTCGCTGACACGTATTGCACATCAACTGCTCCACTGAATTATGCAAATCTTGCAATCCGAGGACGCCTGTTAACGCAAATGCTCGACGAACAAGTGCCTAGAGCCCTCGAATTGAATCCAGAGTTGGTGTCTTTCGCCGGTGGAATCAATGACGCCATGCGAGGATCATTTGATTTAGATGTAAAGGCAACAGAACTCGAGCGCGCCGTTCGGGAGTTGCGAGCCGGTGGCCATGACGTGCTACTTTTTGCTTTCGGCAATCCAGCCCGGACTTCCAAGGTCATGGGTTTGATCAGTGATCGATTTGCCGGATTGAGGTCAGCGACTGTAGCAATCGCGGCCGCCTATGACTGCTATTTGGTGGACTTTTGGGATCTTGAGATTTTCGATGACCCTCAGATCTGGGACGATGATCGACTCCATCTCAATCCACGAGGTCATGCGTTAGTGGCTCAGGCGGCAATGCAGGCCTTGGGTTGGGGAAATGCCGATTGGCTGGTACACCCTGGTAACTTCGCGCAACCAGCGCAACCAGCGCTTCCTGCTCGTGTGCTTGGGCATGTGTCCTGGGCGAAGAACCATGCGTGGCCCTGGATCAGCAGGCGGTTGCGCGGTGCGTCATCAGGTGATGGAATTTCCGCTAAGTATTGGGATTACGTGAACATCTATCCCCGGGCGTAATCCCACCAGCACTGTTGCTTGTACACATGCACGTGTGTGTGCGTCACACAGTCCACAGACGTTTTATTGCCTCTTTCATATTCATGGACCAAGTATCAGATTTGCCTCATGACTCTAACGATGCAATCACATGATGTAAGTATTGATGCAGCTGCAGAAACTCTCAATGAATTGATTCATTCATTTGGTTTCTACCCAGCGAATAGTTTGATGATCCGCTGGCTGAGATCAGGTCAGGTGATCCTCACTCAGAGATCTGATGTAGACGCATTTTTAGAAGCCGAGGACTTGAGCGGGTCAGATCTCGAACTCTTCGTTGAACCTGGTCGGATCTACCTTGCTGACCAAGCGGTCATTGTGGTGTGCCTCGATACCCTGGATTCAAGGATTCATGCGGGTATTGACGCGGTCGAAGGTGCTCTCGCCCAACCCAAAATTGATTTAGCTCAAGCTTTTGTCGTGGTCGGTCAGCGCATTTATGCCCGTGACTGCAGTGGTGATTGCGATCCGCATCTCACACTTGTTGACAGGCAGGTCAATAGGTCTGATCGCGCTGTAGCATGTGCAAGCAATTGCGCAGAGTTCATCGACTTGTTGGAGTTCCCTGAACTTCCAGTGTCGGAAGAACTCACGCCTTGGCGTGCCGCAGAAAGTCAGTTTGTCCATGACCTATTGAGACAAGCGTGTGAGCCCGTCACCGTCTCCGAGATGGCTCGACTCGTTGTGGCATTGGGGGATATCAGGATCCGCGACTCAATTTTGTGGGATATGGCCAATGAGGTATTTGATCGGAATCTGGTGGCCGAGTTATTGACCGGGTTATTGCCCAAACTCGATTCCAATCGAGGAGCACCCGTGGCGACAACTGCTGCGATCTGTTGGTGGCTCCAGGGAAATGGCGCGATGGCAAATCTATGTATTGATCGTGCATTCGCTGATGCACCAAGCTACTCCTTAGCGACCATGATTCGGGCCGCATTGGATTATGCACTTTCACCGGATTTTTGGTTAGAGAGCGTCAACGTCTTAACCAGGGATGAGTGTTTGGCCGGACTTGATGTAGCGCACTGAAGGATATGCAGTTATAGTTTCCGCTAGGTCAAGAGTCCAGCGTTAAGCCCCGGCTAGCTAGACGGCAACCCTCCAACCGCGGTGGGGTGCTCCCGGTGGAGACCTGGCCATATTTTTATGGCAAGCGCGGGTCTTGCATAAGGCGAGGCCCCAGACTGATTGAGGGTTGCCATGTGTTGTTGTCAAAGCACCTCCACCTGAGTACGAGCACGTGCTGCTCTGCGCAGACCCAGGTGGAAAAGGTGTATTTATGCGTCAATCCGTATATTCAATGCAAATAAAATTTTAGGAGTAAAAAATGACTGATCAATGGACGTTTGACACCAAGCAAATCCATGCTGGACAAAGCCCCGATGAAGCTACGGGTGCGCGTGCGTTGCCGATTTACCAGACAACGTCCTATGTCTTCAAAGATACCGAACATGCAGCAAACCTGTTTGCGCTTAAAGAACTGGGAAATATTTACACCCGAATCATGAACCCAACGCAGGCTGCGGTCGAGGATCGAATTGCCGCCCTTGAGGGAGGCGTGGGTGCATTACTCGTTGCAAGTGGACAGGCTGCAGAAACGATAGCGATCCTTAACGTTGCTGAAGCTGGGGACCATATCGTTTCTAGCCCGAGTTTGTACGGTGGCACCTACAACCTGTTCCACTACACCTTGCCAAAACTGGGAATTGAAGTTTCATTCGTCGACAACGCCGATGACGTAGAGTCGTGGAAAGCTGCAATTCGACCGAATACCAAAGCGTTTTATGGTGAGACACTGTCTAATCCGAGAAATGACGTATTGGATATCTCCGGCGTTGCTTCCGTTGCGCACGAATATGGTGTTCCGCTGATAGTTGATAATACGGTTGCAACGCCGGGGCTAGTGCGCCTGGCAGTCGGAATTGAAGGATTACCGGACATTCTGGCCGACCTTGAAATCGGATTCGCAGCGGCCAAAAAATAAATGCCCATCGAATACGGTGCCTTGAGTTACCAAGGAGATCCTCCCGCCAGCGCTGCTTGGCGGGAGGGCTTTCCGGTGGGCGAGAGGCTCTTTCACGTCTTCGGTCCATTCGCCACTGATTCCGGATTCGAATTCGAGCAAGTACGGGTCGCCTACGAAACATGGGGCGAGCTAAATGCTGATGCAAGCAATGCCATTTATATCGCTCATGCCCTTACGGGTGATTCACATGTAACGGGAGACGCAGGCCCCGGACATACCACCGGTGGCTGGTGGAATTCCTTAGTTGGTCCAGGCGCCCCAATAGATACGGACAAATACTTTGTTGTCTGTGCCAATGTGTTGGGTGGTTGTCAAGGAACCACCGGTCCCTCGAGTTTGGCTCCCGACTCTAAAGAATGGGGCTCACGTTTTCCAATTATAACGGTTGCAGACATGGTTCGACTCGAGTACGAGCTCATGGGGTTCCTCGGAATTGACTCCTATGCACTGATGCTGGGTCCATCCCTTGGCGGAATGCGGGTTTTGGAGTGGATGGTGCGGTATCCTGGTGCGGTTCGAGGCGGACTCGTGTTGGGGTCTACGGCCGCGGTCAGTGCCGACGAGATTGGTATTCATGCGACCCAACTCGCGGCGATCGAATTGGATCCATATTTCAATAATGGTGATTACTACGACGCTGAAGTTGGCCCGGTTGCGGGTATGGGCATTGCGCGCCGGATCGCCCACCTCACCTATCGCAGTGAAAGTGAACTCAACATGCGCTTTGGTCGAAGTGTTCAAGGGCAGGAATCGCCGTCAACCGGCGGTCGTTTCGCGGTGGAATCGTATTTGGATCATCATGCAGACAAATTGGCCCGCCGATTTGATGCGAACACGTATATTGCGCTCACCAGAGCCATGAGTCTGTTTGACTTGGGCGAAGGGCGCGGTGGCGTTGCGAATGCACTCAACACAATTACCGCGCCATTGACTGTTGTTGGAATTGACTCGGATCGGCTTTTCCCACTTCGACTGCAACAAGAGATCGTCGATTCAACCCCAGGTGCGGACGAATTGCATCTTTTGAAATCACCGTTCGGGCATGACGGATTCCTAGTCGAGGAGGAACAGGTAGCCCGATTTGTTGGCCATGCATTACATCGGGTTGAGGAAACAACTTCAGTGAAATGAATAGCCTGGTTTTCCACAGGTAGAAAATAAGGTCTTGATCTTGGACCGGTCCTGATTGAGAATCAGGTCGTGAACATGAGATTTAGATCCATACTGATTCTCAGCATCAGTATGGCAGGATTACTCCTTTCCTCCGTGGGCTTTAGTGCACCAGGGGTGTCCGCAAATCCTGATGTTTTCGCCAATCAAGACCAGGTGCGCTACGAGGGTAACGGGGGCCTCATTCTTCCGCCTTCGGTCAACACCGGTATCCGCAACGAAGTGATCCGTTGTCGGGGATGCGGATGGAAACTCACGGCCGCGTGTGTGCCGGGCGCTGACCAGTACTGTGATGCTGGGATTCGTGGTTGCCCGGGGCTCATTGACCACATGCGGGTGTGGTTCAAACCACCAGGCGGCGATTGGAAAGAGGTTGACCGCATCTGTTTAACCAATTATGAGGTAACTACGGTCACTGATCTTGAGACCAGAATCGCTGACAACTTCGCTCGCTATGTTCCCGCGCAGGCGCCACGCTGTTGGCCCGCGCAAGGAGCCGTGACGAATCTGCCACTGATTTGCCAGTCCGGTCAGTCCCGGGAGGCGGTGAGTTGGAGTATTGCAATCGCGGGCTTTAACGTCGCGATCACAACGGTACCTTCGTGGATGTGGGATTTTGACGGATCAATTTTTTACTCAAGCAATACCGGTGGCCCCTATCCGAATAAAGATATTTCACATACCTTTTCCAAGGTCGGTCTTAAAGCCATCAACGTCACGACTAGGTGGAGCGGCAACTTCAGGGTAGATTCCCTCGAGTCCGTGGCTATTGATCGTGATCTACTGCAGCGCAGCACATTCGGTGTCACCATTGGTCAAGCAAAGGCTCGTTTACGTTGCCCCGGCGCGCGGCTTTGCTGACCGGCATGTCAAGATAGAGTGCCCGAACAAGCCAGCAGGCTTGACTCGGGCACTTGTTATGGGTCATCGGCGAAAGGGCATCCACTCTCACATGGCAGCTGCAGCGAAAAAAACGACCACCACTAAGAAAACCGCAACCAAGCCATCGGTGGCTAAGAAAACTGCCACTAAACCGACAAAGAGCACGGCGGCACCCAAGAAAAAAGTGGCCACGAAGTTACCAGTTGCCAAGAAGTCTGCCCCCGTTGAGAAGAGTGTCCCAGCGAAAAAGGCTGTCGCAAAAAAGGTCCCAGCCCCAGCCAATTCGGCAGCTAAGCCGGTAAAGATGGCGGTGAAGAAGGATAAAGGCGCACTCGTTGATGAATCCGAGGAACCGAATCTTAAAGTTGCGGCCGAACTTGAAAAGGATTTAGAAACTGACCTGGAGAAGGATCTAGCCGAAGTCGAAAAGGAAGATCCCGCCGCGGCATCTGAAGAATCCGCATCTTTCACAATCTCACACGTTGATGAAACTGACGAGCCGGTACAAACCGTCACCGTTGCCGGGGCGACGGCCGACCCGGTCAAGGACTACCTGAAGCAAATTGGCAAGGTTCCACTTCTCAACGCTGAGATGGAAGTTGAGTTGGCCAAGCGCATTGAAGCTGGGCTTTTCGCCGAAGAAATGCTCAATGAAGGCGCCAAGATGGACAAGAAAACGCGCCTTGACATGGAGTGGATTGCTCTTGATGGTCGTCGAGCAAAGAATCACCTACTTGAAGCGAACCTGCGCTTAGTTGTCTCCCTGGCAAAGCGTTACACCGGCCGAGGGATGTTATTCCTTGACTTGATTCAAGAGGGGAACCTGGGTTTGATCCGTGCAGTTGAGAAATTTGACTACACCAAGGGTTACAAATTCTCAACGTATGCAACCTGGTGGATTCGCCAGGCGATCACGAGAGCCATGGCCGACCAAGCCCGAACTATTCGAATCCCCGTTCACATGGTTGAAGTAATTAACAAACTAGCTCGAGTTCAACGTCAGATGCTCCAGGATCTTGGCCGAGAGCCAACCCCAGAAGAACTGGCCATGGAGTTAGATATGACTCCTGAGAAGGTCGTCGAAGTCCAGAAGTACGGACGCGAGCCAATTTCACTGCATACTCCACTGGGTGAAGAGGGTGACAGTGAATTTGGTGACTTGATCGAAGACTCCGAGGCGATTGTTCCCAGTGACGCAGTCTCATTCACACTATTGCAGGAACAACTCGAGTCGGTTCTTGACACCCTTTCAGATCGGGAGGCGGGCGTCGTGCGAATGCGTTTTGGCCTCACCGACGGTCAACCAAAGACCCTCGACGAAATTGGTAAGGTTTACGGAGTGACACGTGAGCGCATCAGGCAAATTGAGAGTAAGACGATGTCAAAACTTCGCCACCCAAGCCGTTCACAGGTCCTGCGCGACTATTTGGATTAAGGGCGTACGTTGAGGCGGTGCAGTTCGTCAATGACCTTGACGAGTTTGGGTCGCAATGCAGCCTCATATGCACTCCAATGGTGACCGCAAAACAAGAGAACAGACCCACCTGGGAGTTCAGCGAGTACGTATGCCTGAGCCCCGCAACGGTCACAGCGGTCGGTGCTCACTAAGACTGGGGCATCAAGGGTTGAAGTACTTGTATTTGACATGTTCTCATTGAAACATGAATTAGAGCCCTTGAGGGACCAGACTCGCGTAGGTTCGCCAACAGCGAAGTCGGGCAAAGCACGCTTGTGAGTGTGATTCAATCCCGTGATCTGGGCCGAGATCGCACTAAGTTAGGGCAGTGGTCAAAGCGAAATCCTCAGCTGATTCGGCGCAGGATTACACGGCAAAGAATCTGGCGGTCCTGGAAGGTCTAGAGGCGGTACGCAAACGACCCGGCATGTATATCGGCTCAAGTGACTCCAGAGGGCTCATGCATTGCCTTTGGGAGATTGTCGATAACGGAGTTGACGAAGCTTTAGCCGGATTTTGTACCGAAATTTGCGTGACCCTGCTACCCGATGGTTCAGCCGAGGTCCATGACAACGGGCGTGGTATCCCGGTTGACATTGAAAAACGGACAAAACTCACAGGTGTTGAAGTCGTCATGACCAAGCTTCACGCTGGTGGAAAATTTGGAGGTGGCTCTTATTCCGCATCGGGCGGTCTCCATGGCGTAGGGGCATCGGTTGTGAACGCACTGTCATCCAGGCTTGATGTTTCGGTAATTCGCGGGGGCAAGATCCACTCAATGTCATTTCGCCGGGGAGTGCCGGGGAACTTTGAATCCGAGGGTCCCAAAAGTTCTTTCGCTAAGAAAAGCGGCCTGAACATCACCGGCAAAGCACCCCGTACCCAAAGCGGCACAATCGTGCGCTGGTGGGCCGACCACGAAGTATTCACAAAAGATGCGCAATACGATAGAACCGCACTCCGTGAACGAGCACTGCAAAGTTCGTTTTTGGTCCCAGGGCTCACACTTGCGTTATCTGATCAGCGTGACCCCCATGATTTGTGGCAGGAAACTTTTCAACACAAAGGTGGAGTTTGCGAGTATGCCACCTATCTGAGTACAGGTGAAGAGATCGGCGGAGTCATTCGACTTACTGGGACCGGGCACTTCGCTGAAACTGTTCCGGTACTCGACGACCAAGGGCACATGACGAGTCAAGAAGTACAGCGTGACTTGGATGTTGATATTGGTTTGATGTGGAACACAGGATATGAATCAACCCTTCGTTCATTTGTCAATGTGATTGCAACCCCCAAAGGCGGAACCCATGTGATCGGGCTAGAACGAGCCCTCACCAAGGTATTCAATGAATATTTAAAAGACACGAAGATTCTCAAGGCAAGTGAAGATGCCGTCACAAAAGAGGATGTCAGCGAGGGCCTAACAGCCGTAGTAGCAGTGCGTCTTGCCGAACCTCAATTTGAAGGCCAAACGAAAGAGGTTCTCGGAACTCCTGCTGCAACACGAATCGTGTCCGCCGTCGTGGCTAAAGAAATGGCCAAGTGGTTGAAAACCCCGCCAAGGGGTGAGAAAGCTACAGCTCGAAGCATTGCGGAAAAAGTCGCAAATGCAATGCGTGCCCGAGTAGCAGCTCGCAGCCACCGCGATACGCAGCGTCGTAAAACTGCCCTTGAATCGTCCTCTTTGCCGGCAAAACTAGTTGACTGCCGCAGCACGGATGTTTCCGAATCTGAATTGTTTATCGTTGAAGGTGATAGTGCACTTGGTACAGCCAAGTCGGCTCGAGATTCCAAGTACCAAGCACTGCTGCCAATCCGAGGCAAGATTCTCAATGTTCAGAAATCGTCCCTGTCAGACATGCTGAAAAATACTGAGTGCGCCTCGATTATTCAAGTGATTGGTGCCGGCTCCGGTCGTTCATTTGATCTTAACCAAGCTCGCTACGGAAAGATTATTCTGATGTCAGATGCAGACGTTGACGGCGCGCATATTCGCTGCCTATTACTGACCCTCATCAATCGGTACATGCGACCCCTTTTGGAAGACGGACGGGTATTTGCCGCCGTCCCACCATTGCACCGAATTGAAGTCGTCAATGCTGGCAGCAAGGCCAATGAAGTGATTTACACGTACTCTGATCACGAGATGAAAAATGTGTTAAGTGATGCGGATAAAAAGGGAAAGCGGGTTAAGGACCCCGTGCAGCGGTACAAAGGCCTAGGGGAAATGGACTCACACCAACTGCGGGAGACCACCATGGACCCAGCGCGCCGCACCTTGAGACGCATGACGCTCTCTGATGCTGATAGTGCCTTAGACGTGTTTGACCTACTCATGGGAACTGATGTAGCTCCCCGCAAGGAATTTATTGTTTCCGGTGCGCAAAACCTGGATCGCGAACGGATCGATGCATGAGCGAACATCACATTGATTTTGGTGTTGAATTCGCTGACATTCTGGCAGCAAATGCACGTTATGCATTTCAATTCAGTGACAGTGAACTAACTGGTGTAGCCCGAAAAGGTTTAGCAGTTGTGACCTGCATGGACTCAAGAATCGATCCACTTGCACTGCTCGGCATGTTGCCGGGGGATGTGAAAATTCTACGAAATGCTGGTGCGCGCGTGACGGACGACGTACTGCGTACCCTTGTTTTGGCAAATCACCTTCTTGGAGTCAACCGCGTACTAGTAATGCCGCATACTGATTGTCGGATGGCTTCGGCAGTCGAAGAGGAGATGCACGCTGCAATATTTGCGGCTTCTGGTATCGATTCACGCGGCATTGAAATCAGGGCCGTCTCAGATCAGTTCGCTGCCCTGATCCTTGATGTGACCCGGGCACGTGCCTATCCTTTGCTCTCCAAGACACTTGTAGTGGGCGGGGCGATTTTCGACGTACACACGGGTCGTCTAATTCCCCAAGATATCTAATCCCATAAGTGAAATGAGGAGTTCATGCGAGTTGCCGTAGTTGGTGCTGGCCCGGCGGGTATCTATGCAGCAGAGCATTTAGCGTCGGAATACCAAGTGGAAGTCGATGTTTTCGATGCCCTTCCTGTTCCCTTTGGATTGGTGAGGTACGGGGTCGCGCCAGATCACTTTTCGATCCGCTCAGTTCGGGACAAGTTGGCCCAGACATTTGAAAATCCATTAGTGCGTTTTCGTGGAAATGTGAGTATTGGTCGTGATCTCTCGGCCGAGGAACTGCAGGAGCACTACGACGCCGTTCTTTACACCTACGGTGCATCCCTTGACCGAGAACTGGGTATTCCAGGTGAGGATCACCGGATGAGCATTGCGGCTACGGCCTTTGTTCGTTGGTACACCGGACACCCTGACGCAGTGGACTTCGGTGACCATTTGGCTAATGCAACCGACGTTGCGGTGATTGGGCTTGGCAATGTTGCTGTAGATGTCACGCGAATTCTGATAAAACCCGTCTCTGAACTTGAACAAACGGATATACCCCAACATGTTCTTGATGCCCTTGGTCGCAGCACGGTTCGCCGAGTACACGTTATTGGTAGACGCGGCCCCGCCAACGCAACCTTTACCCCCAAGGAGTTAAAAGAATTGGGTGAGATTGCTGGAGTCGACGTAATAGTGGATCCTAAAGACTTGCCTACTGATTTCGCGGATGCGAGTGCCGGAAACAAAGTTGTTGCTCGAAATCTTGACGTCATGGCAGAGTGGTCCAAGCGTGAAGCACACGCAGATCAACGTATTGAATTTCATTTTTATAGTGCACCGCAGAGCATGGATCTGGAAAGTGGAGTCTTGCGGGTTCACACTATGGAACTTGATGAGCACGGTCGTCTTCTTGCAACAGGCGACGCCAAAGAAATTACCGCGCAATTGGTAATTCGCAGTATTGGATACCGTGGGGAAGGCTTGCCCGGTGTTCCATTTGATCAGGGAACCAACGTGATACCCAGCATGGACGGTGCGATTATTGGCCTTGAAAACTGTTATGTTGCAGGCTGGATTAAGCGTGGACCCTCTGGAATCATCGGTACAAACAAGAAAGATGCGGTCGCCGGCGTAAATGCACTTTTTGCTAACCGAATCGAGTCGCAGGATTCGACTTCAGAGCAGATTGATCAACTCTTACTTGACCGCGGAGTCGAGGTTATTGACTTTGAAGGCTGGAAGCGGATTGACGCACATGAAAAAGAACTCGGGCATACTCGCGGTCGTGAGCGCACCACCGTGCACGACCGCGGGGATTTGATTCGAATTGGGTTAGGCCTCTAACCACTTGATGCTGCAGCCCAGTGCCGGAGCGCCTTGCGAGAACTTCTCGTTTGTTTGTGCAGATTCAATGGCTGCACGTAGGTATTCACCGGTTACAGGGGTAGTGCTCCTTGGTCGTGACGTGTCAAATGCGCCACGGTATACGAGTTCGGAATCAATTCCGAACACATAAAAATCCGGTGTACACACGGCTCTAAATTCCCGCGCCACGCTTTGGTCAGAATCAACCAAGTATGGGAAGTCCCAGTTTGCCCGATTGCATTGCTCGAGTAGCCCCGCAACATCATCTTCCGGGTAACTCTGTGCATCGTTACTGCAAATTGCTACCCAGGAGACTTCGGCGAATTCGCGGGAGAATTCTCCCACGGCCTGCTCAATCCATTGGACATAAGGGCAGTGGTTGCAACTGAAAAATACAACGCAAACGTGATTATCCACAAGTTGGCTCAAAGAATGTTGAACACCTGTGAGATCGGGTAGTGTTGCCTTCGGGATGCTGGTGATTCGGGTATCATCAGATTGGGTGGCCATCTAGCTCCTGTCAATGATTCGATATTCGGTGCTCTCTTTAGCTTCGGAGCCACATGTTTCCACTTGGGTCGTATGGTGCGCGGCAACTAAGAAGGATTCGGTTACGTCGCCAATCTGAGCTTCGATTTCGAAATCCTTGCCCCGCGGTGTGCACGATTGGAAGTCTGGCCTTAGTGGCCGCAAAGAAACCTGGACTACTTGTTGGGCGGGGGAGAGGTGTGTACTGCCCCTTATGAATCGCGAGTCGATTTCGCCTTTTTCCAGAAGGTCTAGCACCGCTGGTGGGTCAAGTCGTCCCAGTACTAAATTCTCTGGTACCCATATGGCGGTCGGCGCAAAACGATGCCCACCCAAGTGACTGCATTCGAGTATATGTCCGAATAACTTGGCGGAGAGCAACTTTTGGCATTGAGTAATGAGGCTTCGGCCGAAAGTAGCGCAGCATTGGTCGCGTTTACCGTTCGTGCAAATCAGCAGTAGTGGCTCAGAACTTTGTGCAACTTGTAGGTCGGGAAGCCCGTTGGGATCTAATGTACCGTGCAGCAAGTTTCCACCGCCACCCGAAAACCAAAACGTTGAGGATGGATAGGGGGCTGCATGCTGCGGAGTTCGAGTTAGCAGAACTTGTGCACCGTGATCCTGTGCCCAAGTTTTCAATTCATGTGAAACCAGGTTGTCAACCGGACGTGCCCCCCACGCTCCCTGGTGTAAGAGGATCAACCAGGAATCAGATACTGGCGCCGTGCCCGCGAGGGGTGTTTGTGCATTGATAACACTGCACGGAGGATTTACTGACACAACTCAGCATTCTAAGCGGATCACGATGGGACCGCCAATTGCATCAATTGGGTGGGTCAGTGGGGAACCTGTTCCATCGCGTTTACCGCCGGACTGGGGAAGTGTGGCGGCCGTTCCACTTGAGGTTGCTGCTCTCGCAGGTACCGGGCCGCACCAAGCCCGAAGCAGTGAGTCTTCACCGGATCGAAACTTATGAGCGCGCACGCCGGTCGTAGCGCGGCCCTTGCCCGGATATTCGGTGAAATCGGATACTTTCCCGTGGCCCAACTCGGTTCCCGGTAGAGCCTGGCTTGAGCCAGAAACGGTCACCACGACATTGGCGTCGCCAGGGTCGACCACGCCGAAGAAGATCACGTGTGAATCTGGTGTTTTGATCCCGGCGACCCCACTTGCAGCCCGACCCTGTGCGCGCACTGATCTGGCTGGGAAGTGAAGTAGCTGACCAGCAGAAGTCACGAAGACCAATTCGCACTGGGTAGCATTTTTATCGTCGAGTGCCACCGCGCCGACAACAGTGTCGTTCGCAATAAGTCCAATTACATCCCACACTGGACGGTTAATTGCGTGGGTTGAGGCCAGTCGTTTCACGGAGCCAGCGCGGGTTGCTAACACGAATGGTGATTCAAGATTGAGAATTGCAATGGGGGATTCTTCCCTCTCAAGGGAAAGGAATGCACCAATTGGTGCACCTCCGCTGAGCCCAGGGACTCCCGTTGTAGGGGGGATGGCTGGAATATCTACAACAGAAATTCGATGCACCTTGCCAAGGGACGTGAGAATTCCCAATTCACCACGTGAGGTGCCGCGGGCAGCAGAAATCACAACGTCATGGCTGGTACGAGGGCTTGCGTCAAAGCCAGCAGAAGGCTCGGTACTAATCGACGCTGTTCGTGCGATGAGTCCGGTGCTGGACAGCAAGACCACACAGTTTTCATCGGGAATCTCAAGTGAAGTGCTGGCTCTCACCTGAGTGACTCCGGTGGCTTCAAGGAGCAACGTACGTCGCGGGCTGGAGTGCGCTGAACTGACGTGCGCCAATTCGGTTGACACGAGAGCGCGAAGACTGGCTTCGTCGGCGAGGAGTCCCTCGAGTTCCTCAATTGTTGATCGAAGTTGATCTGCTTCCTTGTCCAATTCAATGCGCGAGAACTTGGTGAGTCGGCGTAGCGGCATTTCTAAAATGTAATTCGTCTGAATTTCAGAGAGGTCAAAGATTTCCATGAGCCGAGTTCGTGCTGCTGCAGTGTCATCGCTGTTGCGGATTACTTGAATGACTTCATCAATATCGAGAATCGCAATGAGCAGGCCGTCAACAAGATGTAGCCGGCTAGCCGCGACTTCCTTACGGTAACGACTCCGCCTCGTCACGACATTTATGCGATGGTCAATAAAGACTTCAATTATTTGCTTGAGTCCCATGGTCACCGGTTGTCCGTCAACGAGGGCTACAGCGTTGATATTGAAGGAGTCCTCCATGGGCGTGAGTTTGAAAAGCTGTTCAAGGACGGCTTCTGGAGAGAAGGCGCTTTTACATTCAATGACCAGATTTAGACCCGAATCACCATCGGTGAGGTCGACAATGTCGGAAATACCCTGGAGCTTTTTACTTATGACCAAGTCTTTGACGCGCTCAATCACCCGTTCAGGGCCAATGTTTGCCGGCAGTTCGGTGACGATGATCCCGCGTTTCCTTGGGGTGATCTGATCAATTTTTGTTCGGGCCCGAACCTTAAAAGTTCCCCGACCACTTTCGTAGGCATCCCGGATCCCGTCAAGGCCAATAATCACACCGCCTGTTGCGAAATCAGGTCCGGGAATAAAGGTCATGAGTTCATCAAGGGTTGCTTGCGGGTGACCTAGGAGGAATCTCGTGGCATTTATCACTTCGGCGAGATTGTGTGGGGCCAGATTTGTTGCCATACCCACGGCAATGCCACTTGCGCCGTTTACTAGCAGATTAGGAATTGCAGCCGGGAGTACGAGTGGCTCAACTTCACGCCCGTCGTAATTGGGCGCGAAGTCCACGACGTCTTC
Source organism: Candidatus Nanopelagicales bacterium (assembly GCA_041689915.1). Taxonomy (GTDB): domain Bacteria; phylum Actinomycetota; class Actinomycetes; order S36-B12; family S36-B12; genus UBA4592. The sequence goes on along the minus strand of JBDNFH010000228.1, from coordinate 2,509 downwards.
GTCGATGCCCGCGGTCATGTCAATCGCGCTTTCCGCGAGGCGAGCTTCGGTGTAGCGCATTGCCGCCGGTCCGTCGTCAAGTGAACCAAAGTTTCCGTGACCATCAATGAGTGGAAGGCGTAGTGAGAACGCCTGAGCCATGCGAACCAGTGCGTCATAAATCGCTGAGTCACCGTGCGGGTGCAGTCGGCCCATAACTTCGCCGACAACTCGGGCACTCTTAACGTGGCCGCGATCAGGGCGTAACCCCATCTGGTTCATCTGAAAAAGAATTCGGCGTTGAACGGGCTTTAAGCCGTCACGAGCGTCCGGGAGAGCGCGAGAATAGATAACCGAGTAGGCATATTCCAAGAAAGAGCCGCGCATTTCGTCGGCGACATCAATGTCAATGATTCTGGAGATACCGTTTCCAGTGTTCTTCTTCGCGGCCATGGGTTGGGCATTTTCCTCTCAATGGGTGCGCCTTGATAGGCGCTTATTCACAGGTGAGTGTGGTGGCTCCAACCTGACAAAGCACTCGCGTTGCCAGACTAGTACCTGCTGTCAAAGAAGCGGGGATATCGCCGCCTGCGAGCCACGCGTTGAGAAACCCGGCGTTGAATGCATCCCCTGCACCTGTTGTGGATGCGACATTCTCAATTTTTGCTACTGAACTCGTGAAGTTGTGAATTGAGTTGCGCAGGGCACGCACGGGTTCGGAACCATCTGTCACCACGACGATGGGTGAAAGGGGATGCAAAGCGGCGGAAATGAGTTTCAAGTCAATTTTGTCCGGAGCATGCCCACCCTCACTGAGCAACCGGGTGATTTCGAGGGCTTCATCGGCATTAGCCAGGAGTAGGTCCGTTAATGAAAGCGCCTGAATAAGGCGTGCACGATTAGGTGAAATAAACGCGCTTGATGCTGGGTCAAGACTGATAGTGGCACCGAGCCGGCGCGCTGCATCAATGTAGGCAAGTGCGGTGGCTCCACTAACTTCATGAAAGAGCATGTACGCCGAAATATGAACATGGGTGACGTGTGCAGTTGCCAAATGATCGTGTACCTCCGAGTCATCAAATAAAGCATTCGCACCGGCGCTGGGAATCATGGTTCGTTCACCGCCGTTCTCGTTGAGAATCAAACAGACACCGGTTAACTCGCTGGGCACGCGTTGAACCAACACGTGAACCCCGGATTTCTCGATTTCGTTGATGAGGTACTCGCCCAAGGGATCAGCGCCTACAGCACCGATCAAGGAAACCTCAATTCCACAACGAGCAAGCCAAGTTGCCGTATTTGCCGCGCTACCTCCCGGACTCAAAACTGCCCGGGAAGGAAAATCACTGCCGCGAGCGAGGGTGAGTGCTTCAAGGGTCTGGACACTCATTGCAATGTCAACCATGAGATCGCCGAGAAGATGCACCGTCGGGGTGTCCACGTGAGGTTAGTCCTGTGTTAGGTCGCGGGAATCTGCGACGGAGATGCGAGCGGCAAGTTCAGCATTTCGAACGATGATCTCCGTATTGACCACCAGGCTTTGACCGTGTGTTGTCCGGTGGAAATGGTCAAGGAGGAAGGGCGTGACGTCCTTTCCAGTAATTTTCTTCGAGTCGGCCAGCTTCAATCCTTCAACGAGAACTTGATCATGGAGATCGGGATCCAGTTGACTGGTAAGGGGTAGCGGATTGGCAATTACGAGCCCAGAAGTGATAGATAATTCGCGGCGGGCAGACATTACGTCAGCAATTTCAGTCGGGTCGGAGAGCGACCAGTCGACGGTAAACCCGGAGTCACTCAGGTAGAAGCCGGGGAACTGATGGGAGCCGTAGACAACGACACCAACGTTGAGTGTCTCAAGTCGTTCTAAAGTTGCTCCAACATCAAGGATTGACTTCACACCCGAGCACACAATTGTAATAGGGAGTTGGCTCAAGGCTGTTAAGTCGGCTGACTCATCCCAACTTTCACGTGCATGCCGGTGAACCCCGCCAAGACCACCGGTCGCGAAAACGTGAATACCGGCCAAGTGGGCCAAGTGGCTTGTTGCGGCGACAGTTGTGGCAGCGAATCCCTTTCGTGCAGCCACGGTGGCAAGATCTCGGATACTCGTTTTCACGACGTCGTCGCGGGTTGCGATTTGTTCCAGTTCGCTGTCATTGAGACCGATGTGAACACGACCCTCAAGCATGGCGATCGTGGCCGGTATGGCGCCTCGCGAGCGAACAATGTTTTCCACCTCGGTGGCAACGCGCATATTCTCCGGGCGAGGAAGCCCATGGCTGATGATTGTGGACTCCAGAGCCACAACCGGGGTGCCGCTATTGAGAGCCTCAGAGACCTCTGGGGTGTAGGAAAAAAAACCCGATTTTTGATTCGCTAAATTCACCTCACGACCTTAGCCCCTAGACTTGTCCTTAATGAATACAGGTGTCTTGGAGCAGGCGCTCCAAAGTGATCTTGAGCGACACGCCTACTACCCCCAGCTCGTGTTCCAGGCCCTAGACAGTGCTCTGGGCCAAGAAGAGCT
>JBDNFH010000227.1:0-4720 GCA_041689915.1 Candidatus Nanopelagicales bacterium | reverse complement strand
TTGGCCGTTTTGGCATGGAAGTTTTCCGAGCTTCTCCACGTCAAGCAGATCTGATGATTGTGGCCGGTCGGGTAAGCCAAAAAATGGCACCGGTTTTGCGCCAGATCTACGACCAAATGCCAAATCCAAAATGGGTAATGGCCATGGGTGTGTGTGCATCAAGTGGCGGAATGTTCAATAACTACGCCATTCTCCAGGGTGTTGACCACGTTGTTCCTGTTGATATGTATCTAGCTGGTTGCCCACCCCGCCCCGAAATGCTCATTGACGCAATCCTAAAAATCCATGACGAAATTCAAGACATGAAACTAGGCGTTAACCGCAAGAAGCAGATTGTCGAGCAAGAGCAGGTTGCTCTCGCTGCACCTTCAGTACTTGAAATGAAGGGGCTCATGCGATGAGCGATCTTCCCGTTGTCCCACACGGCATCGCCGAACTTGATCTTGTTGGTGTCCGCAAAGGCGCATATGGTGTGAGCGGCTCGGGCGATACAAGTGGTTTCGGTGGGTTAGTGGCACCGATTGTCATGCCGGGTGCATCTACTCCACCATTTGGTGGTTGGTTCGACGAAATCGCCGAAGAACTCGCGCTCTCACTGCTTGATGCAGGCGTGAGTGGAGCGGTTGAAAAAATTGTGATCGATCGTGGCGAAATGACTTTTTACGTTAAACCTGAACACCTCATTTCATTCATGACCGAATGCCGCGATGAAACGGCACTTCGATTTGAAATGTGCACAAGCGTTAGCGGTGTCCATTTCCCAGAAGACAAAGATCGCGAACTGCACATTGTTTACAGTTTGCTCTCAATCACACATAACCGTCGAATTCGGATTGAAGTATCAATTCCCGACACCGATCGTCATGTGCCTTCAGTTGTCGCCTTGTACCCGTCCGCGGATTGGCATGAGCGGGAAACGTGGGACTTTTTCGGAATTATTTTCGATGGTCACCCAGCACTAACGCGGATTGAAATGCCTGATGACTGGGTGGGGCACCCGCAACGCAAGGACTATCCGCTCGGCGGGATCCCCATTGAATACAAGGGTGCAAGCATCCCGCCACCAGATCAACGGAGGTCGTACAACTAATGACTGCCACCGACTTCACAAATACAGATCCTTTCTCTGGTTCCGACGACACCACCGCAGGCACCGTTTACAACCTTGGCGGAAGCGACTGGGACTCCATCATGGGGGCACCTGAGGGCGAGAACGGGCGAATCGTTGTCAACATGGGACCGCAGCACCCGTCAACTCACGGTGTGCTTCGCTTGATTTTGGAACTTGAAGGTGAGACTGTCACGCAAGCTCGTTGCGGTATTGGTTACTTGCACACAGGGATTGAAAAAAACATGGAGTTTCGCACCTGGGTTCAAGGTGTCACTTACGTAACTCGCATGGACTACCTAGCCCCAATGTTCAATGAAGCCGCGTACTGTCTCTCGGTCGAGCGGCTTCTTGGCATTGAGGACCAAATCCCAGAGCGTGCCAACGTAATCCGAGTCATGATGATGGAACTCAATCGCGTTTCCTCCCACTTGGTAGCACTCGCTTCGGGAGGCATGGAACTTGGCGCACTGACCGCCATGATTTTCGGTTTCCGTGAGCGCGAAATCGTTCTCGACATTTTTGAAATGGTCTCCGGTTTGCGCATGAACAGCGCCTACATCCGTCCAGGTGGAGTCGCCCAAGACCTACCAAACGGTGCCGAAGACGAAATTCGCGAGGCCATTGTGCTCTTGCGCAAGCGCCTGAAGGATACCTCGGATCTGTTGGTAGGCAACACGATCTGGATGGCTCGAACAGTTGGCGTTGGCTACCTTGACCTCACCGGTTGTACGGCACTCGGCATGACCGGACCGATACTTCGCTCAACCGGATTGCCCCATGACCTTCGCAAGAGCGCCCCTTACTGCGGTTATGAAAACTACGAATTTAATGTTCCTACCCAAACCACTTCAGATGCTTATGGTCGCTTCCTGATCCGTATTGCTGAAATACATGAGTCACTCAACATTGTTGACCAGTGCCTTGATCGTCTTGTGCCAGGTCCGGTCATGGTTGCCGACAAGAAAATTGCTTGGCCATCACAACTGTCAATTGGTGGCGACGGGCAAGGAAACTCACCCGAGTACATCCAAAAAATCATGAGCGAGTCCATGGAAGCCCTCATTCATCATTTCAAGTTGGTAACTGAAGGTTTCAGTGTTCCTGCCGGTCAGGCTTATGTTCCGATTGAGTCACCACGCGGTGAACTGGGCGCTCACGTTGTGAGTACCGGCGGTACCCGTCCTTATCGCGTGCATTTCCGGGATCCATCATTTAATAATTTGCAAGGAGTGGCGGCAATGAGCGAAGGTTCCATGATCGCTGACGTAATAGCGGCCGTGGCCAGTATTGATCCAGTCATGGGCGGAGTGGACCGCTAAATGTCACAGACAAATGTCACAGAGAAGCGAGCAGCACATGATCTCTGAATCAACCAGATTGAAAATGCGAGAGCTTGCAGGGCGTTACCCGAATCCACGCTCGGCGCTGTTGCCAATGCTGCATTTAGTCCAAGCAGAGGAAGGCGGAGTAACCACCGAAGGTATCGCTGCCTGCGCGGAAGAACTTAACATCACCCAAGCTGAGGTAACCGCGGTCGCAACGTTCTACACCATGTACAAGCTCAGCCCCGTTGGCAAACACCACATTGGGGTGTGTATCAACACACTGTGTGGACTGCTCGGTGGTGATGCTGTTTATGAGCGCGTTGCCGAGCGTCTGGGCGCATCACACAACGGACCGTCTGCTGACGGTAATTTCTGGTTGGAGCGCATTGAGTGCCAGGCGGCCTGCACACATGCTCCCGTCATGACGGTTGATTGGGAATTCATGGATGACGTAACCCCGCAAAGCGCGGTTGACGTAATTGACAAACTTGCAGCAGGTGAAGAAGTGTGGTCAACCCGTGGCCCCATGATTCGTGACTTCCAAGCGACTGAGCGCACCCTTGCTACGGCAGAGGACGATCTAGCAACTGTCGGTAATTGCGTGGACGAAAAAATGCTTGCCGGTTTGAAAATTGCAAAGTCTGGAGCGTAACAATAATGAAACTGACACCGGTAATCACCGAACACTGGGATGACCCAGAGTTGTACACACTCGAGGGGTACAAACGTCATGGCGGGTATCAAGCTCTCGCTAAAGCACTCAAGACCGAACCGGATTCCGTCATTGCAACCGTTAAGGACAGTGGGCTTCGCGGACGCGGGGGAGCAGGTTTCCCCACCGGATTGAAATGGTCATTTGTTCCGCAAAATGACGGCAAGCCCCACTACCTTGTTGTCAACGCCGACGAATCTGAACCGGGTTCATGTAAAGACATCCCGATCATGATGGCAAACCCACATGCACTCATTGAAGGCATAATTATTACTTCATTTGCCATTCGGGCAAACCATGCGTTCATTTATATTCGCGGTGAAGTTCCCGCGGCAATTCGTAAGGTCGCCTTCGCGGTTAAGCAAGCACGTGAAGCTGGCCTGATTGGCAAGAACATTCAAGGTTCAGGTTTTGACCTTGAAGTCATCGTGCACGCCGGGGCCGGTGCATACATTTGCGGTGAAGAAACTGCACTGCTTGACTCTCTCGAGGGTTATCGCGGGCAGCCTCGTTTGAAACCACCGTTCCCTGCGGTTTCCGGACTTTATGCATCACCCACGGTGATTAACAACGTAGAGACAATTGCAAACATTCCTTACATTGTTGATCGCGGCGTTGAATGGTTCCGTCAATTTGGAACCGAGAAATCACCCGGATTCAAAGTATTCACTGTTTCGGGTCACGTACAACGACCCGGCATCTACGAAGCACCACTGGGCATCACAATGCGCGAATTGCTTGACTACGCTGGCGGTATGCGTCCGGGCGCCGAACTCAAGTTTTGGATTCCTGGTGGCTCAAGTGTTCCCATGCTCACCGCCGATCACCTTGACCTTCCATTGACCTACGAAGCCATGGCAGAGGCAGGAACCATGTTGGGAACGGGAACGCCAATGGTCTTTGACCAAACGGTGTCGGTTGTCAAAGCTGTTACCCGTTGGCTCCAGTTCTACAAGCATGAGTCGTGTGGAAAGTGCACACCGTGTCGGGAGGGCACCTACTGGATCACCGGTGTGCTTGAAAAATTTGAGCACGGTCGCGGCGCCGAGAGTGAAATGGAAACCCTGACAACCTTGTCTGGTCAGATGGCTGGTCGGTCCTTCTGTGCACTCGGTGATGCTGCCGCAGTACCGTATCCCGCTGCTATGACGTACTTCAGTGACGAATTTATCGCAGCAACCCACACCAGCGCTGACAAAGCATTTGACCCAATTGCGTCATACGTCTTCTCGGGAGTGCGCGCCTAATGACCATTACCAATCACACCGGAAAGATTGGCACCATCAGTGTTGTAATCGACGGCATTGAGATGGAAGTTCCCAAAGGAACTCTTGTTATTCGTGCCGCCGAACAAATTGGTATCGAGATTCCACGCTTCTGCGATCACCCGCTCCTTGTGCCAGTTGCTAATTGCCGGGCATGTTTGATTGAGATCGACGGAGTACCTAAACTGCAACCCGCTTGCGCCCAGGTGCTCTCCGACGGAATGAATGTCCGGACCCAGCGTTCCTCAGAAATGGCTCGGATCGCCCAAGAGGACGTCATGGAATTATTGCTGGTAAACCATCCACT
>JBDNFH010000226.1:0-19366 GCA_041689915.1 Candidatus Nanopelagicales bacterium | reverse complement strand
CGTATCCCCAGCGGGGTTCGAACCCGCGTTACCGCCGTGAAAGGGCAGCGTCCTAGGCCGCTAGACGATGGGGACCTGGTACAACTGGCAAAGTGTAGGGGAGAGGCCTGGGTGAGCGGTAGTCGCCCTCGCATGTGAAGGTTGAGTCGTGATTGACGTCCCATTGGCTCGCTTCGAAGAGCTGGTTAGTGAAGCCTTGGACACGATTCCGCAACGGCTCGCTGCATTGATGGACAACGTCGCCGTGTTCGTTGAGGAACAAGAGTCGGGGCAACCTAGGTTATTGGGTTTGTATTACGGGGTTCCCCTCACAAAGCGCGGAACCGGATACTCAGGATTCTTACCCGATCACATCACTATCTACCGCAAACCAATCTTGCGAATGTGTGTGTCAGAGGCGGCGGTGGTGCGTCAAGTCGGTATTACTGTGATCCATGAGGTGGCACACCACTTTGGTATTAGCGATGAACGCTTGCACGAATTGGGATACGCATAGTCTTTGCCCTATGAATATTGCTGACTCCGTTTCTTTCATTAGTGGTGGGGCATCAGGTCTAGGTGAAGCTGCTGCCAGGAGATTAGTCGCGAATGGAGCCGCAGGAGTTGTTATAGCCGACGTGAATGTGGAAGCGGCCAACAAGCTCGCTGCAGAGTTGGGTGATATTGCACTTGCCATACGGGTTGATGTTCAAAACACCGATGAAATTTCTGCTGGCATGGATGCGGCGATTGCTCGCTTTGGTCGACTTGATGCAGTAATTAACTGCGCGGGGATCGGTTGGGCCGAGCGAACACTTGACCGAGACAACAATGCTGCATCAATTGATAACTACCGCCGGGTGATCAATATCAATCTGGTCGGAACATTTGACGTCACCAGAATCGCGGCATCACATATGACAAAAAATGAACCTAAGGAATCAGGCGAGCGTGGCGTGATCGTGATGACTGCATCCATTGCAGCATTTGATGGACAAATTGGTCAGGCTGCATACAGTGCGAGCAAGGGCGGCATTGTCGGAATGACACTCCCACTGTCACGGGACTTGGCGGCAGTGGGTATTCGAGTCATGACCGTGGCACCGGGTTTGATTGATACGCCGATTTACGACACCATGCCGGAAGGTTTAAAAGAGCGGCTTGCCTCAACACCAGTGTTCCCACGGCGTTTGGGCTTGCCAGATGAGTACGCACACTTAGTGCAGGCGATCTTGGAAAATGGTTACCTCAACGGAGAAACGATCCGTCTGGATGCTGCACTGCGCATGGCGCCAAAGTAGTAGTTACTTGGTCGCGGCTCGATCGAGTCGATCTCTAATTGCTGCCGCTATTCCGCCACCTGTTGGTGGAACAGCGTAAATAACGTGGTCACTGGATTTGTCCGCCTCACGCAAAGAGGCGTAGAGAACGCGCGCATATTCGTTCGCATTTTCGGGGGAAGTGATTCTGGTGAAACCAGTTGGTGTCTCTACATCATTCATGGCAATCAAGGCACCTGGCTGCATGTTATGAAGTTCTCGCTCACTTATCAATTGCAACTGCTTGTTTGGGGCGTAGTGGGATGCGAGAGTGCCAGGTGCTCGCACGTTACTTTCACTTCGGGACAGTTGAATGATTGTTTCAATGTCCTCAGCCGTGATTCCGCCGTGACGCAGAATGATCGGTTCGCTACCAGTTGCATCGATAATTGTTGATTCAACTCCGACACGTGAACTTTGGCCGTCGAGAGCCACATCTTCGTCACTGAGATAGTCACGGAGTTCTTCAATCGCGTGGTTAATTGTTGTCGGGCTAACGCTGCCGAATCGGTTCGCACTGGGTGCTGCAATGCCCACTGCTTGATCATTTTTTTCTTTTGCCAATTCCGCGAGGACGTGCTGGAAGACTGGGTGACTTGCTACCCGCAGGGCGATGGTGTCTTGGCCGCCGGTGAGGTAGTCACCTGCCCTGGGAAGGCGCTTAAGCACCAGGGTCATGGGTCCGGGCCAAAAGGCGGTCGCAAGATCCAGTGCGTAGTCGGGGATGTGTGTTGCCCACATATATATGTGTTCAAGGCGTGAGACGTGGACGATTACAGGGTGATTCGCTGGTCGATTCTTGGCAGTGAAGATCCGGGCCACGGCGCTCTGGTTGTCAGCGTCTGCTCCGAGTCCGTAGACAGTTTCGGTTGGGAGGATGGCGAGATTTCCATGGGCGAGTGTCTGCGCCGCTTCTATTGGACTCGTCACCTCGCGCACGGTGGAACTCTAGCCTTCGGAGTTTTTCCAGAGTTTTGTAAGGGAATTGTAAAGATCGTGTTTGGGCTTGGCCAACTCTTGAATTTGACGGAGCCAAAAGCGTGCAGGTTCGTTCTAATGGTCACAGTTAATAAACTAGGAGGAATTAAATGACCATTAACCCCGAAAATTCACAAATAGGTGAAACCACGATTGTTGGCACCAAGATTTCGGAGCCCGTCAATCCACCATTCGGTTCGGATCTCAGTTCTTCCGCGCCGGCTAGTGACGCGCCCAAGGGTAAGTCCCGGATTGGTTTGTTGATCACAGGTGCTGCACTCGTGTCCCTCTTTGGTGGCGCAGTTGGTGGCGCAGTCGGTTACACGGTTGCCCAGAGCAATTCGAGTTCGTCCGTCACCGTCACATCCGGTGGTTCAGTTGAACCTGCAGCAGGCTCAATTGCCGCTGTAGCCGCGGCTGTGCAGCCTTCGGTTGTTCAGTTGAATGTTTCCGGAACACAGGGTGAAGGAACCGGCACCGGGTTTGTGGTCAGCTCCGACGGGTACATCGTTACTAATAATCATGTGGCAGGTGGCGTTGGTAATGGCGGAACTATTGAAGTCACTTTTGTTGACGGTTCAACGGCGACGGGAAAACTTGTAGGCGCTGATCCTGGCTACGACATTGCTGTTGTCAAAGTTGATCGCACCGATCTTCTGGCATTGACTCTAGGTAGTTCTGATTCCGTCAACGTTGGTGACATTGCCGTTGCAATTGGTTCACCACTTGGGCTTCAAGGAACTGTGACCTCAGGAATCATTAGCGCACTAAATCGCCCGGTAACGGCAGGTGGTCAAGGCGATACGGCATATATCAACGCTATTCAAACGGACGCTGCGATTAATCCGGGTAATTCTGGTGGGCCACTCGTTAACGCTGCCGGTGAAGTAATCGGAGTTAACTCTGCGATTGCAACACTGGGCATGGGTGATGCAACCGGAAGTATTGGGCTTGGTTTTGCGATCCCGGTTGATACTGCAAAGCGGATTGTTGACGAACTGATTAACACAGGCACTTCCCAAACCCCGATCATTGGTGTTCAACTCGACATGGGCTTTGCTGGTCCCGGTGGAGCGGTTGCTGCGGTAACTCCAAATTCACCGGCCGAGACTGCTGGGTTGCAGGACGGCGACGTGATTACCAAAGTCGACGGCAATCTGATCAGTGATTCGACCGCACTGATTGTTGCGATTCGTGCAAATGCTCCGGGAGATCAAATTGAACTCACGGTATTGCGCAATGGCGAAATACTCACGGTCTCACTGACTTTGGCGGCCGCTGACCAGAAGAACTAAATACTTTGGTAATTACCCCGCAAAGACTGAGCCCGTCGTGACCTCCTCCACGGCGGGCTCAGTTGGGTCGGGTTCCAGTAGTTGGCCCGCCCGCACCTTTTCAAGGTGCGGGTTTTGCATTTAATAGGCACAGTTAGATGGTGATCAACCCACTGGTCGTCGCGCGCGACAAAACTGCTTCAGGATTTAGGCGAATCGTTTCGGGGGAGTCGGACGGGGCACCCGAGTGGGTTACGCAGTTGAGCAGCGGCACTGACAAGGGATTTTTTGGTCCTGGTTCGGCAACGTGGGCCGTGCACGGATCACTGCCAACACTTGTTGGCGGCGTGCGATCTCTGCTGATGCAGGCGCTGCACCCAGGTGCTCTGGCTGGAGTTGATGAACACTCGCGTTACGAAGCTGACCCGCTTGGTCGCCTTGCCGGAACAACTCAATGGTTGACCGTCGTGACATTCGGTGACACCGTGATGGCCGAGCGGGAGTGTGCACGAGTCCGCGGAATGCATCGAAAAGTGAATGGAAGTTATCTAACCGCACAAGGTGAGCAAAAGGACTACACAGCAACGGATTCAGATCTATTGCGCTGGGTTCATGTTGCTTTCGCGGATTCATTCTTGGCCACACATTTAGTGTGGGGTGGAGCAATCCCGGGCGGACCGGATCAGTACGTGCGCGAGTGGGCGATCGCAGGTGAAATGGTCGGTGTCACCGATCCGCCGCGAAGTTTTGACGAACTACACGATCAACTCAATGCTTTCAGGCCGGATCTCTGTGGTGGAGAGCGTGCATTTCGCACGGTGAAATTTGTACGAAACGCACCGGTACCGCTGGCGGCCAAAGCCCCTTACAGCGCGCTTTTTGCCGGCGCTGCCGCAACAATGCCCAAATATCAGCGTGAACTGCTGGGATTGCCCACAATCCCACTGGCAGCCGTTAGGCCCTTGGTGGCGGGAATGCTGGGAAGCCTTGGCTGGGTGCTTGGGCCGACTTCCCCCTCAATGAATGCCGCAAATGAGCGGGTTGCGACATGCGAAGGGACCCCCGGTTTGACATAGTCACCCCCTTTCGGGTGATGATGTAACACATGTGGTCGCTGCGACCAAGAGGTCGACTTCTCCCAGCGCGCACAGCCACCGTCGTGGTTTGTGCGGCTTTTTGTCTGTCAACTTTTGGGTCGGTAGCCCACGCGGAAGAGATTCCGGTCGCCGAACCAATCCCCGTGGCCCCTGCGCTGCCAGAGCCAACTCCCGTTCCAGCCCCTCCGGTAATGCCAACAGCACTTGGTAGTTGGTGCACCACCTTGTTCTCCATGTCGGTAAAAAAACAGCGCACCCAAGCCCAAGCTTTGATGGCCGGCAAAGTGGATCTTGGTAAGGGGGGCAGGTACACCCTCACCGAAAATCCAAACTGGCGTCCCCAATCTTCAGCGGACCTTTCCGGTAACCGACATATCAATTCACTGAACTGGGCACTGCCACTTCTGTTTCGCGGGGTCAATGTACAAAACCAAGCAATGGTCGATCGCTTCCGACAACTGATGTATTACTGGATTGAAGACCATCAAGTAAAACGTTCCTACTGGGTTGATGGCTCAATTTATGGCGGACTTCGAACAGAGACCCTCGCATGTGCCTGGCAAACGCTGCAGGATCCGATTATTCAGCAAACTGCGGTACGCGATGCAACATTGATGTGGAAGTCCTACCGCGGTGGTGCTGATATCAAGATTGGCGCAAACAACACAGATCTCGTTCGCCAAATTGGCGCCCTCGCAACATTCTGCTCAGTTGCCGATACGAACTTGCGAGATGCTGCGTGGAATCGCTTGGTTGCAATTGCCCGTGGCGTTATTAATAGCGATGGCAGCGACGTTGAAGGTTCACCGCAATACGCCATGTATATGGAAAAGCTCCTCACCCAAGTTGAGACAGCCGCTACAACCTGTGGAATTCCTAATGAACCAATTCCGCAGTTGCGTGAATTGTTGTACGGATTCGTTGCGCAAGCTGTCCGTCCAGATTTCAAACTTGAATCACTAGGCGACACGGCGGCTGTTGAACTTCGAAACAACTTTGGCGTTGGCGATTGGCGCGCGGATTGGCTGCGGACCAGAGGCGCGATGGGAACTCCGCCAACTCCGGTCTACACCGCTTACGACGGGGGCTACATTTTCGGTCGCTATTCCTGGGCTCCTAGTGGAACAGGTGTGCCAGATAGTTACTACTCGCTGCGTTACAAGGGTGTACGACCAGGAACGGCACACACACATGATGACGGTGGATCGCTTACCTTCTATTCGCGTGGTATTCCATGGCTTTCAGATCCTGGTCCCTACCGTTACAACTCCAGTTCACTGAGGTCATTTGTTAAATCACGTTCGGCTCATTCAACATTCACGGTTTCCAACACGAAGTACAACCGTTGGAAGGGTGTTGTTAAAACGAAAAGTCGCTCGGACTCCCTCTCCGGTGGTAACGACTACTCGTGCTTGGTTGACAAGTCGTGGACCAAAACAGAAATTACTCGCTGTGTTACCTATGTTCGCGGGAGTGATGTACTCGTTGTCGCCGACTACATCAATGCGGCCAAAGTCAAGGTGCCTAAGAAGCAACGTAAGAATTACCAGAAACGTGAGATCACCCAACGTTGGCAGATTGGTCCAGGTGTTGGCGTTGAGGGTATCAACGGCCAACTCACTTTGGTTGCGGGCGATCAGAGAGTGGATGTAGTCAAGGCTGGTGTTGGTGACTGGAATTTGCGATCCGCTACGGCGGGTTCTTCAATCGGTTGGCACACCACGGACTGGGGTGTCAAAGCACCCGGCACCGTTATGTCGCGATCGACAACTGTTCCGCGCAAGGGTGAACAGCAGGTAATGGTGACGGTGTTTGTTCCTCGAAGTTCCGCTGAGAGTGTTCCCGTGCAGATAGGTGATGGAACAGTGACGATCACGCGAAATGGTGTTCCCGTAACGGTGGGATTCCCCGCGCCGTAGTTGACGCGTCGCGCTACGTGAGGAGTTCTTCAACCTCAGAGCGTTGTGGAAGTGATGTGACAGCGCCAACTCGTGTTGCAGTGATTGCCCCGGCAGCGCTTGCCCAGCGCAAAGCTTCATTCAATGGTTGGCCTTCATTGAGGGCAACCGCGAGGCCGCCACAAAATGCGTCACCTGCAGCAACGGTGTCAACGGGAACAATTCGAAATGCTGCGGCCTGACCGGATGCTATTGCAGTTGACCACACCGCACCTTTCTCGCCGCGCGTGATTATCACGGTTCCAACACCCAGATCGACAATTGCTGTGGCTAACTCCACGAAATCCAGCATCGATTTATAAGAATTGCCTTCCGACTGAACTAATTCCTTTGCTTCGTGTTCATTAGGGACCAAGTAATCAACCAATGGAAACATTGATGCGGGGAATTCACGCATGGGGGCAGGGTTCAGAATCGTTGTTGCGCCAAGTTCTTTGGCTACGACTAGTGCCCTGTGGGTTGCGGCAACTGGCACTTCACCCTGGGTGAGCACAACACCGATTTGATGTCGGCTGGCGATCTCGCGCAGTGAGACTTCAACACTTCCTTCAGAGAGCACGTTGTTTGCACCGGAGACCACAATGATTCTGTTTTCACCCGATTCAGCAACCTCGATCAGTGCCATGCCTGTACTTGCGCCAGGGCTCTTGTGCACAAGGGATGTAATGGCCTCACTGGCGAGGGTTGTCAGGAGTGCGTCTGCGAAGTGATCGTTGCCGACCGCCCCAATCATGGTGACCGTGGCACCGAGTCGCGATGCCGCAACCGCCTGGTTGAGACCCTTTCCACCAGGAAACTGTTCAAAAGTTTCACCGAGAACAGTTTCACCAGCTTGTGGAAAAGAATTGAGGGTCACAACGAAGTCCGTATTAAGACTGCCCACGACCACGACCACTTTTTCCGAGAGCCGCGATTCATTGTTCATAGGTTGATTCACTGGGCGATACTGTCATGACAGGGTTGGCATGGTGACGGCTATTGGCCATCAAGTGAGTTAGTGACTGGGAGAAGAACGTGAAAATTGTTCTAGCAAGTGATCATGCCGGATTTGAACTCAAGAGCGCTCTGAGTGCCTGGCTACTCGAGATGGGCCATGAGGTTTACGACGTTGGTGTATTCAGCGAAGAGCGCGTCGACTATCCAGAATTCGGAGCTGAGCTCGGAAGAGTCGTGGCAGCTGGTGAAGCCGAATTCGGCGTTGCTGTGTGCGGTAGCGGCCAAGGGATCTGCATGGCCGCAAATAAAATTCATGGCATTCGAGGTGCGGTAATCCGGACGGTCGAAGATGCGCAAATTTCACGAGCGCACAATGATGCGAATGTCGCCTGTTTCGGCGGCCGTGTGAGTGATCCCAAGGTGGCGCACGAGGCCCTAGCCGTTTTCCTGTCCACTCCATTTGAAGGTGGCCGTCATGCGGCACGTGTCGCCCAACTCAATAATCTAATTTAGCGGAACTTTCCCCCACTTAATCACGTCCAATAAGAACTCGGCCAAATTGGCCCACTTCTTAGGAGTAATACATGAAGCGAATGAATAAAATCGCAACAATCGGTGCGATCGGCATTCTTGGCGTATCGGTTCTTGCCGGTTGTTCAAGCAGCGACGAAACCGCAACGGACACCGCAACTTCTTCGGAAACGAGTCAGCTACTTCCACCAGTGATTATCACCGCTGATCAATTGGATGCCGCAGCAGTTGTCGGCGACATGATTGACATTGTGGTTGACGATCCCGTAAACACAACGATCGCGGTTGATAATACTGATGTACTTGAGATTACTCAAGGAAGCGACGACGGCAGTGCACTCTTCAACCCAGGAGCGAAGGCTTTGGCTCCAGGAACCGCAACGATCACCCTCACAAATCCTGATGGTTCAACCCGCGACATCCTGGTAACCGTTTCTTAAAGATATTGACCGACTAACATGTGGTCGGTGTCACCTCGGATAGCCCTCGCCACCTGCGAGGCACTTCCTGACCTTGATCTTGATGACCAACCTTTGGTTGATCTCTTTCGCAAGATCGGAATTGAGGCGACACCGGCCATTTGGTCTGATCCCACGATTGATTGGTCAGACTTTGATCACATAATCATCCGCAACACGTGGGACTACACCAACCGGCTCGAGGAATTCCTCGCCTGGGCGAAAGCGCAAGAATCTCACATCAAAAATTCATTTGAAATTATTTCCTGGAACTCCAACAAGATTTATCTCAATGACTTGGCCTCTGCTGGATTCCCAATAGTCGACACACAATTTGTATCCGGACCACAAGGCACATGGGATCTACCAATTGACGGTGATTTCGTGGTGAAGCCAACAGTTTCATGTGGCAGCCAGGACACCATGCGCTTTCCAACAAGTGATCTGCACTCTGCGCGCAATGCCGAAGACTTGATTGGGCGCATTGTTTCTCAGGGAAAAACTGCAATGGTTCAGCCCTACTTGGCAGCGATTGATGAAGTAGGGGAAACCGCACAGCTGTTCATTGACGGTGAGTACTCCCATGCAATCCGCAAAGGGCCACTTCTCGCCCCCAACACGGACGCTCACAAAGAACACGGACTTTTTCTCAAAGAGGACATTTCACCTCGTGATCCAAGCCCAGAACAACGTGAATTGGCAGACGCAGTAATGATCTACGTCACCCAGCGTTTTGGCCTACCTCTGTTTGCACGTGTTGATCTTCTCGATGACCCACAAGGCAAACCAGTCATCCTGGAACTGGAACTCGTGGAACCCTCCATGTTTTTTGCCACGGCTCCCGAGTCGGCAGCTCGCCTGGTGAATCTATTTAATAAACAGGTTCACCGCCGTAATTAAATTGTTATGCGAATGTGCCGCAAAATCAGCGGATGTTGGTTACGGTTCCCGATTTTTGGGATTACGTGGTCGCTCACAACAATTTATTAAGTAGAGACAGATTGAGGAATTCAACTCACTAGGCTTGTTGTCATGACATATGCCTTGCGCGACCTGAAAGACACCGTAATTGCCATCACTGGAGCAACCTCCGGAATTGGAAAAGCAACAGCCGAGCAATTGGTCGAACTTGGTGCCAAGGTTTCGCTGGGAGCGCGTAACGCTGATCGCCTGCAGGAATTGGTTGAGCAACTCGGATCTGACAACGCCGTCGCTGTTCCCATGGATGTCCGCTCGGTTGAAGACAACCAAGCTCTCATCAACGCTGCTGTTGAAAAGTTTGGCAAGCTTGACTCAATTGTTCCCAATGCGGGAATTGGAATATATGGCTCAATTTTGGACCACACTGACGATGAACTCCGCCGCATGATGCATACCAACTACGACGGCACCGTCTGGACCGTTCGTGCAGGCGTTCCTGCGATGCTCAAAACAACGGGTTCAGGTGACATCGTGATTGTTTCCTCTGTTGCTGGCTTTCGTGGCGGTGGCGACGAAGCGGTTTATGCCGGGACCAAGTTTGCCCAGGTTGGTCTCGCCAGCTCGCTGGATCGGGAGCTGCGCGAGAAGGGAATCCGTGTCACCGCCGTGTGTCCCGCAGGTGTTGGCACCGAGTTTGCCGTTGGCGCCGGCCGGGTTGAAAACGATCCACGCTTCGCCGAATGGCTTCAGGCTGACGACGTGGCTCATGCTGTTGTCTCAGTACTTCAGCAGCCTCGAAGGGTTCGCACCACCGTATGGCAGCTGTGGTCCATGGGTCAACAAAGCTAATTGCAATTCCGAATCGATACCAGATTGATGTGGAAGTGGACGACCAATAGGATTCATTGATGCATTGGGGTCGCTAGCTCAATGGTAGAGCTGCGGACTTTTAATCCGTAGGTTCCCGGTTCGAGCCCGGGGCGACCCACCAGCAATTTCTCGTTGTATTGCAACAGTTTTCGGTGATTCGAGCGAGCGCTTGTCCAGCGTGATTCTGGGCGTTAGCCCTTTCTCTAGCTCTTTCTTTTCTACGGGAGTGGGTCCCGGTGCACCTGCCTGAGTCTGGATCGACGTATGCAAGGGGGTGGCTGGTTCGGCGCGGTGTGGGTCGAGGGTGCCTGCTCCATCGAGGTATGCGGCGGCCCATGCCATCCCACAGGGCGTCGATGCGATTCGTTGTCAGCACGTCCGCATGCCGCAGCAGCACCCCGCAGCCTCGTACTGGGTGCCACCGCTGTCGACGACGACGCTGGCGGCGTAGCCGTGCCTGCCACAGATCTGCGCCCGGTGGGTTCTCGCGCACCGAGCCCTCAGTTCCGCCTCTCTGCCTGCCCATGAGATTCCTCCCGTGGATGACGCGTGGCCAGTGTTACCCGGACGTCTGACATTCGGGTCCGATTGAGACATCAGTAGCCACTTTCATCGCACCGAACGACGAACGCGTCGACATCGTCGGCTGCGTACCGGACCAGGCGCCCGATGCGACGGCACGGGATCTCGCCGGCCAGAGTCAATTGCCGGACCAGGGTCTCGGACACTGCCAGAGACGCAGCCACCTCGTCAGCGGTGAACAGAGTCCTGGACAGCGTTGCGACGGACGGATCCATCGCGTGAGTGAGCGCGCGCATGACGCTCCCTGAATCGTCTGCGCGCCGTCAGCCGGCACGAAGGCCGTCGTCGTGCCGGTGCGCGTCGTCCAGCGCGTCACGGTCGACTCGCTGACCTCGAGCAGGGCTGCGGCAGTACCGACCGAGACACCAGGAACGCAGAGCAGTGCCCGTCACGCCTCGGCCTCAATTCGTGCTGCGGCCGCAACGTCGGTGGCGTGCCCGGCCCGGGCTGCCTCGAGTTGGCGATCCGCCCTGTCACGGAGCCGGGCATGCCGCGCCTGAGCCGCGCGCAGGCACACCACCTCGTCATCCAGACCGGGTCAAGCGCGCCCGGGACTCCCTGACCGCACTCGATCAGATGTGGGTAGCCGACTTCACGTAATGGACGCTGGCTGGGCTCGTCTACGTCGCGTTCCGCGGGGACGTGTTCAGTCGCCGGATCCTGGGCTGGACCCGCACCCGCAGGAAGCCAGAACCGGTCGTTTTTGACCCCGAAGGTATTAGCCCTCCCGAATCGGCTCCCCGGTAGGCTACACTGTAGCTCAGCTCAGCTCAGTGAAGGAGATGCCATGACGACGTTAAACGACACCGTGGTCCGTGCCCGGATCGACCACGAGACGAAGGACCAGGCGACGGCGATTCTCGCCGAGATTGGCCTGACGCCCTCAGACGCGTTTCGGATGCTGCTGCGCCGCACGGTCGCGGAGAGGGCCCTTCCGTTTGCCCCGCTTGTTCCCAACGCTGACACTCTCGCGGCGATTGCGGAGACTAGGGAGCGCAACCTGCCCAAGTACGGGTCTATGAAGGAGCTGCGGGCATCGCTCGATGCGAATGCTTAAAATCCGTCAAGTCAGTTTCGCAGGGACCTCGCTCGAGAACTACGGGGCGAGTACCGGAAGTTCGTCGAGGACGATGGAAGGCTGGACCAGGTCATCGAGAAGTTGGCTGACGACCAGCCACTGGCGATCAACAATCGCGACCATTCGATGAGCGGCATGAGTGGTGTTCGCAAGTGTCACGTCGCGCCAGACTTGATCCTCCTCTATGGCAAACCCAGCGGGGACGTCTTGGACCTTTACCGGCTGGGCACGCACAGCGAGTCGGGTATTTAGCGACTGCGCCGGCTGACACAACACTCCGGCTCGAGAAGATCGGTTGTGCGGGAACCCCGGTCGGCTCCGGCAACCGACCCCGGAGAATGACTTAGAGCGTCGATCGAGCCGAGATGACGCTGCGGCAGGAGGGGAGGACGCCATGACGACAGTAGGCGAGAGCGTCACGGCGTTGCTAGGCAATCCCTACCTGCGTGCGAAGGTTATGAGCGCAACATCCGGGGCAGACCGCGCTGCCGTGGCTGACCACCGGGCCCAGCCTCTCCACTTGGCCTGCACGGCGTCGGCGGTCTAGATCCTGCGCAGTCCCAATCCTCATATCTGCACACCACCAGGAGGCACCGCATGTCCAGCACATTCGATGAGACCGTCAAGGCGCTCCAGGACAACCCTGAACTGCGTGCACGGGTGATGTCCGCGACCTCGACCGCTGACCGCAACACCATTCCCATCGCTGCCGGCTTTCCCAGAAACTGGGAAAGCCGAAGAAAAACCGTCGGTTGCAGTGGTTTTTTGTCCAACTCATCCACACACGAAGCCCAAGAGACCCCTCGAGTCCTATCAGTATGACGCGAGGCACCCAATAAATATGTCGTGAATCAAGGCACCCGACGAGCCATTTGGGAATGTTCCTGCTATGGCAAAGGTCTTCTCCGATTCGATCAAGGTGTTCGGACCGATGACTTCGGGATGTGGACTTCCCTTTTCCGCAGGCATGTGCCGCGGTGCGTCTTTGTGAGCCTGAATCTGAGTCTCCGGTTCTGCGACCTTGTATCGCGTGCTGCCGCTCCGAAGGCGGCACTGGCTGATAGTCGGGCAAGTCCTTGAAGTTCAGTGGTCGAGGAGTGCGGCATCCCGTCCATCTGTGACCCCCTGGTAGTGGCGTGCGAGGTGACCCTCGGTGACGCGACTCATGCGCGCCCGTACCGATCGACAGATACCCGTGCAGGAGCGTGTCATTGACCATCGTCGTTCGATCAAAGCGACCACCTCTGACTCGTGGACCCAGCCAGACGGGCTGAGAAGGTGGATACGCCTCCAGGACCGTTGGTTCATGTCGATTCTGTGTGAAGAAATAATCACTCCACTAGCGAAAACCGGGGAAATGGTGGGTGTTGATTTAGGTGTGAAAACGTATGCTGTTTATTCGGATGGGGAACGTGCCCGTCAGAGGACCGAGAGTAGATTCCTGATATCAATTCGTGGATTGCTGCCCCTGTCGAAAACGGGGGTCAGCCCGGTTAGGCGACGACGTGTTGCAGTGCCTCGATGCGGTCGTACGTGTCGCCCATAACGATCGCCAGTTGTTCGAGGTCGTACCGGTTCTGGAGGTTGAGCCAGAACTGCGCGCTCATGCCGAAGGCTTTTCCGAACCGCGCAGCTGTGTCGGGTGTGATGGTCCGCTTGCCCAGCACGATCTCATTCACGCGCCGTGGCGGCACGCCTATGGCCCGCGCGAGAGCGCTCTGCGAGAGCTCCAGTGGCTCAAGAAACTCGGTCGCCAAAATCTCGCCCGGATGAATGGGCTCGTGCTTGGTTTTATTCGTCATCGTCTTTTCCATCCTTATCAGTGATAGTCCACGATCTCAACGTCGATTGGGCCGGCCGTGGTCCAGGTGAAGCACACACGCCATTGTTGGTTGATCCGAATGCTGTGCTGGCCTTCGCGATCTCCTTCAAGTGGCTCCAGTCGATTGCCTGGGACAGCTGCAAGATCACCCAACGTGAGCGCCGCGTCCAAGATCAACAGCTTCTTCTGCGCCCCCCTATAGAGATCAGGACCGAACCTGGCCACGTGTTCGCCCGCAAAGACCTTCACGGCCACCCGATCGTCAAACGAGAGGATGACCACCCGCAGAGCATAACGCATAACGTTACGCGATCAGGTCCCCGTCCCAGTTCGCCGCGCCGAAACGAGGGGTTGTGACGCGGTGTGTGCGCGTGAGTTGGTGACGTTCGGGGGCGTCAGGCCTTCGCCACCGCCGCAGCGGCCGAATCGGCGGCAGCAGCGATCACTGCGAGGTCATCGTCCGTATGAGCGGCGGAGACGAACCACGCCTCGTAGGCCGATGGCGGTAGCCACACTCCTGCGTCCAGCATGGAATGGAAGAACGTCGCGAAAGCGGCCGTGTTCTGCGTGCGTGCGTCTTCGTAGGTGCGGATCGGTGTCGACGCGAAGTGGAAACTGAAGAGGTTGCCGGCCTGCGGGGCCTGATGGACGACGCCGTGCCTGGTCAGGGCGTCGATGATGATGTCGCGAACCGCTCCCGCAGTCGCATTAAGGTGCGCGTACACCTGCGGCGTGCACAGGCGAAGAGTCGCGAGCCCGGCAGTCGTTGAAGCCGGGTTGCCGCTTAAAGTGCCGGCCTGGTACACCGGACCGACGGGGGCGAGTAAATCCATGATCTCCACTGGACCGGCAACGGCCGCTAGGGGCATGCCTCCGCCGATCACCTTTCCATAAGTGAACAGGTCCGGTTTCCACGCCTCCACCGCGCCTTCGATACCCCACCAGCCGTCTGCTGACATGCGAAAGCCAGTCATGACCTCGTCGAAGATGAGTAGGGAACCGTGCTCGCGGGTGATAGCAGCCAGTCGGGCGTTGAAGCCGGGGGGTGGGGGCACCACGCCCATGTTGGCCGGCACCGCTTCGGTGATTACGCAGGCGATCTCGCTTCCCCGGATGGAAAATAGTGTCTCGAGTTCGGCCACGTCCCCGTAGGGCAGGACCACGGTGTCCTGCGCTGTGCCGGAGGTGACGCCGGGGGAGTCCGGCAGCCCGAGTGTGGCAACGCCGGAGCCGGCGGCGACCAGTAGCGAGTCGGCGTGGCCGTGGTAGCAGCCGGCGAACTTCACGACAACGTCGCGACCGGTCTTGGCTCGCGCGATGCGGATTGCGGTCATGACCGCCTCAGTGCCGGAATTTGTGAACCGCACCCGCTCCACCGGGGCCACGCGAGCGACGATTTCCTCGGCCAGTTCGACTTCGGGTGGGCAGGGGGCGCCGAAGGAGGCAGATCCGGCGACGGCAGCGTTCACTTGCGCCACGACGTCCGGGTGGGCATGCCCGAGAATCATGGGTCCCCAGCCACCGACGAGGTCAACGTATTCCCGACCTTCGGTATCGGTAATGCGCGACCCAAGTGCGTGCGCTACGTAACGGGGTGTGCCGCCCACGGAGCGGAAGGCTCGTACCGGTGAGCTCACCCCGCCCGGAATGACGTGCTGCGCGCGGGCGAACCACTCCTCGGAGCTCGGTGCCATGAGTCCTCCTGTTGTTGCTATTCGGATGATTTGTCGAAGCCGGTAGGGCTATCGGAGAGCGCGGGCCACCTCGGTCGCCCAGTACGTCGCGATCATGCCTGCCCCCGCACGCTTAACGCTGGTGAGGATCTCGTGGATGGCCCGATCGCGATCGATCATCCCCGCAGACGCAGCGGCCTCGACCATCGAAAACTCGCCCGACACGACGTATGCGGCCACCGGGACATCGACCTCGCCACTGACGCGCGCGATGATGTCCAGATAGGTAAGTGCCGGCTTAACCATGACGATGTCCGCGCCCTCGGCCACGTCGAGCCGCACCTCGCGCAAAGCCTCGACCGCATTACCCGGATCCTGCTGATAGCTGCGGCGATCTCCTTGTAGTTGACTCTCGACGGCCTCACGGAATGGTCCATACATTGCCGAGGCGTACTTCGCGGCGTAGGCAAGCAGAGCGGTCTCGGTCCGACCGGCTGCATCGAGGGCGGACCGTACCGCCCCGACCTGGCCGTCCATCATTCCGCTGAGACCAAGAATATCCGAACCGGCATCCGCGAGAACGAGACTCATCTGTTGGTACACCGCGAGCGTCGCGTCGTTATCGACACCGCCCTGGTCGTCGAGCACTCCGCAGTGTCCGTGCGAGGTGAACTCGTCGAGACACAGGTCGGCGATCACCGGCAGGTCGTCTCCCGTTGCCTCCTTCACCCACTTCACTGCCTGAGCGAGAATGCTGTCCGGGGCGATCGCCACGTCTCCGCAGGCGTCACGAATCTTCGGCACTCCAAAAAGCATGACGGCGCCGACCCCGGCCTCCGCAGCCTCGGTAACCGCTTGGCGCAGTGAGTCGCGTGTGTGCTGCACAACCCCGGGCATCGAACTGATGGGAATTTGAACGGTGGCGCCCTCGCGGACGAACACGGGCAGGATCAGATCGGATGCGATCAAGTGCGTCTCGCGCACCAGTCGTCGAATGGCTGGGGTTCGCCGCAGTCGCCGCGGTCGCTCGGTGATGTCCATGATGAGTGGAGCCTAGCCGCGGTTCAGCAGCCAACTACGACGGGAAGATCCGCTCGGGCGTTGCGGCAGCACGTCGACGAGCACAGACTCGGGTAAGACGACGTTGGTTTTCCCAATATCGCGTCGGCCATGACATCGACGAGGCTCTCGACAAAGCGGGCGTCCACACCCGGCGTGGAGACTCGAGTAAACCCGATCCCGATTTCCTCGGCGATTTCCCGCGCCTCGTGATCGAGATCCCACAGAACCTCCGCGTGGTCGCTAACGAAACCGATTGGAACCACGATCACGGCAGTTATGCCGTCGGCCGATGCCTCGCGCACGGCGTCACCGATGTCTGGCTCGAGCCACGGCACCTGTGGCGGTCCGCTGCGGGACTGGAACACCAGCCGCCAGTCGATCGGGCTCAGGGCAGTGGCCGACTCGGTGGCGGACATCACCCGACGCGCAACGTCCAGGTGCTGCCGCTCGTACAGCCCGGGAAGTTCTTCGCGGAGTTCGTCGGGTCCGCCGGACTCCGCCATGGCCACCGGGATCGAGTGGGTGGTGAACAGGACACGCACCGACGCTGGATCGGTGACACCGGCGAGTGCGTCGATCACGCCGTCGATGAACGGAGCGGCGAAGCCAGAACGCTCGAAATAGGGCCGGGCTTTGGTGACTTCAATGTCAGCGTTCAGACCGGCTTCCTCGATGGCGGCGGTGAGGTTCTCCCGGTATTGCCGGCAGCCGGAGTACGAGGAGTACGCGCTCGTGGCGATGGCAAGGACGCGCCTGTGTCCGGCCGCATGAATTTCCCGCAGCGTGTCGACGAACAACGGGGCGGAATTGCGATTACCCCAGAACAGGGGCACGTCGATCCCCCGCCGAGCCATTTCCACCAACAGGTGTCCGAGCAGTTCGCGATTCTGCGCATTGATGGGACTCACTCCTCCGAGAGCTAGGTAGTGATGCGAAACGGCTTCGAGCCGGTCGCGCGGAACTCCCCGCCCGGCCGTAACGCGCTCCAGGAAGGGCATCACTTCGTCGGGACCCTCGGGCCCGCCAAATGAGGCGAGCAGGATGGCGTCGTAGGTCACGTCAATAGCTGTACCACGGCAGCCGCGTCAATGCGGCGGCCGGTGTAGAAGGGGATTTCTTCACGCACGTGAAGTCGCGCTTTCGCGCTGCGCAGGTGCCGCATCATGTCAACGGTCTCGTGCAATTCGTCAGACTCCAGCGCCAGGATCCACTCGTAGTCGCCAAGAGCGAAGGCCGCGACCGTATTTGACTGGATGCCGGCGTAGTCACGCCCCATCATTCCGTGCTCCACCAGCATCTCCCGGCGTTCCTCATCTGGCAGCAGATACCACTCGAATGAGCGCACGAACGGATACACCGTCGCCCACTCCAGCGGATCCTTGCCCGCCATGAACGCGGGAACGTGACCCTTGTTGAACTCGGCGGGCCGGTGCAGGCCCATCGACGACCAGGTCTGCTGCATTGTGGCGCCCAAGGTCGACCTGCGAAGTTGGTGGAGCGCCTGCTGTACCAACTCGGCCTCAGGGGCGTGGATCCACACCATGAGGTCGGCGTCACCTCGCAGCGCGCTCACGTCGTAGAAGCCTCGGATCACAACGTCGGCATCCCTGAGCTCGGCAATAATCGACTCCAGGTCGGCCTGTGCGCCGTGCGGGGGCATGACTCCGGTACGGCGGTAGACGGTCCAGCAGGTGTAGCGAATTGTGTCGTTGATCGTCCGCGAGGTTACTCGCTCATTCTTTTCACTAGTCACGTGGAAATTTTACCACCCAGTTTCGTCCAGTGCTCAAGTTGCTCGGACACAGAACGCGCAAGTGCGATGGTCCCGGCCAGGCCGTTGCCGCCGATGCCGGCGCCAATGACGGCGAGTCGTGGTGTGGCCGCTACTGCAGCTCGCACCCCCGCGACCGCCTCGCGGTGCCCGCTGCGCGGGAAGACAAGGGAGCGGTCCCATCGAGTGATACTTAGGTCGAGAACGTCCAGATCGCCGAGGGAGAAGATCCTCGTGACGTCGGTCCGCGCGATTTCGGGAAGGTCGTGGATGTCCTCCTGCACCTTCCCGTCGCGCCCGTAGGACAACCTGAGGAGATGACGGCCTGGGCCGTACGCCTCCCGAACCCAGGCCCACTTGGCGGTGGCATGGGTGAGCGCTTTGGCGACCACGCTCGGGTGCCCGGGGGCGACCAGTAGGCCCGAGCCGACGGGGTCTTCATCGAGTTCCGGAACGGCTAGGACCATGGCCACGACAGCGACGTCTCCCACGGCGATCCTCGAAAGCGCTTCGCTCGGCTCTGGTTCCCCGTTGAGCAGCCGGGCCGCCGTGACGGCATCTACAGCAAGTACAAGGTCGTCGGCATCCATCATGTTGCCGTCCACCGCGATGGACCACCCGGTCGGGTGGCGTGACACCCCGCGAACCGGGGCATTCGCGCGAAGGTCCGCCCCGAGTCGAATCGCGTCCTGCTCGAGGGCTCGGATGAGGGTGGTCATCCCTCCGCGCAGGCCGGCGATGGCGGCTCCCGGCACTTGTGAGGCCGAGCGCAGCCGGGCGGCAGCCGAGGCCAGACTCCCGGTCTCGGCCATGGCCCGGAGCAGGCCGGGGATCACGGCCTCGCACTCGACGAGGTCCGGGTTGGCGGCATGTACTCCCGCAACGATCGGGGTGAGAATGCGGTCGGCGACGGCGTCACCCATTCGCAGGCGGACGAGGGCACCGAGTGTCATGCTCGGGTCGAGCGGGCCCAGATCTTGGCTGTCGAGGCTGCGGGCTGTTGCTGCTGCAGCCTCACCGAGAATATCGATCAAGCTCGGCGCCGATAGGTCGGTGG
>JBDNFH010000225.1:0-29757 GCA_041689915.1 Candidatus Nanopelagicales bacterium | reverse complement strand
TCCAGTGGTTGGTGTTACTGCAGCCGAGCTTCCCGAGGCGGTTGAGGTGCCGGCCGCATTCGTCGCAGTAACAGTGAACGTGTAGGCGGTGCCGTTCGTTAACCCAGTCGCGTTAATGGAAGTCCCGGTCGTGGTGGCTGTCTGCCCGCCGGAGGAGGTGACTGTGTACCCGGTGATCGCTGAACCACCATCACTTGGTGCCGTCCATGACACTGTCGCTTGAGCGTCACCTGCGGTGGCGCTCACACTCGTCGGCGCCGTAGGTGCAGTGAGGGAAACGGCTGGGGTGTTGATGGTGGATAATGCGCCCGTAACCACGTAGCCATTAAGTGACAGTGCCCGACCGTTAAGTTGCGAACTAGCACCAAAGGTAACGTATGAAGACGCCATGACCGTACCTGCGAATTTTGTCGAGGCGCCGAACACTAAGTGTTCAGGAGTCTGCCAGAAGACATTGGAAGCCTGAGCCTGACCGGTCAGTACGATCTGGCTGGATGCGCCAGTAACGATAGCGCCGTTCGTCTGAAGAATGAAGACCGCGTTCGGATCGCCTTCACCATCTAGCTTTAGGATTCCACTCGCGGCTAGACTGAATGCCGCAGCGGAATGGTAAACACCGGCAGTTAACGTCTGCCCATCCAGTGTCCCCGAGATTTCTATTGCGGAACGGCCGGCGGCGTCGGCGTAGGCCGCAGTCAAGTCGCTTCTTGGCCCCACGATCGCCGGGTCGTTGTTGGTATACGTGCTTCCCCCCACCGTGGCAGCGTCGCCCAAGGTGATCGCGCCCACGGCTCCGGCATCCCCGTTGACGGGGCTGGACGCGCCCAAGGTGATGTACGACCCGGCCAGCACCGAGTAGGTTCCCGCGGTTCCCAAGTTAACGGTAGCTGGGTTTACCGCGTATGCCGGCGAAGGAACCGACAGAAATCCGATGGCCAGCAGCAGTGTTGTGATGCCAGCAAACATCTTCTTCAGGTCTAACTTACTCACAATCCCAAGATACGGAGGCTTTCTTACGGGAACCTTACGGTTTATTGACCATCTTCCAACACAATGCGGTGTATCTGACTGTTAACGCTCAGTAAAAACTGTATCAATTTTGCTCTGAGAGTTCTGGGGGTCGTCGCGACCCCTACTAGAAAGTGGCGAAGGTGTGGAACGTCGTGGTCGAAAATGCAAACGTGAAGTCGAAGCGAAATATTGGGAACTCCTCGCTAGTGGCCTTGGCACGGTGGAGGCATAATGAAATGGGGGTGTGATTACTAAAAAACTAAGTCAAACTTGAGGTCGCTATTTGAGTTTTTATGGTCGAGGTCTGGGTATTCGTGAGATTGCCCGGAGGGTAGGTCGTGACCCTCGGGCGGTCTCCGGTGAGTTGAGGAGAAACGTACGCAAGTGGGATAAAACGTATGAGCGGGCGAAGCGACTCAAGGTGGGGAAGATTTCGTCTTCGCTGTGGCTAACGGATTTTGTTGGGTGCCGGTTGATCGGGTATTTAGCTAACCACCTTTTCCCTGGCAGAGCCAGTTGGCGCTGGGTTACTTCGAGTTATTGTGTCGTGCACCTCTGACACGGGGTTGTCAGATGCGCCGCGTGAGTTTAGGAACTCGGGACCTAGCTCCGTTAATTGCCGGTAGCACCGAGTGATTCTCTGAATTGTCCATCGCGTGGGTCGGCGTAATCCATTAACGCGACTTCCACCCCAGCTACGGCCCGGCGCAAGTCAGCCAGGGCAATAATCAGATTGGCCTGCCGCTCAATCTTCGCGGAAATAGCCGATTGAAATTAGCGTCTCCTGCATCCAGGTAAGCCAGTTGTACAGTTCAAAAATTTGATAGAGCGGATCAGACTCTGATCGCTCTTGCGTCCACGTGTCTTGATCTACTTCAAGTCGAGTGCCGAGTGCAAGTCGCAAACTATTGAGAAAGCCGACCCACAGTTGCCATTGATCGGTGCCAAGTGTGATCTGTGTTTGTCCTTGTAGGTCAGCCAGCACGCTCTTTGCCCGGTTCACATTGGTTTCCCGCAATGAACGTTCGGTGAACCTGCGAAACTCCATTGACGCTTGGGGGTCATCGGGATAAGCATCGGGGAAAAGTCGTGTTGAGATCGGATCTGTTGGTTTTTCCGCCAATGCATCAATTCCGATTAGCGCAGCGAGCGGATCTTCATTTTCGACTACTTCACTGTTGGGTGACGTGATGTCAAGTAGCTGGTTAGCAAGGTCGCCAAGAATCTTGACCTCAAATGGTTCAATCTGGATCACGATCTTTTCGCCATCGGGAATTATTTCCATGTGCTCGTTATCTCCATGTGGCGCGCCTTAATCCTTAGCCAATGTGGCCCAGAGGCCGTAGGTATGCATGGCCGCAACATCGCGCTCCATGGCTTCCCGGCTGCCCGTTGACACCGTCGCTTTGCCTTCGGTATGGACGAGCAACATGTGGTAGCCCGCCTTTTCCTTGCTGAATTTGAAGTACTCCATAAACACATAGGTGACGTAGGTCATCAAGTTGATGGGGTCATCCCACACGGTTGTTGACCAAGGACGGTCTAGTTCACTCTCCAGATCGAGGTCAGGGAGGGTATCCGTGGGGGTCGCGGTCGCGGTGAGTGTCACAGCGGCATTGTGACATGGACCGGGTGAATCAACTAAGGTTGCAACATGTTCCACGAAGACACTGAGTTCACCGTACCGCCGGCCGAGCCTGGCTTACCCGAGCCGGCAATTCTGGCCCGAATCCGCGAGTCCGTCATTGGCGACAACCAATTGATGTGGGGTCCATTTGGGCCTCGACGAGTCACTTACGCGGATTACACCGCAAGTGGTCGCAGCGTCACCTTCATTGAAGACTTTATTCGTGCAGAAGTACTCCCACGCTATGCAAATACCCACACGGAGTCCAGTGGCACCGGATTACAAACCACGCGACTACGTGAAGATGCCCGGGCAATAATTAAAACTGCGATCAATGGCGATGAGAACACAGCGATCATTTTCTGTGGATCCGGATCAACCGCAACGATCAATAAACTCATTGGAATTATGAACCTGAGGCTTCCTGCAGATCTTGACGCGAAGTACCACCTTTCCGACCACATTCCCGCGAATGAACGCCCGGTTGTTTTTATTGGCCCATTTGAACACCACAGCAATGAACTTCCGTGGCGCGAATCAATCGCAGACGTTGTCACCATTCATGAGGATGCCAACGGGCAGATTGACACGGCTCAACTTGAAGCCGAACTGATTGCCTATCAAGATCGCCCACTCCGAATTGCTTCATTCAGTGCCGCAAGCAACGTAACTGGAATTATTACTGACACCCACGCCATTACCCAACTCGTTCACAAATACGGGGCATTGGCTTTTTGGGATTTTGCGGCTGCCGCGCCCTATGTAGAGATCGAAATGAATCCGCGCTGCGATTCACACCCTTCCGCGTATAAAGATGCAATTTTCCTTTCCCCCCACAAATTTATTGGTGGACCAGGAACTCCCGGCGTGCTCATTGTTCGCAAGGAACTCCTGAGCAATACTGTTCCCGAAAGCGTCGGTGGCGGAACGGTCGCTTATGTCAATCAACTTGAGCACATGTACCTCGAGGATGTTGAGCACCGCGAAGAAGGTGGAACACCCGCCATTATTGAATCCATTCGCGCCGGTCTCGTTTTCCAACTCAAAGAGGCAGTCGGTGTTGAAGTGATTCGCGCCCATGAGCACGATCTGGTGCGCAGGGCAATTGAGAGTTGGGCCCCACACCCCAACATTCAAATTCTGGGCAACCTAGATGCCAACCGACTCAGCATCGTCTCGTTTGTGATTAAGCACCCGGATGGCAAGTACCTGCACCACAACTTCGTGGTTGCCGTTCTCAACGACCTGTTTGGTATTCAGTCCCGCGGTGGCTGCAGTTGCGCCGGCCCCTATGGGCATCGTTTATTAGGAATTGACTTAGAGACTTCACATGAATACGAGCGCGAAATTAGTCACGGATGCGAGGGAATTAAACCTGGCTGGGTGCGGGTGAACTTTAATTACTTCATTTCTGAACCCGTCTTTGAATACATTGTCAAAGTTCTACGCCTAATCGCTGATCACGGTTGGGCACTGCTTCCCCAATATCGATTCGATGCACTCTCCGGCCGTTGGCATCACCGCGATGGCGCTGTTGAACCACCCCTGCGGCTTTCAATGTTGAACTACAACGAAGCCGGTGAATTAACCTATCCGATCCACCAAGATATTGCGCCTGAGAGCGCTCTGGCCGAGTACTTGGAAAGCGCGCACACACTGCTTCATGCGCTGCCCGCGCCAGAACTCTTGTCCGGCGTCAGCGGATTCAGCGAAGACTTTGATCAGCTTCGTTGGTTTGACCTACCTGTCAAGTAATTCGGTTATTTGATTCTTTTAATTGATTCGAATCGTAAAGGTTCCGGAAACTCCAGCGCCAATCCCTGACTTTGCTTGTGCGAACACTCGAAATGTGTATTTGCCCTTAGGCAACTTGGCTTTTGTCTTGATCACAATCCGACCATTGGACTTGGTTTTGGTTGCCGTGATCTTTTTCCACTGAGCACCACGTTGAACCTGCAACACCACCTTTTGCCCGGCAATTGCTGGCCTCAACACTGTGGGAACCTTCATAGTGGCACCGCGCGCAACAATCCTGGTCTTAGCCCTTGCGGAAACAGTTGATGTGACCGTGATGGGGAACTCCGCCGAAGCAACTTCAGGAGTCGTTTGCGTCGCTTGAATTACAATCCGAAAAGTAGCGCTCGAGTTGAGCGCAAACGCAATCCCAACCGCGCCGTCAACACCAGTCACACCGGATGCAACGTCAACCCAGGAACCCGCGTCCGACCTTTGCAATACCGCGGTGGCGTTAACGATTGGAGCACCGTTGTAGGCAGCGGAAGTAGTCAAAGCACTTGGTTGTCCAAAGACAACGGCAGGTGGAGCAGCAACACTTACTTCTGGAACAACCGGTGCAAGTGATTGCGCATATCCACGGATCAAGGGCCACTGAGCAGGATTGTCTCCGCCAACTGTCCAGTAGGCCGCTGCGTTGATTCCGAATTCGCCCACGAGCTGCGTTCGAGCCAGGACTCCGTCTGGTCCAGCGAACCAGATGATTTTGTTGGCGGTACAGGATTGAGATGCACCATTTGAGTCGGTCCAGTTCACCGTTTTGTTGTAGCGGAAATAGTTTTCCTTGTTCACTTCATCCCATTGAGCTGCGCCACCCTGCTTAACAATAAATGCTGGGATATCAGCATCCGTCATTGAGCCACGTGAGATCAGCGAGTTGTAGGCAGCCTTTTCCGCACCGCTACTTGAACTCCGGGGGCAGGTTCCGGTCAGGCTGTAGGTACCACCGGCCTTCTTCTCAGTCCAGTAACGACCGTAGGTGGGGACACCAATTTGAACTTTCGCCGGATCAATTACTGAAGCCGAGTATGCAACGATTGCCCGCACCCAGTTGTAAGGCGCAATAGGACCGGCGACCGAATAACTGTAGTCATAAGCCATGATCCGAATTCGATCAACAAATGGTGCGATCCCAATCATGTTGTAGACGTAGTACCCGGTGCGAGCGCTGCAATTACCACTCATGGAACACGGCGGTGGAATTGTCACTGCTAACTGCTTGCCTTGGGCATGCAATGCCGAGCCGAGTTCCGACACAAATGCGGTCCAGTTGGGTTGGGTTGTGTCCCAACTTGAACTTCCATCGGAGAAAGCAAATTTTTCGTAATCTAAATCAATGCCGTCATAATTATTTGACGTGACGATGTTAACGATGTCAGCCACATGGGCACTTCTCTTCGCTGGATCCGCGAGAAGATTAGCCATTGTTTTTGTACCCGATGCATCAGCGATTGACGGCAGAACTGGGATTCCCGCTCCTCGCAATTGAGCGAGTGCCCATGAGGAGTTCCCAGACGAATTTCCGTAGTTCGCATTGAATCCAACTTTTACATTGCTTCCGCTCTTCGTGGCCGAGTACCAAAATGGCGAGACGTCAACGAAAAGATCGCTATTGGCTGTTGCGGTAATGACGCCTTGGGGATTGTTTTGGCTTGACATCCAGTACGGAATCCAGCCGCTCACAATTCGACTTGGTGGAGCCTGCGCGAAAGCTGATGTTGTGAAACTCAGACCAAAAAGTGAGACTAGGACAAAGGCAACTGCACGCAATAAAAAGCGTGATCTTGGGGAAGGCACACCCCATTGTGCGTCATTACCCAGAATTGATCAAATCGCGTCGGACATGGCGTGTCTACAACGGCGTTTCTACATCAACATGCGCGAGATTTCTTGGGCGCTCCGGGCAATTCGGGCACCAAATTCAGCTTCGGAAAATTCGCGCGAGGAAATAATTCCGACACTTGCCTCAAGTCCGGCTATGCCCGTCAGCGGGACAGCCAGTCCATGGGTCCCCCCTTCAAGGCTAGCGATCACCCATGGTGGATCAAGTGGTCGATGCGCAGCGGTTCGGGCAGCCAGGATTGCACGTCCACCAGCACTCCCCTCTAGCGGTGACCTGGTACCAATGCGCATGGAGACATGCATGTCACTTCGATTTGGCTCAGAGACCAAGGCGACTAGGCCATCATTTGAATCAGCGATCATGAGATAGGCGGTGCAACCGAGAGCCTCAGCCAGCATGCGAAGTGCCGGTCCGGAGGCTTCACGTACCAGGGGTTGAATAACACGGGCCAGCGCTAATAAGCCAAGGCCCAGCCGACATTTTCCGTCGGCTGATCTCCGCAATAGCGAGTGGGCCTCGAGTGTGACCACGAGCCGGTAGACCACGGTTCGACCAACGCCCAACTTTTGACTGAGCTCGGTGACACTTAAGCCTTCTGGGTGTTCTGCCAAAACCTCAAGCACGCTCAATCCACGATCAAGTGTTTGCGAGGTTTCCTTGGCCACATCACAACCTAACCACTGCAATAGGTAAAAACAAAGTGCCCCTCAGCTTTGAGGGGCACTTTGATTCAAAAAGTTATTAGGCGACCAGTTGCTTGGTCTTATTGCGAACGATGAATGCCGCAATGACTTCGTAGATTCCAATCACAATCAGCCAAATACCCACTACCCATGCCAAGGTGACTAGGGAAATTGCCGGCTGAGCCAGAATCACTACGCCACCAACCAACATAACGAGTCCGAAGAAGATATTCCAACCGCGGCCTTCTTTGGAATCAAAGCCCATGAACAGGCTGGCGAATCCACGGAAAAGGAAGGCAATACCGACGAAGATTCCGAGCAGATCAACAGCGTTAATTGCACTACGGATTGCGAAGATACCCAGGATCACAGACAGTACGCCAGTGATCAGCAGAAGTGTGCGGGTTCCACCGGTGAGGCCTGATGCGAATGAGCGAACGATTTCAAAAATGCCCGAAACAATGAGATAGATCGCAAAAAGGATCGCAAGGACAACGATTGTTTTACCTGGCCACGAGATGGCAAGAATACCCACCCCAAGACTGATAATTCCACCGAAAAGCAGTAGCCACCATACGCGGCCGATGGATGCCAACATGTTCTCGTCGGCTTCCATTTCAACTTGAGATGACATTAATTACCTCCATGTAGGTTCTTGAATTAGGTCTTTTAACAAACTTCCTCATCCTATTGCAAAATCCCTGAAATCTGAGACTGCCATGCCGGGAATGCACTAATTAGTTAACTCTTTTGAGGAAACCCTTAGTTTCAGCACGCTGCGGTGCTTCAAATACTTCTGCTGCCGTACCGGCCTCCCACACGACACCTTCATGCAGGAAGCACACTTGGTCGGCGATCTCTTTGGCAAAGGACATTTCATGGGTTGCCATCACGATTGTCAATCCACCGGCGCGAAGTTCTCGAACGGAATCAAGTACTTCTCCGACAAGCATTGGGTCAAGCGCTGAAGTGATTTCGTCGAACAGCATTATTTCCGGTTCCATAGCAAGGGCCCGAACAATTGCAACTCGCTGGGCCTGACCACCTGATAAGCGGTCGGGGTAATCAAGGGCCTTGGCTTCTAAACCAAAACGGGTGAGAAGCTCCATCGCCGCGGCTTTGGACTCTTTCATTGACTTCTTGAGAACTCGGGTAGGACCAAGTGTGATGTTATCGAGCACTTTCATGTGCGGAAAGAGATTGTAGGACTGAAAGACAATCCCAATTCGACGACGAATGGCATCAAGGTCAGCGCTAAAGGCGGTGACATCAAGTTCCGCATTGACCACAATGCTCCCGGCATCAACCGTCTCCAAAGCGTTGATGCAGCGAAGCAGAGTTGATTTTCCCGAACCAGACGCCCCGATCAGCGCCGTGGCCGAATGCTGGGCGACATTAAGTGAAATCCCCCGCAAAACTGAATGTGCATCGAAGGATTTCCAGACTCCATTGACTGCGAGGAATGAATCCTTACTCACGCAACACCTCCCGCTCGCTTTTTGCGGGCCGAGCGGGCCTGCATCCAGTCGGCGAATCGGGTCATAGGGATGGTCAAAGCAATAAAGATTAAGGCTGCCCCGACGTAAGGCGTGTAATTAAAATTAGACGACGTATCAATTTGGGCCCTCCGCAACACCTCAATCGGACCTAATACCGCGACAAGGGCCGTGTCCTTTTGCAGTGAAATGAAGTCGTTAAGAAGTGGCGGGGTCACATTTCGCACGGCTTGAGGTAGCACGACAAAACGATTCGTTTGCAATGATGAAAGTCCCAATGAACGCGCCGCCATTGTTTGACTTGGGTGAACCGATCCAATGCCTGCTCGAAAGACTTCGGCTACATAGGCACCATAGGAAAGTACGAGGGCGGCTGTCCCCCAAAAAATTGCGTCACTGGGAACTCCGGTGAGTTGCAATGCGGGCATGCCGAAACCAAGAAGAAAAATCACCAAGATGGTTGGGACTCCACGGAAAATGTCAACGTAAAGGGTTGCCATGACGCGTACCGGCAAGAAGATTGGAGACTTAACGGTTCGGGCGAGTGCAACCAACAAGCCAATTATCAAAATAAGTGGCTCTGCAATCAAGAAAATGCGCACATTGAGCCAGAAGGCTTGCACGAGTCCGGGGAACGACTCAACAAACTGGTCTCCATTGAAAAATGTTTTTTGAACCATTTCCCAACCTGAACTGCGACTGACTAACAAAATAATGAGGACCACAAAGCCCAGCAGGCTGACAATTCCAATTAACGCATCACGGCGGGCCTTCTTACGCGAACGCTCCTGGCGCAGCGGGTCAACAAAGACCATGTCTGTGCCAGGAGCGGGAGTGTTCACGTGTCAATCGAAACTAATTTTCGCAGTGATTCGCGAATAGCCCCTTATTCCTTGAAGTATGGAGCGGTTGTTCCGGCCAACCACGCATCTTGAATCTCCTGTAGTTCACCGGAATCCTTAAGTGTTGTGATTGCTTTGTTAACACAGGTCACGAGTGGGTTGCCCTTTTGGAAAAGCAATCCAAATTCTTCGCCACCGGCAGCTGCTTGGAATTGGCCGACAATCTTGCTGTTATCGAACTCTGCTGCAGTTACGTAGTAGGCGGTAGGAAGATCAACAACAATTCCGTCGATCTGTCCGTTTTGCAATGCGCTCTTGGCATCATTGGTGTCGTTGAAAACATAAGGCTCGTTCGTGGGCTGAACAACCTCGGTGACAAAATCAAGGCTTGTGGTTCCAACTTGAGCTCCGAGCTTTGCTTCCTTGAGTTCAGCAATGGTGGTAGCCCCGGCAATCGGTGAATCATTGAAGGCAACTACTGCCTGATTGACGGTGTAATAACCGTCAGAGAAATCAACGACCTCAGATCTCTCAGGAGTGATTGAGATCTGGTTAACGTCGAAATCAAAATTCTTGTCCCCTGGAGCATAGGAAGTATTGAATGGGACAACTTCCCACTTCACATCTGTTGGTGCAAAACCCAATTGAGAAGCAACGGCGTATGCAACGGCTGACTCAAAGCCTTCACCATTTGTGGGATCGTCGTCAGAGAAGTAGGGGGGATATGCCGGAGTATCAGTACCGATTGTCAGCATTCCTGGGCTGATCGTGGTGAGATTCTCATAAGCACACTCATCGGTTGCAGCGCTTTCAGAGGCACTTTCTTCCGTGGAGGTTTCAACTGCTGAGGTTTCAGTCGCAGTTTCCTCACTTGAGGAACAAGCCGATAGTAAAAGGCCCGCAACCGCTAAAGATGCAACACCAGCGAGACGAATTGATTTTCTCTGCATTTATTTTCAGTCCCATCAAAAAATAGTTAGTTATAGGCGCGCTAGTTTGCGCGCACAAATTCTCTCACTTGGAGGACTCGTTTGAGCAGTAGCCCCTCTATTCGCCGCCCTTCGGGAGTGACTTGTGGATTTGCTCACACTCAGGACAGATTGGGAACTTAGACGGGTCACGATTTGGGGTCCATTTCTTGCCACACAATGCTTTTACCGCGGACCCGGTCACAGCACTTTCCACAATCTTGTTTTTCTCAACGTAATGGGCGAATTTCTCATGGTCACCGTCGTCAAAGTTGGAGGTTCGTTCTTCGGTGAGGACGCTGCCAAGTTCTTCGAGGTCAGGGGCAGCGAGCGGGGTATCAAGTGGGGTGCTCATGGGGTAACTCTACTTTCCCCATTGCACAGATGGCCAAAGTTATCGAATTTGCGTTATTTCTTTATACCCCATAGGGTATATCTATGGCTACCGTTGAATTAACAGAATCCAGTTTCGCTGACACAATCAAAGGAAACCCCATTGTCTTCGTTGACTTTTGGGCTTCATGGTGTGGGCCATGTCGCAATTTTGCGCCCGTGTACGAAAAAGCCTCGGCAGCTAATGCCGACATTGTTTTCGCCAAGGTTGATACCGAGGCCGAGCAGGGTCTGGCTGGAAGTTTTGAAATTTCATCTATTCCAACTCTGATGGCGATCCGCGACGGCGTTGTCCTTTATTCGCAAGCGGGTGCACTACCCCAAGAAGGCCTGGACAACTTGATCTCAGCCATCCGCGATGTAGACATGGAAAACGTTCGCAATGAAATCGCGAAAGCAAGTGAGCAGGCGACTCAGGACCAAATAGCGGAATAGAGGACCTAATTCCCGCCTAGAGCATCGCCCCACATGACTTACATTTGAGTTAAGACACGTGACGTGAGACGGGACGGATGACAAATGCCACAGCAACCACACGCACAGGTGCCCCTTGATTCTAAGTGGCATTGGCAGGAACTCGGTTTGTGCCGAAGTGTCGATCCACTGCTGTTCTTCCACCCACAGAATGAACGCGGTTCCTCTCGCACTCGCCGTGACCAGTCAGCTAAAAGAGTCTGCGCTTCATGCCCGGTTCAGTTGGAATGCGCGAACTACGCAATCCGGGCTCGTGAGCCTTATGGCGTCTGGGGTGGGTTAAGTGAGGAAGACCGTGAGGCGATTTACCGGAAAGCAGATCGCACAAAAGATCCACGATTTGCGAGTCTCCTAGGAACCGGCGTTGCGGCGGCTAGAGAATTGACCAACGAAACAATCTCCGATCAAGCTTTGGGAATCCACCATTTTTCGGCACGATAGGGCCTGCTCCTAGACTCGCTCAATGAGCGCTGCACTTACCCGTGATCACGTACGTTCCCTTGGCCTGACCGGTCGGGACTTTCTGCGTGAACTTGATTTCACCGCGGCTGAATTAAATTCCCTACTTGACCTAGCCGCGCAACTAAAGCGGCTGCGTAAAGAACACACTGAGCCAGAGTTACTCCAGCGTAAAAACTTGGCCGCCATTTTTGAAAAGACATCAACTCGAACTCGAATCTCTTTCAGCGTCGCAATGAGTGATCAGGGAGGCAACACCACATTTCTCGACGGGGCATCAAGTCAAATTGGTCATAAAGAATCCCCCGCTGACACAGCTCGCGTATTGAGCAGAATTTTTGATGCAATTGAGTTCCGAGGTAGCGAACAAGTTGTGGTGGAGGAACTTGCCCAGTATTCGCAGGCGCCGGTCTACAACGGGTTGACCGATCAATGGCACCCCACCCAAATGCTGGCCGACTTTCTCACCATGCGCGAGCACCAAATCGATCCTAGCGAGCAGCTCGCCTACTGTTATTTGGGAGATGCCCGCAGCAATATGGGCAACTCGCTGTTGATCATGGGTGCAATCATGGGTGCAGACACCAGAATCGTTGCACCAAAAGCACTGTGGCCTGATCAATCCGTTATTGATCAAGCGCACGAGCGGGCCGAGGAAAGTGTTGCCAAGCTCACCCTCCCTGAAAATTTGGAAGAAGGTGTCACCGGCGCGGAGTTCGTGCACACAGACGTCTGGGTGTCCATGGGTGAACCCAAGGAAACCTGGAAAGAGCGCATTGAATTACTCAAGCCCTACCAGGTCAATCAAGGGGTGCTTGACTTGGCGGGACCAAATGCAAAGGCAATGCACTGCCTACCTGCCTACCACGACACCAAAACGGTGATCGGTGCTCAGATTGCAAAAGATTTCGACCTCCACGGTGGAATCGAAATCACGCATGACGTCTTCGAATCAAGTGCAAACATCTCATTTGATCAAGGCGAAAACCGGATGCATACGATCAAAGCAATCCTGGTTGCCACGCTCGCCTAACTGAATTAACTGGACGAGATGATGGTTGCATTCGGTGAACAATCCCAGCTTTCACCCACATCGCCTTAAGTTCATTCACCAGTTCTCGGGCGAGTCCCTCAACGGTTGTACTCAGCCCAATCTCGAGCGTTAATGTTCACACAACTGGACGGTTAGAATGTGTCGATCTATTTCTGGGGTTGAACCCGCAATTCCCGCAACACTTTTAACACATGGGAACGATCCTGGCCCTCGGCTCGTGACGTTAATTAACGGACTGCTTGACCCAACCCTTAAGACGAAGCTTCCTCCCGTGGGTTTCGAGAGTCGTATTGACATCCAACACTGGTTGTGAGTACAGTGTGTGCACAAGGAGGTTGGTCATGGATACCCAACTAAACCGCGACATTGATCAGCGAGACACTAGGTTGAACGTGCGTTTATCTAGCGCCCAGATGGACCTTATTCGGCAAGCAGCTAAATCATCAAGCCAGACGGTAACTGACTTCGTACTGGAAAGTACCGCCGCTGCCGCAGAAAGAGTGCTAACTGACCGTCGATGGTTCGTTCTCGAGGATCAGGCGTGGTCTGAACTGGAGGCTCAGTTAGCTCGGCCAGTAGTGTATAAGCCGCGGTTGGCTGCACATTTAAACGCGGGAGACCCGTTCGTTGACTAGCGAGTGGACGCGACCAAGGAAACTTGAAGCGTTAGACGACGTGTCCACATTCAGGTGCGGGGATGAAGAACTTGACTTGTGGTTTCATGATCACGCACAGGCCAACCAGCGGGCCGGAATGTCGAATACTTTCATTACTTCTTTGAGTGAATATGTTGCTGGGTTTTATGTCTTGGCTACTGGCGGGTTGAGTCATGCTGATGCCCCTGACCGCGCGAAGAAAGGTGTTGCCCGGCATGCCCTTCCCGTGATTCTTTTAACGCGAATGGGTGTTGACGTCTCGCTGCAAGGGCAAGGGCTCGGCTCCGCGCTACTCATTGATGCATGTCGGCGGGTTGCGCAAGTCAGTGAAGAAATCGGTGTACGTGCATTACTTATTCACGCGAAAAGTGATCAAGTTAAAGCGTTTTACATGTCCTTCGCTGAATTTGAACCCTCACCAACAGACCCGCTGCATTTAATTCTTTTGATGAAAGATTTACGGAAAGCAATCAAATAGTTGATGTTGTGAGCGTCCTTGCGTGAGTTCACGTTTTTGTGACGCGCTGATCGCGATATCACTCACATAAACGGTTACGCATTCTTCAAGCGATCGCGCAAGCCCTGGAGCTGCTCATTGAGTTCCGCCGGTACTCGATCACCGAACTCTGCGTAATATTCCTGGGTCAAATCAGTTTCGGCCAACCATGAATCAGTGTTGACTGCAAAGAGCTCAGCGATTTGTGCATCGGTTACATCGAGTCCGTCCGTATTGAGTGCACCTGGAGATGGGACTCGACCAATCGGCGTGTCGACCGCTTCGGCTTTGTCACTGAGGCGATTGACAATCCATTCAAGGACGCGGGAGTTTTCACCAAAACCGGGCCACATGAATTTGCCATCAGCGTCCTTGCGGAACCAGTTCACCGAGTAGATGCGTGGCAGTTTGTCTGCACTGGTGAAACCACCGATTTTTAGCCAGTGACCCCAGTAGTCGGCCATGTTGTAACCGCAGAAGGGCAGCATGGCGAATGGATCGCGACGCAATGCGCCAACGGTTCCTTCAGCTGCGGCAGTCTGCTCACTGGAAACAGATGAACCAACAAAGACTCCGTGAGCCCAGTCAAATGCTTCAGAGACAAGTGGCACGTTAGTTGCCCGGCGACCGCCAAACAAGATTGCGTCAATGGGAACACCTGCTGGGTCTTCCCAGTTCGGTGCGATTGACGGACACTGACCGGCCGGAACGGTGAAGCGTGAATTCGGGTGACTTGACGGATCAGCCGAGGCAGGCGTCCAGTCATTGCCCTTCCAGTCGATTAAGTGCTCGGGTGCTTCGTCACTGAGGCCTTCCCACCAGATATCCCCGTCGTCGGTGAGCGCAACGTTGGTGAAAATTGAATTGCCACTGAGTGAGCGAATAGCATTCGCATTCGTGCTCATTCCTGTTCCCGGAGCAACTCCAAAGAAGCCCGCCTCCGGGTTAATTGCATAAAGCCGACCATCTTCACCAAAGCGCATCCAGGCAATGTCGTCACCAATGGTCTGGACTGTCCAACCGGGAATTGTTGGCTCCAGCATGGCCAAGTTGGTCTTTCCACAGGCAGAAGGGAATGCCGCGGTGATGTATTTCACGTCGTTCTGAGGTGAAGTCA
Organism: Candidatus Nanopelagicales bacterium; assembly: GCA_041689915.1. Lineage (GTDB taxonomy): Bacteria > Actinomycetota > Actinomycetes > S36-B12 > S36-B12 > UBA4592. Next base: position 14,844 of record JBDNFH010000225.1, on the reverse strand, counting down.
GTTTCAGAATCAACATGTGTTCGGCCAACCAGCCTTCATCACGCGCCATTGCTGAAGCAATACGCAATGCAAAACACTTCTTGCCAAGAAGTGCGTTTCCGCCATAACCGGATCCGTAGGACCAAATCTCACGGGTCTCCGGGAACTGCACAATGTACTTCGTGTCATTACATGGCCAAGCAAGATCGGGAATTGAATTTCCTGCTTCGTCAACGAGCGGGTATCCAACGCAGTGCACTGCCGGCACAAACTCACCAAACTCACCAATTTGATCAAGTGCCGCTTGCCCCATGCGGGTCATGATCTTCATGTTCACAACTACATACGGCGAATCCGTAATCTCAATACCCAGTTGCGCAATTCGTGAACCAAGTGGTCCCATCGAAAAAGGAACGATATACATGGTGCGCCCGCGCATTGCGCCCTTCATCAAGGAATTCAAAGTCGAACGCATTTGCGTCGGTTCCATCCAGTTATTGGTGGGACCTGCATCAATTTCGCGCTGGGAACAGATGTAAGTGCTGCTTTCAACACGTGCCACGTCACTTGGATTCGAGCGGGCAAGAAATGAGTTGGGCCGCAACTCTTCATTGAGCTTGATCATGGTGCCGGATTCAACCATTTGATTGGTGAGCCGCGTCCACTCTGCTTCGGAGCCATCACTCCACTCAATGGCATCAGGCTCCAGGAGGGCGGCCATCTCGTCAACCCACTCAAGGATCTGCTTATTTTGGGTGGGTGCTGCAGCGAAATCAAGTCGAGCGGCCATGCGATCACTTCCTTGTGATGTAGGGCTGATAAATTGGGGAACGAGTCGTTTCCCGTTCGGCTAAGAATGCACCCACAAACCCAATTTCGCTACCAAAATCAGGGTGATCTATCGCACTTGTGACAAAAGGCACAAAGATCTCATATCCATAAACGTGATGTAACCGTTTGCCTTGACTAGGCCAGGGAGAGAAAGAGCTTTTCCAATTGCTCGCGGGTCATCGGGGAAGCATCGCCCTTTTCAAAACATTCCTGCATTCCTGCGGCAACTACTTTGAATCCAGCCCGGTCAAGGGCTTTAGACACTGCCGCAAGTTGGGTAACAACATCGGCGCAACTGCGCCCCGTTTCAATCATGTTTATCACGCCGTCTAGCTGACCCCGAGCACGCTTTAGACGGGTAAGTACCTCGGTATTGATTTCTGGTTCAAGATCCATGGTGCACACATTACTCTCACACACCCATACCCGATGGGGTATCCCCAATTGGGGCTAGACTGACCTTCATGAGTGAAATAAACCAGCATTCCCATGGAAAAGGCGTTCAAGGCGCATTAGCCCCAATATCGCGAGATTTGCGCCAGGTGATCCCAGACATCTACGCGGGCTTCGCTGGTCTTCACAAAGCCGCCATGGGCGAGGGCGCGCTCGCCGCCAAGACCAAAGAACTCATCGCCCTTGCTATTTCCGTTGTTGAGCAATGCGATGGTTGTATCGCCTCCCATGCGCGGGGTGCAGCCAACGCCGGAGCCACTAAGGAAGAAGCAGCTGAAGCTATTGGCGTCACCTTCCTCATGGCCGGCGGCCCCGCAACGGTCTACGGCCCACGGGCTTACTCTGCGTTCTGTGAATTTGCCGAACCCAGCGCGTAATTCCCGATGAATGGTTCTCGATGAATCGCAATCCCACATGAGCGGGAAGATCGCCCTCGTGGGTAGCGGCGAATACCTCCCGGTCATGAGTGAACTCGAAGCTTGGTTACTTGTTGACCGCCCCCGCACCTATATCCAGATCGCGACAGCGGCCGCCCCAGAAGGCGAACGTTCACTTGCCCGCTGGCATCAACTCGGCAAGGATGCGGCGCAGCGACTCGACGCGCAACAGGTAATCATCGACATCAGGAGTCGCAAAGATGCGGACAATCCAAAAATCGCGGAAGCAATTGAAGGCGCGGGGCTGATCTACCTCTCCGGCGGCAATCCCCACTTCCTTGCAAAAACTTTGCGAGAAACTCTCGCCTGGAAAACTATCCTGGAGCAGTGGCGCGCAGGCGCATCTATTGCAGGTTGTAGTGCCGGTGCCATGGCCCTGTGCGGATACGTTCCTAATTTCCGTCACCCAAAAGAGGGCGGCGAATCAGGACTTGGACTGGTTTTTAATGCACGGGTAATTCCGCATTTTGATCGCTACACGCGCTTTATCCCTGACCTTGCTTTAACACCTTTGCTTACCGATGGACAGAAAATAATCGGCATCGACGAAAACACTGCCTTGACAAGTAGCGGTCCGGGAGAAAATCACCGCCACGAGTGGGCCTTTCGTAGCGTGGGCATCGGTTCAAGTTGGCGCATTGAAGCTGACCGTAAATATCGAATCAACAGTCCAATCGAGCTGCTGGTTGATTCACTTGGATGATTACGTTGAGGAATTTCCCGAGACCAAAACACTCCGACGCGGGATTCGAACTTTTAAATCACGCCGCAGTCGCATTACCAAATCACAGCAATACGCGGTTGACAATCCCAAAGAATTGACGCTTGACTACCAAGACGAAATTCTTAACTGGCCAACGGCATCAACACCGCTCTACCTTGATATTGGATTTGGCAACGGGATTTCAACCCTTCACTTTGCACGCCAAGAACCTCAAGCAGCATTCCTGGCAATCGACGTTCACACACCTGGTGTTGGTGATCTGCTTTCCGAACTTCACACTCATGAAATTCCCAATGTTCGGGTAATGGAAACCGATGCGATCGCCGTCCTAGAAAATATGATCCCACCAAACTCACTCGCTGGCGTCTACACGCTATTTCCAGACCCATGGCAAAAAGCCCGGCACCACAAACGCCGAATTGTGCAACAAGGAATTCTCGACCTGATTCATTCCCACCTTACCCCCGGTGGTTTTTGGCATATTGCCACCGACTGGACCCACTACGCAGAATCCATTACCGGGCTTTTTGCACAGCCCACCAATCAAGAACATTGGAGTGGCGGGAAACAAATGAGACCGGATCGAGCACTCACCCGTTACGAGGAACGAGCTATCGCTGAGGGTCGGGCAGTTACCGACTTTCGATTCACAAAAATTTAGAAGGTTCCCTCATTCAGCATGCCTACCAAATTCGCTGCCGACGCCGTGATGCACGCTGAAAATATTTTCTGGGTCATACTTTTTCTTTGCCGCAAGCAGGCGCGGGTACTTAGAGCCCCACTGTTGTTCTTGCCAGTTCTGCAAAAAATAGTCAGTCTCGTTGGAATACGTCCCCGCGTTCGAAGCTATTGCATTGATGTATTCCATACCTTGATAAACAAGGTCGGCTGATTGCGATGCGCTCTCGACACTGGGCTTGTGGCCCGGGGTTCCAGGGTAGCGGTACTGCTGTGAACTAGCTGCAATGACCAGGGCTGCGGCCGCGTAGGCACTCGGATGAAGTGCAGTGTCGGCTTCACGCTCTACTGCAGCAGGGTCCAACCCGGACAAACCCTTATTGATCTGGAAAATAAATCCCATTTTTCGCGAAGCCATGTAGATCGCATACGCTAAGTCGGCTGTGGAATTTTTGACCAAGTCAATTGGAATCCACCGCGACTGATAGGTGTTCCAATATCCGGATAATTCTCCTTGATTACCCGTCCACCAAAACTGATTATCCGGTCGATTTTTCCTCGGATCGAATGTGACAAAGCCGGGCTTCTCCTTCTCCCAATACGCGGCGTCCCACAGGTTCTTGAAAGGGAGAAAATTCCATTCGGGAGACACCGTGTAGTCATCGGGGCTCTCTCTCAACGGTTCCAGAAATGAAGCCCACAGTGTCTGAGCTTCAATCAACGGGAGATCAAGAAATGTAAATCGAAATCCAAGTTCATTCTTCGCATTGAATGCGACACTTTCGCCCCATTGTGGATTGTCAAGGGCATCCGGATAAAAATTAAGGAAGTTTTGAATTAACTCGCGATAGGCCATGTCTGAATGTGCCTTTACGCTCCCAGACAGAAGCCCAATGGTGCTTGGGATCGGGTGGGTTAACAACGTCACTTTCGTGGCAACACCAAAGGTGCCTCCACCCCCTCCTTTCATCGCCCAAAGCAACTCAGGATCCCGATATTTATTGACGGTGCGAATCTTGCCGTCAGCGGTCACCATCTCAATCTCCAAAATCCCCGCAGAACCAGTCCCATACTTTTTGGAAAAAGAACCGAAACCACTTCCAAACGTGAAGCCCCCGCACGCCCCTACAGTCGTGCAGCCGCCGCCTTGCACATAGCGGCCAGCAGCCGTAGCAACTTCGTACGCCTCTAGCCAGCGAGCACCCGCCTCAACAGTTAATGCACCAACGCCAGATGTTTCAGCGGGCGCACCTTTAGGAACAAAATTGTTGAGGACTTGCACCCTACGCATGTGATGCGTCCAAATGAGCAGTGAGTTTGGCGCCAGATTCCGGCCCAAGTAATCATGGCCTGTGCCCTTTACCGCAATCCGAACTCGGTTTTTGCGCGCAAAGTCGACGGCTGTAGCAATCTCTTTAGCACTGGTGGCGGTCACGGCATACATACTGGCGACGGCGGTCCACCCACGATAGTAGCCGCTTGACATGTAGGAGCCTGGGTTTTCCTCATTCCAAAACGGGTTCTTTAATTTCCTCAAGACTGACTTTTTCGTATTGGGGCCCCATGGCAACTTTGGCTTCACCAAATGACCGTTCACGCTTTTCTTCAGGTCCTGCCATTGTGCCTTGGAAGGCTTGCCTACCAACGACTTTGAGTGGGAGGTGCTTTGACCGATGAGTGGGACAGCCGCTGCAATTGCTGCAGTCCACTTCAAAATATCCCGGCGGCTTAATTTCGCAAACAAAGTCATGACCCCATCTTCTACTTTTCGCAGATTGATGTTCACGATTTCGAGAAATTTGATTTCGAATAAGGGGTTAGCTCCGGTAGGGTTAAAAAGCGTAAGCGCCGAACCTGCCCCATGCCACAAAAATGGCCAAAAGGGTAAAGACCAAGGGTGCAACAAAAGAAGCGGCGCCGTCACCACGGCGTACGTGGAAAACCATTGCTCCGATCATGATCAGCGCAAGACCAACCGCAGCGAGGGGTACCAAAACCGGCGCGATCCCGGTTAACGCAGGAAGAATCAGACCAAGACCTCCGAGAAATTCAAGTGAGCAGATCGTCCGGAACTTTGAATCGGTCAGGTCTTGCGCCCACGCCAGGGCGCTGTATTTTGACGTTAACTTCTCCCGTCCAATAACGATCTTGAAGAGGCCAGAAACTCCCAAGCCAAGTGCAAGAACTACCGCAGCTATCCATAGGGCAACGTTCATTATTTCTCCAGACCGAGTCATTTAAGTTGAATGTTGAACTAGTGTATCGCATCAAAGTGTCTAGAGTGACGTCATGATCAGTCTCGAGACTTTGAGTCGTCTCTATGCCAAACACTCGGATTCATTCAAGAGCAAGGTCACCCCTTTAATGATCGGGGAGAAAGTATTTGACCGACCAGCGCTTATGGCGACGGTTAATCTTTCCCGTGACTCCACCTACCGGGAAAGCATCGCAATCAATACCGAAGCCGCGATCCGTAAGTCCCGTGTCTACTTTGCGCAAGGCGCTGACCTCATTGACATTGGCGCTGAGTCCAGCACCGCCAATGCCTTAAGGGTTAACGCGCAAGACCAAATCAAACAGCTCGTACCGGTCATTGAACAACTCAATTCGGATTCAATCCCAGTTTCTGCGGAGACCTATGAACCTGAAGTGGTCAAAGCCTGCCTAAGCGCGGGTGCCAAAGTTCTTAATTTCACCGGCACCGAACATGAGGAAGAAATTCTTGATCTCGCCAGTGAGTTCGATGCAACTGTAATTCTGTGTTACGTCGGTGGTGCGAATGTACGTGAAATTACCAACCTGGAGTTAGACCAAGACCCGATCCCGGGCCTGCAAGATTATTTTGCCAAGCGAATCGACACAGCGCTCAAACATGACGTGAAAAATATTGTGATTGATCCCGGCATGGGGTTTTACTATGGAAACTTGGTAGATCCGCTTATACGCGTGCGACATCAAGCCAACGTGATTCTCAACTCATTTCGCTTACGTGAACTTGGCTACCCAATCTGCCAAGCACTCCCCCATGCCTTCGATCTCTTTGAAGACGAGTTTCGAACCGCAGAGAGTTTCTTCGCCGTGATCGCAAGTCTTGGCGGCGTGAATCTGTTACGCACCCATGAGATTTCGAAGGTGCGTACCGTGCTTAACGCTATGCAACTGGCTTAGCGAACACCGGCGATCCGTGGAAGGCAAATCCCACATGTGATCCGGGTGGAAAGTCTCCGATCTTTTCACTCAGCGCCTGAACCGTCAACAGGGTTTTGTCTTCGAGTTGCACAACTACCCGACACACAGATCCAAGGAATGACACCGTGAGCACCTGCGATTGCGATTGCGGATCAGGAACTAAGTCAATTGACTCTGGTCGCAGCAGGGCGACGGCCGCGCCATTCGTCACTGAACCCGGAAGAACAGGAACGCTGCTCCCCAACAAGTAGGCAACGCCATCGCGCACTTCACATTGCAACGGCGTTGTCAGTCCAACGAATTCGGCGACCAACGCCGAAGTAGGTCGTTCATAGAGCTCGGCCGGTCTCGCAATTTGTGCAAGTGAACCGCCAGACATGACGCCGACTCGGTCGGCAATCCCGAGGGCTTCTTCTTGATCATGGGTGACAAACAGGGTTGTGGTACCAAGTTCAAGTTGGATCCGCCTGATTTCGTCACGTAACTGACTGCGCACTTTCGCATCAAGTGCTGAAAGTGGTTCGTCGAGTAAGAGTACGTCAGGTGCAATCGCTAATGCTCGGGCCAGTGCAACTCGTTGCTGTTGACCACCGGAAAGTTGATGTGGGTAACGCTTGGATTGGGTATCAAGGCCAACGAGTTCAAGCATTTCAATTGCTCGCCTTGCCCGTCTATCTTTTTTCCGAGATTCTTTGCGCAGTTTTAGTCCATATTCGACATTTTCCTGTGCATTCATATGAGGGAAAAGACTGTACGACTGAAAGACCATTCCCATCTCGCGCTTACTTGCACGCACATGTGTAATGTCTTCACCCTGGACCAAGATTTGGCCCGAATCCAAGTCTTGAAGTCCGGCAAGTGCGCGAAGTGCGGTCGTTTTCCCGCAACCTGAAGGTCCCAATAGCGCGACTAACTCACCCTGATCGATCTCCAATGAGAAGTCATTAAGTGCTTGAACATTTCCAAACGCACGTCGAAGTGACTTAAGTTCAACCGCAGCACCTGCATTGCTCTTAGGCTCCATCTTGGGCAACCTCCTGTTTCTTCCCCGAAGTTGGAATCGCAATAAGTAATACAAAGGCAAAAATTAGTGCCGCCAAAGAAACGGCAACCGAAATCTGTCCCTCCCTCTTACCCAAAAGATTGATAACCACCTGCATAGTTTCGTAATTCAACAGCGAAGCAATTGTGAATTCACCGAGTACCAGTGCAATTGAAATCACACATGCACCAAGGATCCCGTTTCGAATATTGGGAATAATGATTCCCATAATTGTTTTGGGCCAACTCGCACCAAGTGTGCGCGCTGCTTCAGCCAAAGTGTTGACGTCGACACTGCGCAAGGAAGTATCGATCGCTCGATAGGCATACGGAAAAGTTAAAATTGTGTACACGAAAGCCAGCGAGAGCGGCGAAGATCCAAAGAATTGAGATAACCAGCGGTAAATCGGTGCGATACCCACCACCAACACAATCGCTGGAATGGCTATTGGCAGCATGCAAATCACTTCAAGGGGTCGGCGCATGAGCGGGAGACGAAGGTGCACCCAGATCATGGTGGGCACCAAGAGAACGAGGATCCCCAACACCGCTAATAGAGCCAGTTGCACGGACACGAGAATGGATGCCAGTAGGTCCGGTGCTGTAGGAATTGCAGCCCAAGAGTCAAGGGTTCGCCCGCCATCAGCACCGGCGCGAGTGCTGAACTCCGCCATAGAAAATAACGGCAATAACAGATAGAAACCAACAATAAGTAGGATTACGACTCGCCAAATCCGGGCCACCCCGGTGAGTTTTTTCACTGCTCCCACCTTGATACCCGTCGCTGCAAAAGAACGTAACCAAACATGACAACACCGACGACAAGAACCATGCCTAAGGCAAGTGCCTTGCCAAATGCCGCACCCCCTAGAGCGACTTCACTTCCCAGAGCGCCACGAATTTGCAGGGGGACAATTGGTGAACCTTGTGAAATCAGGGCCGCGGCGGTTGCATAGGCCGAGAATGCGTTGGCGAAGAGCAACAGGATCGCGCCAAGGAAGCTCGGCAGCAGGATCGGACCGCCTACATGTCGCCAGTAGCGCCACGTACTGCCGCCAAGACTGTCATTGGCTTCGCGCCATTCACCGCGCAAACCCTCGACTGCGGGAAGAAAGACAATGAGCATGAGTGGGATTTGAAAAAACGTGTACACAACACACAGACCCCAGATCCCGTAAAGCCAGGTTGGGTTACTCAAAATTGTGTCGCCGAAATGATCTGCGAAAAATAATGTGACGAGTCCATTAAATCCAAAGGTTGCCAAGAACGCGAAGGCCAACATGACTCCACCAAACTGGGCAAAAACACCTGATGCGGCGAGTGTCGCGCGCCGGAATACACCATGATTGCGCCCGTTTGCCACCGCCCAAGCGAGAAGCCCACCAAAGACTCCACCAAGGATCGCCGTTACGGCCGAAACCTGGATTGAATTGCGGAAGGCGTTGAGATTCACTTCCTCGGTAGCCACCGTTTTGACATATTCTAAAGTAAATGAGCCGTCATCCGCGACGAATGCTTGGGTGACGACTAAATAGGTTGGCCACAGAAAAAATACTGCGACTAACACGAAAAAAGGAACTACACCCAAATAGGGCAGCCACCTCTTAATGCGCCGAAAACCGGCCCCTCGCTGTGAGGAGCCGGTTTCGACTATTTGAGCTTGTGTCACGGAAACTTAGCCTCCGACGGCTGCTGCCCAATTTCCAGCGAGGTATTCATTACCAGCTAAAACCTGCTTGTCATTGGGTATAACGGGCTCACCGGAAACTGCTGGCAATGTTGCGAACAGTTCTGCATTGAGTGTTCCCTCAGCGAGGTAGACGTCCGCAAGCACTGGACGTGCGCCACCTTCAAGCCAGCCATTTTGGCCTTCTGGTGAGTAGAGGTATTCCTGCCAGAGGCGAGCACATGCTGGATTGGGTGCATCAGCATTAATTGCCTGGTAGTAGTAACCGCCGACTACGGCACCTTCAGGAACAAAGATTTTCCAGTCGATACCTTTTTCAGCGAGCCCAGCAACTTGACCAGCCTGCAAGTAATCCCAATCGAAGACAACTGGGGTCTGGCCAGATTCGATTGATGCAGGAGTTGGATCAACGGGCAGGAAGTTGCCTGCTTCGTTCATCTTCTTGAAGTATTCAACACCTGGTGCGATGTCATCGGCATTTCCACCATTAGCGATTGAAGCCATCATGACACCATTCCAGCCCGCGCCAGCTTGTGTTGGATCACCATTGAGTGCGACGGCGCCCTTGAAGTCAGGACCGAGGAGGTCGTCCAAGGAAGTAACCTCAGGGACCTTATTGGCGTCGTAACCAACCGCCATGAAGCCGCCGTAGTCATTAACCCAGAGACCATTGGCATCTTTGAACGTTGCCGGAATATCTGCAAAGCGCTCAACCATATACGGGGTGAACATATCGGTGTTTGCAAGTGCTACTGACTGGCCAACATCGAATACGTCTGGAGCACGGTCAGTCCCCTTGTTCTGAACTGCCGCATTGATTTCATCTTGTGAGTTTGCATCTGGCTGCTGGCTGTCAACTTCAACACCGTATTTGGTTGAGAAGCCTTCGATAATCGCGCCGTAGTTCGCCCAATCTGGTGGAAGCGCAATGGTGTTGAGTTGGCCTTCAGCCTGGCAGGCGGCAACGAGGCCATCAATACCGCCGAAGTCGGCCGCCGAAGTTGCCATTGCAGCATCAACCACTGCGTCGGTTCCGCCGTCAGTAGACTCTTCTGAGGCACTTTCGCTGGTGCTGCCAGCATCCGTTGAGTCTGTAGAGCTACACGCCGTAGCCAGCATGAGAGTTGCCGCGGCGACTCCTGCAATCACTACCTTTTTGCGAATCTTCATTTACCCTCCAGTAATTCTTCACAACCCAGTCCCGAGAGTCGGGTCCAGGCATTCATTTTCATCACCATCAAAGCGCGAGATAGCAGATCTATGGACACAATAGCCAATCCATGAAATGAACAAAGCGTGAACTCAATGCGTTACCTAACCGTGACACTCCCGGGTGGGAAATGCCCGCATTCAAGTTATCGAATGACACCGATAAAGAGGTAAACGGCAATCGCCGCACACACCAGGCCGGTGATTGTTCTCGAGTGTCTGGTGACATACACATTTACCTTGTTAAGGAATGAGTCCGATTTTGAGCCAAAGGCACTTGTCAAGGCAACCGGCGCAAGGGCGGGCAACATCACGAACAGGAAAAGAACAACGTACGCGCTGACGTTTTGCGCGTTCCCGTAATCACCAATTTTAACGTGATGTAATCCAGGAATCATGATCACGATTGATGAGACATTCGTAGCCATTGTGACTACCCCCATCAAAATATAGTCCATGGGTTTCCGGCCTGACGAGATTTTTTTATGCGATTTATGAACACTCTCGTTCGCAGAGGACCTTCTCGGTAGGAACGACTTCACGGCAATCAGTACCAGCACCACGGCAAGTCCAATTGAAATTGCGCGCTCTGGGTAGTTGGCGAACCACTTCCCGTGTCCATATTGTTCAACACGGTTGAGAAGACAAAAATCAGAAGTACAGCGGCGATCGCTGCGCCAGCCGCAAACCACCAAGCGTGAAACTTTTGCCTTCCATCCACTTGCCAGCGTCAATCAGGTTACTTTCGGGGGCAACAGCACTTTCGGAACACGATTTTTTTCATCTACTCCGAAGTAGACTGCTGGAGCATAGATAAAAAATCCTCTGAAAATCGATATGTGAGTGGATGGGTTATGAATAGTTCAGGCTTGGTTTCAATCGGCTACGAGGGACGCACCATTAATGAATTGCTGTTGACGTTGGCAGACTTGGGTGTTTCAACACTGGTTGACGTTCGACTCACACCTCTGTCGCGAAAGCCCGGGCTTTCTAAAACCAAACTTGGTCAGTCTTTGCAAAGCGCAGGATTGTCATACGTACACCTGCGCGCACTTGGCAATCCAAAAGACAATCGGGAATCATTCTGGAACGGCTCCATCAAGGATGGATGCATTCGATTTAGCGAGCGACTCGTGTTACCTGCTGGAATTGCCGCGATGGATCAGCTAGAAGCACTTGCTCGAGATTCGCTCACAGCCGTGCTCTGCTTCGAGCGTGATCACGAACGGTGTCATCGTCAAGTAATCGTTAAAGCGGTCACCGAACGCATAGGCCAGGCGGCCACTGTTATTCACGCATAAATTTTAAGGGTTGGGGAGTTTTGGATAGAAAACACCCAGCACCAAGAAAGATTTCGGATACTGATGTTGGTTACCCACAAAGAAATAAGTGTCCTTGTCCAGATCGAGCATTTTCGTTCCAAAGTTGTTGAGTAAATGTGGCCGTACATCGTCATATCGCTTTTTAAAATTCATCGCGGCTGCCCCCACTTCCCAATCACACGAAGAGTGCGAGTGACCCGGGCATTCGGTGTCAACACAATGCCAGTAGTACCGAACTTGGAATTCGGCCGGCTGTAAAGGAGCTAACGAGTTCTGGCGAAATAGGTGAGGTGCAGCCTTCATTTCAGCCAGAAGAGTCTTGCCTGGGTCCCACAATGGACCATCGACTATTTCGGCCTCAGCCCCAGGTCGAACCTTGACAAGCCCGAGTGAAGGCGCGTCAGACAACCCTTGCTTTCGCATGAGTTCGCACAACGTGGTTTGACCCAACAGTGAGCCAAGGATTTCCTTGCGAAGTGCCCAGTTATTCGCAGATGAGATGAACTCTTTAACCTGAAGCGACTCAAGATTCGGTCGAAAGGACTCCGGGCGCCTGTCTTTTGTCGAAGCATGCGCCTCGAACTCGATTATTCGCCATTTCTCAAATTGTACTTTCGGCGGAAGTTCGCGAAATCCAACAGGCCAGAGACGCAGCCAGGTGGGCTCGGATGTGTCAAGTCTCACGCCTGCTACGCATACCGTCTCACCCTCAGTTTTTCCGATACCGGGATACGCTTTGACGGTAACTAACATTCGCATAATTACCCCCCTCTCCCTTTGTCCAACTAAGAACTTATTCAAGTCGCATTCAATTATGCGACTGCCAAAGTCAATCCCACAAGTACCAAATTCAGACTGTGGATTTCAGGGGAATTATTCAAAGCGAGCTAACTTTGTCTCGTGCTCATGTAGATCGCGCACGTTCTGACCAAGTGGGTGAGGCGTAAACCCAAGTTCCGCGCTAGCTTGCGCATGGGAAACATCATGCTTCACAAAAAAGAAGCGGCAACAAACCGGGTACGGTTCAGATATCCCGTGGTCCCAGACAAGTTTTGGTGGAGGCGAATTGTGAGCATCCGTTTTACCAGGCCGGGTTGCATTTTATTTAACTGCGCAGTTTGAGCCACTGACTCACGCTTTTCCCACTTGTTTGAAGTTGACTCGGATTGGATGCCACCCAGACGTTAGCCAGCCCAAGGGCCGCACTTTCCGCAGGGTCGAGTGACGTTGTTCCCACGATTGCCAAGACGGGTCGGTCGTGAACACGACTCGCGGCCACACCCACTATTTTTCCTAGAAAAGACTGCGAATCAAGTTTGCCTTCGCCGAGCACAACCGCGTCCGCGGTATTTGCCAGGTCGTTAAACCCGACGAGATTGAGAACGTAATCTGCACCGGAAAACAAACTGGCACCTAGGGCAGCCCACAGGGCACCGGACAGTCCCCCGGCCGCCCCCGTTTGCGCGAGGCCTCTCGGATCACGCCCGTAACGTTGCGCATAACGATCCGCCACTTGATCGAGTTGCGCAGTGAGAAGTTCCACCGTGACAGGATCCGCTCCCTTTTGCGAGGCAAAAACTTTGGCGGCGTCTTCGAATTTCACGGTTACATCAGACAACACTTCAATGCTGATCAGAGATAGGGCTTCTTCGTGGCCTTGTATTGAGTCAATTGCACCTTGCCCGCCATCTGTGGTGGAACTACCGCCAGTTGCCACGATAATCTTTTCAGCGCCCGCCGCAGCCGCTGCGATCACAAGTTCACCTACACCCGCAGTTGATGCACGAACCGCGTCGGTGGGAGTGCCGCCACTGAGGTGGAGTCCACAGGCCTCCGCCACTTCAATGATTGCCATCCGTTGCTCGGCAACCCAGCCCCAGCGCGCAACTACCCTTTGTCCCAGTGGACCGTGTACGGATTGAAATCGTTGCTCGCCATTCAAAGCCAGCAGAAGCACGTCTAGTGTTCCCTCTCCACCGTCAGCTAAAGGGCACTCAATTGCTGTCAGACCTTCATCTCGGATGCCCACTGAAATGTATTGGGCCACTTGGACCGAGGTGAACGTTCCTTTAAATGAGTCCGGTGCGACAAGAATTGAGGTCACGGCCCTTCGCTCCTACCGCTGCACTATGTGCGCGAGCGCCTCGCCGCGGCGCCAACGGCTGATTTGGCTTTCCACCAGACGCTTAGCTCGTGGAAGAAAGGCGGAGGAATCACCACCTACGTGCGGGCTGATCAAAACTCCGGGGGCTCGCCACAGAGGGTGCTCCGGTGGCAATGGTTCTGGATCCGTTACATCGAGAGCGGCCCGAATACGCCCCTGTTGCACATGCCGCACCAAGGCCTCGGTATCAACAACGCCACCCCTTGCTACGTTGACCAGCAAAGCGCCATCGCGCATCCGGGACAGAAAATCATCATCAATCATTCCTGTTGTTTGCGCGTCCAGCGGGACGGCCAAAATCACAATATCTGATTCCGGTAGTAAGTTCGGCAGTTCCGAAATCGAAACGACACCCGGTCGTTTCGTTCTGGCAACAACGGTTACGTCGGCCTCAAATGGGATTAGCCGATCCGCAATCGCCCGACCGACACCGCCGGCACCAATGATGATCACGCTCCGATCTACAAGGGAAGTCCTGCGGTCATGTACCCACTCACCTTGTGGCATTGCCCTGGCGTAATCATCGAGGCCACGCAGCGATGCCAAGACGAGTGCTACGGCGAGTTCAGCAGTACTCGCCTCATGCACCCCCGCAGCGTTGCACAGAGTCACGTGCTCGGGCACATACTCCAACGCGGCATCGAAGCCGACGGTGAGGAGCTGGACGACCTCAAGGTTAGGCATCTGCCCAATGAGTTCAAGGGTCAAACGTGGACCCATGTAGGGCGGAACGTAGAAGCCCACTTGCGCGAGGTCCACCTCCCCAATTACGCCATCAAAATCTACGCGGTCAACTTGAACATCTAAATGACTAGGTTGCAAATCACAGGGCACGAGAACAGACGACATGGAAAGATCCTACAATTCTGAGCGATTCGAGGTCGGAAAACCAACTTCACGTCGGCCCAACCCATGGATTCTCATTACGGAGCTGCCGGATCCCGTCTGCTGGTGTGACTGCGGTTCGCCTCACGGACAGCAACGACCAGAGTCTCAGACCTCCTCAAGTAGTGACAGGCATTCTGTTGAGATTTATGCGTCGGCGAGCCGGTAGGTCAGTGGGCGGCGGTCCCCGGGCATGGTCGCTGGTGTGGCATTGAGCTCTTCTGTGAGGAGCTGCCGGGCGCGAG
>JBDNFH010000224.1:0-3598 GCA_041689915.1 Candidatus Nanopelagicales bacterium | reverse complement strand
GCCGAGCAGTTGGGCTACCAGCGAGTCTGGTACGCGGAGCACCACAACATGAGCACGATCGCGTCTTCGGCCACCGCCGTGCTCATCGCCCATGTCGCCGCGCACACCGAACGGATCCGGCTCGGCTCCGGTGGGGTCATGCTCCCGAACCACTCCCCGCTCGTCATCGCCGAGCAGTTCGGCACTCTAGCCACGCTGCACCCGGGACGGATCGACCTCGGGCTCGGGCGCGCGCCGGGCACTGACCAGAACACGCTGCGCGCACTGCGGCGGGACCCCAGGGCCGCGGAGTCCTTCCCGCAGGACGTGCTCGAACTGCAGGCGTATCTCGGCGACACGACACGGGTTCCCGGCATCCACGCCACGCCCGGCCTGGGCACCCATGTGCCGCTCTACATCCTCGGGTCCTCGCTGTTTGGAGCACAACTCGCGGCAATGCTCGGCCTGCCGTACGCCATCGCCTCGCATTTCGCGCCCCAGGCGCTGCAGGAGGCGGTGCGCATCTATCGAGAACGCTTCGAGCCGTCGGACCAGTTGGCCAGCCCGTACGTCATCGCCGGCGTCAACGTGATCGTCGCGGACACGGACGAGGCGGCCCGGGAGCAGCTGGAGTTCCGCAGGCGCGGACTTGTCAAGATCCTGTTCGGCCGGACGGGGCACCCGCTGGACGACTCGGATGTCGCGGCGGCCCTCGAAGGACCACAGGGTCGGCACGTTGACGAGATGCTCACCTACACCGCGCTGGGCCGGACCGCGGGCGTGCGCGCCTATCTCGAGGAGTTTCATCAGCACGCCGACGCGGACGAATTGATGGTGGTGCACCACTCGGATACGGTCGCTGGACGGATCCGCTCGCTCGAGCTGCTCGCCGACGCGATGAGCCTCGCCACGGCGTGAGCGGCACTTGTTGCATTGACGGATCGAACCGATCCGGTGCGGATCTCTCGGTTAGGTGTAGAAGACAAGCAGCCGATGCGCGGGCTGAGAACGAGCACTGACCGTGAGCGCCCGTGATCCGAAGGGTACGCGTTCGCTTGCGAACCTGCGGCGTGGTCATTACGAACTCGGAACCGACACGGCGCCGGCAATGTGGCTCCCGGATACACTTCGGGTATGTGCCATGACCCTGAGAGCCGACCACCCGCACCGCCCCAAGTGGGCGCGGTTGCCGAGTCCGCCCTCCTGACGCTCACCGCCGCCGACGGTGCATCACTGTCGGCTGCCTACTCCCTCCCCGCAACATCGCCGAAGGCAGCGATCGTCGTGCTTCCCGACGTTCGCGGGCTGCACGGCTACTACGTCGCGCTCACCGAGCGGCTCGCTGAGGCAGGCTTTGCTGCTGTCGCGATCGACTTCTTCGCGCGCACGGCAGGGCTCGCGGAAGGTGGCGTTCGTGGATCCGACTTCGACTACGCCCCGCACATCGAGGAGACGACTCCGGAGGCGATCGACCTCGATACTGCTGCGGCCATCGACTACGTACGCAGCCGCACGACTGCAGACATCCCTGTGTTCACACTCGGCTTCTGCTTCGGAGGCAGCAACGCGTGGCGCCAGTCGGCTGGATCGCTCGACCTCGAGGGCGTCATGGGTTTCTACGGTCAACCGAAACGCGTCGGTGACGCGGCACAGCACGCCGCGAAGCCGGTGCTCATGCTCATTGCCGGCGATGACTTCCTCACGCCGGTAGAGGATCAACTCGCTCTCGCGTCGGTAATGCGCGCGGCGGGTGCTGATGTCGTCAACGTGGTGTTCCCCGGCGCACCGCATTCCTTCTTCGACCGCAGCTCTGCCGAGTGGTCATCGGCGTGCGACGAGTCGTGGCGTCAGATCATCGCGTTCGTGCAATGACGAGATTGGATTATCGGTAAGACGTACGTGAAGATCGCCGGGGTCGGGGCGGTACGTGTACCGGACCACAGGCCAGCACGGTCAGGTGATAACTGCGGCGAGACGATTCCACTTGCTCCGGGATCGCCGACGTCATTTCATGGTGGTTCTATCCCAGATGCAGGTAGTTCCCCACCCAATCTGGACTCGACATATTTGATGAGCCATCGGGATTCAAACTATCGAGTAGGGCGATGTAGGCCAGGTATTCGGCTTTAGCTTTTGCTTGGGACTTGCGGTATTTCGGGGGAAGGTGTGCTTGCATCTGCGACCTATTGAACCGACCAAGCATTTCTTTTACCAGCTGTTGCGCCTTACCAGAATCTGCCTGCTGGTTCTCGAGTTCGAGCCTGCCTGCCGAGCTGTCGTAGTCATAAGACTCCAATTGAAGCTGGCCCCGCTGCATCACTCCTGCTGAATTCCAGAATGAGTAAGCGGCCACCTTGGTGTCTGGTGTTCGCATTCCAATGATGTGACGGGGTGAATTGTTGTAGTCATAGAACTTCGGAATCCACTCGTCTGAAGCCATGATGATGTGATCACGACCTTGGGCACGTGAAGACTTCAAGATCGGTAACAAGTCCAGTCGCTCTTCATAGGTATCAGCTAACGCGCCCTTCATCCATTCTCGACTGCCATGTGCGATCGTGCCCAGTAGCGGCAACATGTCAACACTTGACGTGAGTTGACGGCGCACCTTGTCCAGATCTCCAGTGAAACGTTCACGCGGATCCACAACAATCAGTGGGACACTAACCGCTTCCTCATACATTGATGCGACCTTGTTTGAAGCGAATCCGTGTGAGCTTGCATAGTCACCGTGATCCGCGGTCATGATGATGATCGTGTTGTCACGAATTTCCTCTGGGATTGAACGCACCACAGATCCAATGTGCTGATCAACGAAGTTCAGAATTTGCGTGTAGCTATCAAGTGACTTAGACCAATATGGATACGGGGCTTTTGCAACTGTCGACCCCGGCAGAGACGGATATTCTTCCAATGTGAATTGCGTCAACTGTGCAGGATCATCAGAAATGCCGCCCCACATTAAGTCCGTAAAAGCTCGGGCCATTACTTGGTAATCTGGCTTTTCATCGGTCAATTTCTTGGTGGACTCCCAGTTGCGAGGCACCGCTGGGTAGCCATAATTTTTCGGGTCGTCAAGCGGTGGCACGGCGTCGTAAGTCACCGTTGGAGTGTTCCCTGAATTTGTGAATAGGTCCTTATAACGATTTGCCTCGGTTCCACTCCAGAAGAATTCCTTGTCATGTGGATTGACAAAACTCACAGTGAGGCAAAACGGGTCAGAATTTTTTTTCTGGGCACTGAGCCAGGTTGTGGCCTGATACGCGATATTCCCGTCGTCGTAGGTTCCCTGCCCATTCGTGCCAATCGGATCCGGCATGGTGAGTCCTTCAAATCCGTACTCGTTGAGATAAAACGGTGCCTCCGGATCGGTGTCAGCTAATGGAGCATTCGACAAGTGCCATTTCCCAACGTAGGGAGTCCGGTAGCCGGCAGATCGCATAATTTTCCCGTACGTGGGGAAATCACGTTGGAGCGCTGGTGCACTCGGGCCACTAGTGCCCGGTTGCTTCCCTTTTCTGGTTTGTAGGCACCAGTTCTGGTGCGGATAAAGGCCTGTGACCAGACATGCTCGCGCCGGACTGCACGCGGTTCCAGACGTGTAGTGATTGCTGAATTT
>JBDNFH010000223.1:0-19648 GCA_041689915.1 Candidatus Nanopelagicales bacterium | reverse complement strand
GCACCAAGCGCAACAAGCCGCCCACTTTGACATTGACCGCCTCGAGAATTGCGGTGATGGATGCGGTATCGATTCCGCCGTCGGTGGGCGCTGCGGGGAGAAATACCAACATGCGAACGGTGGTATTCAATTGCTCCAATTCAGTGACGAGTGCGGCCACACTGGCATCTTCGGAGATATTGACCTGGATAAATTCAGGGGCGACTTTCTCTCCGTCCATTTTCTCTGAGTATTTCGGGTGGAGACTTTCGACTAGTGCATTACCGGCTTCACAGTTGCGACCAGCGATAACTACTCGATGGCCTTCGTTGAATAGGCGATGGGTCACGGTAGTTCCGATCGCACCTGTGCCGCCAATTACAAGAGTGATTCCTTGGCTCATTGTTGACCACCTTTGAGCAACTCGCCAAGTATCTGCATTGTGGTTTCACCCGTGGCTAAGCCCTGCACTGCGACTCGAATCTGATCAGCGTGGCTTCTGGTGATGGTGCGCTCACAATTTTTGGTGAATTTAATTGCGAGTTCGGCGTCAGTGAGTGGTCGATCTGGACCCCCTCGGTTGCTCAAAACCTCAGCGATATGAACTGAGCCATCTGTCAGCGTGGCGGTCACAATTGCCGGGAATTGATTGGGAAAGATTGAGTCGCATATTTCACTGGGCACGCATGTGACTTTGGCAGCTAATGCAAGCCTCTCTGGATCCATTGCGCTTTCGTCGGTGAAGTCTTGATGGAACACACCCAAGCATTCATCACTGAACCACGCACTGGCCAATGTGAAAGGTCCGCTAAATGCTGCGTGGTAACCAGATTCAGGCCTGGCCTTTGCTTCGCGCGGTTCGGCGATAGTGCGGAGCACCGCTGTAGGAACGGCAAGAGTGATGTGGTCGATCTGGTCAGGTGTGATTCCGCGCTCGCGCAACTCGCGTGCCGCGTCAATGCCGGCATGGGTGAAGTGATTGCATGGATAGGGCTTGTAAAACAGTCCCGGTAAGACCCATTTGGTTCCTAGGTCTGCGCTTATTTCACTCGCAATTGCTCGGTCACCCAAATAGGCCTGTAGGAAGCCGAATCTTCCCTCAAGCACGGTCGGAGGTCCGGTGATTCCAGCGCCGGCACTTTGTGCGGCAACAACGCCGGCGTGTGCGGCCCATCCGCAATGCAGTCTTTTAACGGTGCCACCGGTTCGATTCGCTTCTAGGAGCCCCGCACCCATGCTTGCGGCAATTCCTAGTGCCGAAGCAATTTGGTCCGCAGTTGAGCCCAGCAGCATCGCGCTGGCAACTGCAGCGCCCATTGTCCCGGTGATTGATGTTGCGTGCAGGCCGCGCTCAAAGAAGATCGAATTTCCTAGTTCGCGGTCATAGCCCGCCATGCCTAACCGGCAGGTGACTTCAATTCCCATGGTGATGGCGTCGAGCAACTGGATCCCACTCGCATTGGTGAGCTCAGCGGTGGCAATGGCTGCAGGGACTACCGAAGCACTTGGGTGTAGTACGGACGGCAAGTGCGTGTCGTCGAAGTCCAAGGCATGCGCCATGGTGCCGTTGAGGAGCGCGGCATTTGGAGCATTAGTCTTCCCCGCGTGAATAGCCGTTGCTTGATCATTTCCACCCCAGGCTGTGACAACCGAGCGCATCTGGTCCACAACGGCTAAATTCGCGGCAGCAAATGAGTTGCCGAGGCAATCAAGAACGCGCAAGGAACTTTCATGACGGAGTTCTAGGGGTAAGCCGTCGGTGTACGCGTCATGCGCGACTCGCGCAATCTGCTGCGCCAGAGTTTCATCTAACACTGGTGGACGCTTTGTTGCGTTGGTCATAGTGCGTTGTCACCTGCACCAATGATTGCCAACGGCCGAGTGGGAGATCCAGTGCCACCAAGAATCTTCAGCGGCGCCAAGAAGAAGAGGAAGGTGTTGAGATTTCGCTTGCTGGCTTCTTCAAGATTCATGTGCTCAATAATGTTGATCCCGGCATCAACTAACAGGATTTTGTGCGCGGGCAACACGCTGTGACCTTTGCCGGCGGGGATATGTTCGTAGGCCGTTGAGTCAGCGCCAGTGATAACAATCTTTCGGTCCGCGAGCCACTGGGCCGCACTCGCTGTTGGCCCTGGAACTCCATGAACTTGGCCAAGATAAGCATCATGGTCACCTTCAAAATGTTGACCCCAGCCAGATCTGATCATGACAGCATCGCCGGGTTCAGGTTCTGCACCAATTAATTCACATGCCGCTTGCAAATCGGCAACCTCAATTGGCTCACCCGCTGCCAATATTTCGACTCCCCGGGTTCGTGGGATATCAAGAAATAGGCCACGAGTGATTACGGGTTTCATCTGGTCGATGCCAAGTGTTTGGAATCGACCCTTCTGGAATGCTTCTTCCACGGGTATACCGCCGTGTAAGAGGCCCTCATGAGATACGTGTGCGAGCGCGTCAACATGAGTACCAACATGCCCACCGGTCACAATCAATTCATTTGCAGCGGAGCTTCCATCTGGTCGAACCATGTCTCCGTGTCGTCGCAGGTAGCCCAAGCGAAAACTTGGGTGATTAGGGGAGGTGGGCATTCCAGCATGCATTGCTTGCGACATGTCAATCATGTCGTATCCACTTCTAAATGCCTCGATCAGTCTCTGGGTGGTTCCTGCGCTCATGTGACAACACCTTTCGCCCCTGTTATTTGCTTCTCCAAATCAAGGGTTGCGTGGGATTGGCGGACGAGTGCTGGGTCAATAAATGATCCATCAACTCGAGTGAAGGCAACTTTGCCTTCTTCAGCCTGTAATTCAACTTCGGCGATCAATTGCCTCGCGGTGTCCAATTCTTGTGCTGTAGGAGTGAAGATCACATTCACCGCATTGATTTGTTGAGGGTGAATAACACTGCGGCCAAAAAAACCCATGGACTTGAGATGTTGCGTTGACTCGATGAGTGCTTGTGTGTCGGTGATGTGAGTAAAAACACTCGCCGGTGGGCGCATGAGATTTGCTGAGCGCGCCGCAATCGTTGTCTGAATACGGATGGGATCTAGTGCGCAATCAGCTGTCCAGGCAAGGTCGGCTCGCAGGTCGGCTTCCCCCAAACTGATAGAGACGACGCTGGGGTGGGCGACCGAGAGTTGCTGCAGATTGGCGACTCCGAGCGCTGATTCGATCAATAAATGCACTGGGATTTTAGGCAGGGTCTCTTCAGCAATTTTGCGAATGTGCGCTGGATCCTCAGCTTTGGGAATACGGATACCGTGGAAAGTTGAACCCAGTTGGCCCACTCGTGCAATGGCGGCGAGATCGGCCTCGTGCCATGGTGTTCCAATAGCATTGATCCGAATGAGCACAGGCTTGGTGCTCTCTTGTGCAATCACGTCCATGGCAATTTTTCGCGCCCACTCTTTGTCGCCTGCGGGAACTGAGTCTTCTAAGTCAAGGATCACGCAGTCGGCATCGGATGCAAACGCCTTACGCACCCGGTCTGTGTTCTGAGCCGGAACGTAGAGCCAGGTGCGCCAAAGGGACACTAGATGACTCCCTTGCCGCGAAGTGCTTCCAATTGGTCGCTTGTGTAGCCGAGGGAATGCATGACTTCTTCAGTGTCGTGCCCTTGTGCGCGACCTGCGAATCGGATTTCACCGGGAGTCTCGGAGAGGCGAAAGAGCACGTTTTGCATTTTGACTGCGCCGAGTTCTTCATCTGGCACGGTGACTATTGACCCGAGGGCTTCAAACTGTGGGTCTGCGTAGATGTCTCGGACGTCGTAAATGGGAGCGATTGCGGCATCTGCTTCTTCGAATGCTCGCATCACTTCGTCTCGATCTCTTGCGCCGATCCAGGCGCCGACTGTGGCATCGAGTACATCGGAATGTTTCGCTCGTTCTGAACCGCTGGCAAACCACGGTTCCTTGGTGAACTCGGGATGGCCGACAAGATCCATAACACGCTCGGCAACACTTTGTGCGCTGGTTGAAATAGCAACCCAGTTGCCATCTTTTGTCTTATAAGTATTCCTTGGAGCGTTGTTACTTGAGCGGTTGCCAAGTCTTGGCTGAAGTTCACCTAGTTGGTCATAGGCAATGATTTGCGGACCAAGCACCGTGAGAATCGGCTCAATAATTGCCAAGTCGATAACTTGACCTTTTCCGGTTTCATTTTTACTGTGCAGCGCAACCATGATTGCGTAAGCGGTGGTGAGGCCGGCAATGCCATCTGCCAGACCGAATGGCGGCAACGTAGGTGGACCGTCAGGTTCGCCGGTAATTGCGGCAAACCCACTCATTGCCTCGGCTAAAGTGCCAAACCCCGGACGGGACGAGTACGGGCCAAATTGCCCAAAGCCGGTGACGCGTGCGATGACCAGCCCCGGGTTGATTTCGTGCAAAATATCGGGGGAGAGGCCCCACCGTTCTAAAGTTCCTGGGCGAAAGTTTTCAATCAAGACGTCTGCATCGACGACAAGTTGTTTAAGAATTTCTTGGCCTTCGGGAGAGCCGAGATAGAGCGTAATGGTCCTTTTGTTTCGACCAATTATTTTCCACCAGAGTCCCACGCCATCCTTGCTTGCTCCATGCCAACGAACTGAGTCCGCTTTTGTTGGGTGTTCAATTTTAATCACGTCCGCGCCAAAATCACCGAGCATGGTTGCGGCCATGGGTCCAGCAAACACTGTCGCAATATCGAGAATTTTGAGTCCACTGAGCGGGCCTTTACCTACATGTTGGACTGTGGTCACGGCGCAGTTTCCGATCTTTGGCCAATTGAACTCATTGGTTGAGCCCCAAGGCCAAGTGAAATTTGTCTTGCAGCTGTTAGGACGAGTGGTATGAGCGAGTCCACGACACTCTCACTGAATCGTTCGGCGGGTCCACATACAGATATCGCACCCACCACTTGTCCACGATGATTGAAAAGAGGGGATGCGACTGCGCCTGCGCCCCTTTGTCGTTCACCGTGCGAGACCGCGTAGCCCTGAGAGTGGATGGCTTGAAGGTCGGTTGTGAGTCGATCGCGATCAACAATGGTCTCTGATGTTAAACGAGCCAAGGTTCCGTCTATCACGGCCTGTTGTTCATCTGTTCGAAGGAAAGACAGGATCGCTTTGCTGGAACTTCCCGCATGTAGTGGAAATCTACGTCCGATTTCAACAAGCATCTTGATTTCCTGTGGACTCGGAAACTGCTCGATGTATGCGCGCTCGTGCCCAATGAACTCTGAGAGAGTCGTGGTTTCGCCGGTGACATCCCGTAATGCTGACAAGACAGGGGATGCAATCTGCCGTAGGTCACTATCACGGAATGCTCGAGCACCAATTGCTGCAGCAGCTGGACCAAGTGTGTACAGCTTGGATTCGGGGTCTTGGACGACCATGTCTTTGGCTACAAGTGATCGAAATATGCGATGCACTACGGCTTTTGATAGCCCGAGCTGACGGCTCACGTGGGAAATACCAATTGCATTGGGCTCGTCAAGAAAAAGCAGCAGGACGTCAACAACTCGGGTGGCACCTTCTGTGCCATCGCTCGGGGAATCAGGTTCGACATAAATTGTTTCGGTTGAATTAGGCACCACAATTCCCCTTCCTTTTCCCACTCGTTTTCTGCAGTTGATAGTGCGTTAACGCCCCGCCACCACGTGAGAACCAATTAGCGTTTCGCTCAGCGGAATGGATACATCATGTCAGACACCCAAGATTAATGCAATGAATTCCATAAATCTATTTGGTAACAAATGTGTTTCACCTTAGGAAAAGATGTTGACATCGAGCCGAAGAAATGCCAATGTGCTCTTAACAGAAAATCGTTGCGGTCACCGAAACGCTTTCCCTTGGTGCTTGTGCGCTAAAACTGTTGGTGTTGCGGTAGAGCGCCGCTCATGGAAAGGGGTAAATATGAAGGCTTCAAAGATCGTTGTTGGACTTGCAAGTCTCACACTGGTTTTGGCCGCGTGTTCCTCAGGTGGGGACGACGCAGCTAGTACACCAGACGAAACGACCGCGTCGGAGAGTGCAACCACTGAAGAAACCGCAAGTGTGGAATCCATTGTGATCGGTTCCGTTCATCCGTTGACCGGAGGCCTTGCAGCAGACGGACTTCAAATGGATGCAGCAGCGAAGTTGGCTGCTGATGACATAAATGCTGCAGGTGGCATTGTGTGTCTCGATGGAGCAACTATTGAGATTGCCAGTGGTGATAGCACTGGTACTCCTGAAGTTGGTCAAAGTGAATCCGAGCGTTTGGTAGCCGAGGGCGCAATGGCACTCATTGGGCCATATCAATCTGCAGTTGCCGCGAACATGGCCACTGTGGCAGAGCGAAACGGCGTTCCATTCGTGATTGACGTTGCAGTTGCTGATTCAATTTTGCAGCAGGGATACAAGAACACTTTCCGCAATCAACCAAATGCGACTCGCATGGGTACCCAGGGCGCAGTATTCCTGAAGGAAATGACTGACACTGAAGGTATCGATGTGAGCAAGATTGCTTACATGTATGAGCAATCAGCATTCGGAACCAGCGTATTTGATGCGTTCAAAGCACAGGCAGATACCTACGGTTGGACGATTGATCCAGCTATCTCCTATGATGCTTTCGGCGTTACCGACTTGACCACGGAAATGACGCGGGTTAAGGCCGCTAAGGCAGATGTACTGGTTCTTACCGGCTACTACGGTGACGGACTACTAGCTACGCAGGCATTTGACGCTGTCAAGCCAGACGTAAAGATTGTTTACGGCTTGGCGTCAGGAGCAATCGATAACCCTGCATTTCCAGAAGATGCAGCGGGCGTGGCTGAAGGTTTCTTTGACAGCAACTATCACCTAGACGTTACGAATGCAGCAACGATGGACGTTGCTGCACGTTTCGCGACTTCTTATGGAGAAGGGATGAAGACATCAGCGGTGTACTCGTATGAAGCTGTTCAACTTATTGCCCAGGCACTCGAGACTTCATGCAGCACCGATCCAATAGCTTTGCGCGACGCGATGGCATCAATTGAAGCCGACTCAATTCTCGCATCCCTTGGACCTGTGTCCTTTGATGAGACCGGTGAGAACACGAATGCCAGCCCTATCGTCATGCAGATTCAAGATGGCAAGGTTGTTCAGGTTTACCCCGAGGCAGTAGCTGAGTCAGCTCCTCGCTTCAACTAGTCAGTAACTCTGATGGTTTAGTGTTTTCTGGGCTTGGTGTTAACACCAAGCCCAGAAAACACACTATCGCTTTGTATCAAAACTGTTTTTCTTGTGCATGCTAGTTGTGATCGTGTTTTACTAACTTCGATCAATTATTATTCGCTAACTTCGAAAGGCGCTTATGTCATCGAGTCAGGTGAGTGCTCTGGATGCGGATACATTTGGCTCGTTCGGTGGAAGTGATCGCGCGCCCCTCATTCGTCGAATCTTGATAATTATTGGAATTACAGCACTTGTGTTAGTGGTTGCGTACTGGCGTACGGGTGGCAGTGGCTTGTTGATCACCCAAGGCGTCGTCACAGGTCTACTTGTTGGCAGCGTCTACAGCCTGATCGCCCTGGGATTGACCCTGATTTTCGGGGTGCTTCATATTCTTAACTTCGCTCAAGGTGCATTAGTCACCATGGGGATGTATGCAACCTACGTGATTTCAAGCAATCTTGGTTGGAATCCATATCTGACTTTAGTGGTCAGTATTCCCCTGCTATTTGCCTTTGGGGCACTTGTCCAAATCCTGATCATCAATCGAAGTATGGGGGAGGCACATGAGAATCAACTCTTACTGACGCTTGCCCTTGGTTTATTGATTGAAAACACTTTGCTATTAGTTTTCGGTGGTAATCCGCTCTCGGTGAGAACGGGTACTGAGACGGTCTACAACATTTTTGGCGCGGTAGCGACGCAATCACGCGTGATTGCATTCCTCGGGGCTGCCTTTTTGGCACTTTTGCTTTTTATCATGCTGCAGCGCACTGGCATTGGAACCGCAATTCGAGCAGTTGCCGCGAATCCTACAGGTGCGAAACTTGTTGGCATTAACGTCAAGCGGATTTACATCATTACTTTTGCGATTGGTGCAGCGTGCGCTGGAGCAGCGGGCACACTTGTGGTGCCTTTCGTGTCTATTCAGCCGGTTGCCGGTGAGGTATTTACCATCACAGCCTTTGTCGTCGTGGTACTGGGTGGACTCGGCAAGGTTGTGGGCGCAATGTTCGGTGGGCTAATCGTCGGACTATCTGAGCAGTTCGGTGGAATTTTCTTTCCCGATCAAAGTAACTTGCTCGGGGTTTTTGTTGTGTTCATTCTTATCCTCTTCCTAAGACCTCAGGGCTTGTTTGCGAATGCTTCATGAGTACTCCCGGTCCATTGGTTGATGTAACCAAACGCCGTACGTGGTCGGACCGAAACCTGATCGCCCTATTGATCGGTATTTTGATCTTGACCCCCTTCCCACTGATCATGGGTGCATCGCAGGAAGCCATTGCGATTCGAGTGATCATCATTGCCATTTTGGGTATCTCTTGGAACATTATGAGCGGTTTTGGCGGAATGTTTTCATTTGGTCATGCGGCATACTTTGGAATTGGCGCTTATGCATCCGCGGTGATGTTGGTCAATTTCGATATTTCACCGTGGATCGGAATGATTGTTGGGATGGCACTAGCGGCGCTCTTTGGCGTTTTGATCGGGTATTTGTCATTTCGGTACAAGCTCAAAGGGACCTATTTCGCTCTGGCAACTTTCGCATTTGCCGAAATGCTGCGCATTATTGTCATGAGTGCTCCGGTGTTGAATGCGGGTCGGGGATATCACATTCCGTTGATCACGGATTCGTCCTGGTGGCTCATGCAATTCCCTTCCGGAAGTCCAAACTATTTCTGGCTCGGGTTGATCCTGCTGAGCGCAAGTGTGTTGATTTCTATTCTCTTCATACGGTCCCGTGCAGGACAATTTTTGATTGCAATCCGTGAAGACGAAACCGCGGCATCCTCATTGGGAATACCTGTCCTACGCTTCAAACTACTTGCTATTGCCGTCAGTGGTGCCGTAGGCGCAGTAGCCGGTGTCTTCTACACCCAGTACTACCTGTTTATTGATCCGGATTTGGCATTCGGTGCAAGCCGCTCAATTGAAGCAATTCTGGCACCAGTGGTTGGTGGAGTCGGAACCATTTGGGGACCGATTGTGGGCTCAAGTGTTTTGGCCCCACTCACCGACATCACTGCAGCATTCCTGCGCAATCCACCAGGACCACTGGCATTCCTAGAGGGCCGAAGCGGTCTTGACGTAATGCTCTTTGCAGTCTTGATTATCGTGATGATCCTTTTCTTGCCAAAGGGAATTTTTGGCACGATAAGAGAGAAGGTTTCACGTAAATGAGCCAATTCATTGAAGTCGAGAAGTTATCGAAGAATTTTCGTGGATTAGCTGCGCTCAGTAATGTTTCATTCACCGTTGGTCAAGGTGAGGTACTGGGAATTATTGGTCCTAATGGCGCGGGAAAAACAACGCTATTTAATTGCATTGCGGGTATGTTGCCCGCCACATCAGGATTTGTGGAGTTTGATGGAACGAATGTGACGTCATGGTCCGACTCGAAGCTTGCAAATCTTGGTCTTGTGCGTACTTTCCAACTGATGCGACCATTTGGCTCCATGAATGTTTTAGAAAATGTAACAGTTGCTGCATTGGTGAAGCATAAAGACTTCAATGAGGCCTTAGCAGTTGCTGGCAAGGTGCTGGTTCAGGTCGGACTCGATCACTATTCGTATCGGCGATCCCGTGACCTGCCAACTGCGGCGCTCAAGCGTTTGGAGTTGGCGCGTGCTTTAGCGCTTGAACCTAAAGCTTTGCTACTCGACGAAGTCTTAGCCGGATTGGTGCCCGCTGAGCGGCAACCGGTAATTGAGCTTTTGAAACAGATTCGCGATGGAGGGACAACATTGCTTTTTGTTGAGCATGTCATGCAAGCCGTGATGCAGTTATCTGATCGGGTTCTTGTCCTCAACCACGGTGAAAAGTTGGCTTTGGGCACTCCCGCTGAGGTTATCTCAAACCCCGAAGTTGTTGAGGCCTATTTGGGAGACGAGGTCACCGATGCTGGAGCTTAAGGGTCTTGTGGCCGGATACGGCTCACTCCAAATTTTGCACGGAATCGACCTGGTGGTCAATCGTGGCGAAATTGTGGCGATATTAGGCGCTAATGGTGCAGGTAAAACTACGACCCTACGTGCAATCTCGGGGTTGATCGGGACCCGAAAGGGAGCCATTGTCTTCAATGGCCAAGACGTCACGGGCACGCGCAGTGATCAAATGGTTTCACTTGGTTTAGTTCAGGTGGCAGAGGCCAGAGAACTGTTTGGCTCACTCACCGTAGAAGAAAATCTGAGCATGGGTGCCTGGACAACACCACGAAATGCGCGGGCTGACACCGAAGCTTTTGTCCTTGACCTATTCCCAATTCTGAAAGAACGTCGTCGACAGGTAGCCGAGACCATGAGCGGTGGCCAGCAGCAAATGCTGGCAATCGGGCGTGCCCTCATGTCCGCGCCACAGCTCCTGATGCTTGATGAACCAAGCAATGGATTGGCTCCTAAATTGGTTTCGCTAGTGCTGGAATCGGTGCAGCGAATCCGAGATACGGGCACCACTATTTTAATTGTCGAACAGAATGCAGCAGCAACTTTGGCACTAAGTGATCGCGCCTACATCATGGAAAATGGGAAAATCTCGTTTGAGGGCCAAGGCAGTCAACTATTAGACGATGAACGCGTTCGTCAAGCATATTTGGGCATGTAGTCGCTGTGGACTCAACGACAGCATCTCAGACGGCTCAGGTCGCTTCTTGGGTTTTCGCTCTCTCCTACAAGGAAGTACCGGAATCGGTGAAATTGCGCCACCGGTTGATTCTGGCTGATTTGCTCACGGTCAGCGCAGCCGGTGCCCAGTTGCCCGAGTATCAAAGACTGCTGAATGTATGGCCAAAACCAGCGGGTGCTGCGCCGATTCCCGGTGTCGACTTCACAACGAATGCAGATACGGCTGCTTGGTTTTTTGGAACGACATCAGTCGCGCTTGAACTAGACGAGGGCAGCAAGTTTGCTAAAGGCCACCCTGCTTCGCACGTCATTCCAGCACTTTTGTCGCTGGCTGCTGACATCGGTGCGCGAGGAGATGACACAATGCTGTCCATCATTGCGGGATATGAAGTTGCGGCTCGTTATGGACAAGCCACGGCACTAAATACAGGAGTTCACCCGCACGGAAACTGGGGGATTGTCGGAGCGGCGGCAGCCTGCGCGAAGTTGGTTGGTGTGAGCGCGGAAGGAATCGCTACAGCCATGGATCATGCGAGTGGCCTGGTCTTAGCGCCAGCCTTCGTTAGCGCCCTTGATGGAAACTTGGTACGAAACTCTTGGATGGGAGCCACGGCTACAAGTGCCTTGGCCTCAGTTCGAATGGCGCAGGCCGGTATTGCTACCAACACCGGTACGGCTGATGCAACCCTTGGCGGGACCCTCGG
Source organism: Candidatus Nanopelagicales bacterium (assembly GCA_041689915.1). Taxonomy (GTDB): domain Bacteria; phylum Actinomycetota; class Actinomycetes; order S36-B12; family S36-B12; genus UBA4592. The sequence goes on along the minus strand of JBDNFH010000223.1, from coordinate 8,157 downwards.
TGACTTTTCACCAGAAATCCTGACCGTTGGTTTAGGCGAGGTGTGGGAAGTGGAGCGGAACTACTTCAAGCGTCATGCGGCTTGCGCATACACTCACCCTCCGATTGATGCGGCATTGAGCTTACGCAATCAACTGAGTGATGCAGGAGTTGATCTTGACTTCGAAAGTCACCGAGTGCGAGAAATCCGCGTGAGTAGTCATTATCTTGCTGTTGGCTTGAATAGCAATGAACCGCAATCGCGATTGGCGGCGATGTTTTCGATTCCTTATGTCATTGCGGTTGCTCTGATCGACGGTGAAGTTACTCCGCGGCAGCACGATTCCCAACGCATTGATGCCAAAGATGTTCAGGCACTCGCCTCCAAGGTTAGTGTTGTGCATGACAAGGAATTTTCCCGACTGCTGCCGAACAAACGGGGGGCCAGAGTGCAACTCTGGCTAGATAATGACAGGGAGTTCGCCATCGAAGTGGAGCAACCTGTTGGAGATAGCGACTTTCAACCACTGGGTGAAGCTGAACTAATTGTTAAAGGGGAGTCACTGATTTCCCATCAAGCAGTAGCTCGCATGTGGGAGTATGCAAATACAATTAGCAACACGCAGGATATTGGAAAGCTATCCCCACTATTAGCCAAAAAAATAGCAACCAATTAAAAGGAGACAAAGGGAAATGCGTGTTCTCGCCATTACACCAATCCATGTTGGCCCAGAGGAGTTGGCCAGGCGCCAACGTCGCTACGATCGACTGGCCCTGGAAGGAATGTCCGTAACAGTTGTGGATCTGCCAATTCAGGCACCGACGGCCCTGGAAACCGACGCCGATGTACAAGCGAGCGACCACCTGGTTGCCGAAGTGATCGCCCGTCATGACGGGGAATTCGATTATGTCTTGCCGGATTGCGTCCTTGATCCCGGAGTGGAAGCCGAGCCTGCATCTGAGGCGGAGCGCGTGGTGGGACTACTCGAACAGGCCATGGTTCAAGTAGTTGCAACAGGTGAGCGCTACGGAGTGATTGTGCGCAATCAAGCGATTGCCAAAGAAATGCGCCGCAGACTGGAGCTCTACTCGCTGGGTGACAATCTTGTTGACATACATGTACTTGATCTACCATTCGAAGCGGTTACAGATCATGAAATGTGGAATAACGCAATGAACCAAGGTGTGCGCACCCTGGGTGCGAGCGGCGCGAGCACAGTGATCAATGGATGCAGTGCCGTCGATCTCGCAGATGAGGATCTGGGTGTGACCGTTATTGATCCAACCGAGGCGGCACTGGCCCAAATCGCATTGGCTCAAAACTGACATGACCGACGTCGATTTCATCGTCGCCGGGGCTGGGGGAGGACTAGTCGGTGCGCTCAGGGCAGCTGAATTAGGTGCGTCCGTGCTGGTAGTGGAGGCAAGTGAACACTATTTACGTGGTAACAACACCGCAATGTCGACAGCCATGTTTCCTGGTGCTGGGAGCAAGTGGCAAGTAGCGGCCGGGCTGGAGGATTCACCTGAGATATTCGCAGCCGATATCTACAAGAAAACAAAAAACTCTGCTGACCTAACATTGACAGAGGCCTTGACTCAAGTGAGTGCACGACTTGTTGAGTGGATGTCTGACAGTCAGGACATACCGTTGCAACTAGTAACTGATTTCCATTACCCCGGCCACAGCGTTGATCGTTGTCATACGATCCCTGGCCGCAAGGGCGACCGGGTTCTGAGTCACTTAACCGGTCGAATCCAGTCAAATGATCTGATTGACATGATGATTCCGGCACGACTGGTGGGAGTGAGTCGCGAACCCAATGGCGTGCTCGCAGCGGAAATCGAAATGCCCGGTGGTACTACTGAAATTATTACCTCGAGATCCATCTTGATGGCAACAAATGGCTATGGTGCAAACAAAGAAATGGTGAATAAATTTATCCCGGAAATAGCTTCTGCCCTATACCACGGTAGTGAAAAGTCAGTGGGAGATTCCATCCGCATAGGCGAAACTTTTGGCGCGGCAACGGGATTCCTCGACGCCTATCAGGGTCACGCAGCGATTTCAGTACATGGTTCAACCTTGGCCGGCTGGGCCACGGTCATGCATGGAGCAATATTGGTCAATCTCAATGGCGAGCGTTTCGGCGATGAGACATGTGGTTACTCCGAATACGCAGCCATTTTAGCCAGCCAACCTGAGGCTACAGGTTGGCTAATTCTTGATCAAAGAATTCATGACTTATGTCTGTCATTTCGCGATTTTGAAGAGACCGTCGAAAGCGGTGCTTTACGGACAGCTAATTCAGTTGAAGAGCTAGCAAATGCTACGTCCTTACCATCACATCACCTGAAGGAAACTCTTGAAAAAGCACAAGATATTGCCTCGGGAAATGGTGTTGATCCGCACGGCCGATTGTTCTTTGAAGCACCGATTGCCTCGCCATATATTGCAATTAAGGTGCGTCCAGCGCTGTTTCACACCCAAGGTGGAGTTCTCGCCAACGCACATGCAAACGTGATTACACCGGCCGGCGACCTAATTCCAGGACTCTTTGCAGCGGGTGGCGCAGCTGCGGGCATTTCCGGACACGGTGCTTCGGGCTACCTGGCGGGTAACGGATTATTAAGTGCATTCGGCATGTCATTCCTTGCTGCCGAGAGTATTCTCCCGCAGCCACTGGCTTGAGTAGTGCAATATTCGCGTGCAGATCTTGCTGCCGCGCCTAGTGTTAGGCCACTAGGCCCAAGAATTTAATCAGGCACCGTTGGATGCGCCAGCCCAGTTAAGTTGCGCTCGTTGATCGCCTTCCAATCTTGATTCCTCAGGTGAGCCGTATCGCCAATGTGTTGGTTTAGGAACGGCGTGATCAAGTCTCTAACGCATAACCTTTGATCAAGTAGGTGGCGAATGCTACTTTCGGAGGTCCGAGGTGCCTCATATAAATATGCCCGTGAATTGCTCCGGTGGCTAATCAACGTAATGCGTCATTGACGTATTGCGAGTCGGGTGGTGACAGCATTGCTGTCACCACCTCCGCGCGCCGCACCGTGTTCATGGGGCACCGGCCGCTGTCCACAGCCCAAAATTGTGCATTGCTCTGGAGTGTGTTGGCACCTAGATTTTCAAGCACGTGATTCAGGTGTTGGTTTGGTGTCGCCTTCGTGATTTCCGCCCTTTGACCTCGCAGCTCGTTTAGGTGCGCGGGCAATCTGCGGGGAGATCGGGGGTGAGGGTAATGGAAGATTGCCCACCAAAAAGAAAATGCCCAGTTGGGAAACTGGGCAAAATCCTATGGTCCAAACCAAACATGCGGATCATAGCACGGGTCGCGGTGTTCTTGGCTAGCTTTGCTGGTCGTGAATTGCTGCGATGGCTAATCTACACGTTGCGCCAGTAGGTTTGGACCGCACGTAAGTCAGGCGGTGGCAGCTTTGGTTGCCACCGCTTCCCAGCGGTGTTGCGTGTATTTTTTTATGAACCAGGGTCTGGAAGACACTTTTAGTGCCGGTCGACCCGATCTTGATCACGCAGACGTACAAATTGTTTCTGATGTTGAACCATATGAACTTATGAAGGGGCGGTTGCTCAATGCGAGTCACCAAGCCCTTGCGTACTTTGGTTATCTGAGTGGATATCGGTTGGTTCATGACGCTGCAGCTGATCCAGCGATGGTGTTCCTGCTCCGGGCCTATATGGACAATGAGGCGACTCCGACCCGTTGCGGGGATTGATCTTGATCTCACGTTTTCAAAACCCCGAAGTGAAAGACACAATTCCGCGGTTGTGCGCGGAGTCTTCGGATCGTATTCCAAAATGGCTTGTCCCGGTGATAGTTGAACAACTCGAACGCGGGGGTGATGTCACCTTGAGTGCTACGAGCGTTGCAAGTTGGGCTCGCTACCCAGGGGCAATGGTCAGATCCGCTGGCCTTTATTCGAGTTCATAAACTTTTTGGTGATTTAGCCGACAAGCCAGAGTTCACTCGGCCATACCTCGCAGCATTGAACTCGTTGTGGAGCGTGGGCGCACATGAAACCATGAGGAGTCTTGCGGAACTCGACCGTGTCTATACTTGGAGTGAAATGAACAATCAAAAAGTGAGTGTCCTCTCCCCAGAGTTGAGCATGCGAACCGAGTCCCGCGAGGTGCCCGTGCCTGCGGCCAACGAGGTCCTTATCGCCGTTAAATCCGTAGGAATTTGTGGTTCGGACATCCATTACTGGTCTCATGGGCGAATTGGTCCCTATATGGTTGAGTCTGATCTCGTGCTTGGCCATGAAGCTTCCGGTGAAGTCGTCGGGGTAGGTGCTGCCGTTAGCCGCCTGCGCGTGGGGGATCGAGTCGCCCTCGAACCTGGTGTTCCATGTGGGAACTTCTCCGCATGCGTTCAATGCCGCGAGGGCCGCTACAACTTGTGTCCGGATGTGCGCTTCTTTGCAACCCCGCCCGTTGATGGTGCATTCGCCGAGTTTGTCACCCTGAGTGAGGACTTTGCGCATCCGCTACCTGACTCGATCTCATTTGACGAAGGTGCATTGATGGAACCGTTATCAGTTGGAGTTTGGGCTGCCCGCAAAGCACGAATTGATGCATCGAGCCGGGTGTTGATTGCCGGATGCGGGCCAGTTGGCCTTCTCACTGCAATGGTTGCCCGAGCAAGTGGGGCAATGGGCGTTGTTCTATTTGACGTCAATGAGCAACGTCGACATGCGGCGCAATCTCTGGGATTTTCTGCGTTGGATGTTCATCAAGTTTCTCAACAGGGTGACGCCCCCGACGTCTTCATCGATTGCAGTGGTAGCGCGACCGCGATTGGAGTTGGTATCGCTGCGATTGAACCTGCTGGAACCGTGGTTTTGGTCGGCATGGCTCCGGAAAGCATCGTTGGATTGCCCGTGGATCAGATCCAAGGTAAAGAGTTGTGGGTGACCGGAACTTTCCGCTATGCCAATACCTATCCAACGGCTATTTCCCTTGTGCAACGTGGTCTGATCGATGTTGCTTCACTTGTTAGTGCCCATTACCCACTCGAAGAAGTGGAAGGGGCGCTTTCCCATGCACAGCGTCACCCGGCAGACCTCAAGGTAATTGTCACAATCAACTGAAAGTTTACCCACAATTCCTACTTGCAGCCCTAAGTCAGTCCCAAGTCCTTTATCCACAGCCAAAAATTGCGCATTGCTCTGGAGCATGTTGGCACCTAGATTTTCAAGCACGTGATTCACGTGTTGGTTTGGTGTCGCCTTCGTCATTCTCGCCTTTGACCTCGCAGCTCGTTTAGGTGCGCGGGCAATCTGCGGGGAGAGTGGGGGTGAGGGTAATGGAAGATTGCCCACCAAAAAGTGCCTGTCCAGTTGGGAAACTGGGCAAGCACCTATGGTCCAAACTGAACATGCGGATCATAGCACGGGTCGTGGTGTTCTTGGCTAGCTTTGCTGGTCGTGAATTGCTGCGATGGCTAATCCATACGTTGCGCCAGTAGGTTTGGACCGCACGTAAGTCGGGCGGTGGCAGTTTTGGTTGTCACCGCCTCCGCCTATTTGGTGAAGTCGCGGATTGTGGTTTCTAGAACTGCGGTGACCGTGTTGAGGGATTCGATCGTGGTCCATTCAATTGCTGCGTGGGCTCCAGCGCCGTCAACTCCGAAGAGCACGCTGGGGATTCCTGCTTCTTGCAAGAGTGCCGCGTCGGTCCAGAACGCCTCACCACGGATTGTTGGACTCGTCTTGGTCTCTTGGGTGAATGCGTCGGTGAGGGTGGTGACAATCTTCGCGTTGGGATCCACGGCGAAGGTGGGGCGTTCGAAAATTACACGGAGTTCGTAATTGAAGTTCGGGTCCTTGGCTGTGAGCTGATCAAGAACCTCGGTGAGTTGGTTTGTGCAAGATTCCCGTGTTTCACCGGTGATTGTTCGCCGCTCGATTTCAATTGTGCACAGGGCGGGGTAGCTGGAGAGTTCCTCGCCACCGGTGATTGTTGAGGCGTGAATACTGCCGGTGGCAAGTAGCGGGTGGGGCTGGCTTGCCAGCAGTTCTTCGCCGTGTATGCCAAGTTCGGTGAGGAACTTGCCGGCGTTAACAATTGCATCGATCCCTAGTTCGGGCCGCGAACCGTGGGCTGCGAGGCCGATAATGTCAACTTCGAACCACAGAAAACCACGGTGGGCAATTGTGATGTCCAGGTTCATGGGTTCGGCAACGATTGCTCCTTGGGCGGTAATGCCAGCTTTGAGGACTTCTTCGGTTCCTGAACTTGCGTATTCCTCGTCCGCAACCAGGGTGAGAATGATGTCGCCACGGTGAGGATCTTGGTGAGCATTGTTGGCGGCGATCATCATGGCGGCCACACCGGATTTCATGTCGAAGGAACCCCGGCCGTAAATATTGCCATCGGTAGTTCTGTCCTTGAGTCCTTCATTGTTTTCATAACTTGCAAGCGAGACGGTGTCGAGGTGACCGTTGAGCATGATCGAATCACCATCGCCGGAGCCTTTTGCTACTGCCACAATTGTTGGCCTGCTTGGTTTTGCCGCGAGGGTGTGGACTTCGAAGCCGCGAGTAGCGAGCCACTCTCGGGTGAAGTCGGCGATCTTGGATTCGCCGTTAGCACCAAGAATCAGGTCAGGATTGACCGAGTCGATGCGGATTAACGCGCGGGTGAGGTCGGTTGGGTCGTCAAGGTTGAGTTCGAGGGTGCTCATGCGCTGGCTCCTAAAGGGTTGGCGTCAATGCTTTCAGTGGAGAGCAGTACGACTACTGAGTCGATGCGGAGATTGAGGTCTAAGCTTGCTTGCAAGTTGTTGGCGAGTTGCTCGCCCACCTCGGAGAGTATGGTGCTGTAGCCCTCCCACGCGGTGTCCTGGATCAACAGCGAGTTGAAATCCGCCGCATTCTGAGCGGCGATTGTGACGACTTGGTCATAGTGAGTGTCGAGAACATGGACCTCGGCGCCTTCGCTTTTGATTGCATCAATCGCAGTTTCGCTCACCGTATTGGGAATGTAAATGCGCGTCTTTAGTCCAAGTTTCTTGACAGTGTTGGCCACTGCTCGGCCGTGGTTACCATCGATTGCGGTGACCAGTGTTGGGTTGGGGTTGGTTGGCTGATTTTGTTCGTGGGCTTTGAGCGCTTTGTCAATTGCCCAGATGGCGCCGAGTGCCTCAAAGGCGGGCAGACTGAACCTTTCGGATACATCTTCAATAAAGACGTGACCCGCGCCAAGTTCTTGGGCGAGTTCGGCAACGCTGATCAGATTCGTGGGCTGGTATCCAGAGAGTGTTTCATGAAATTCTTTAGCACCCAGGGGTGGGGGAGCAGGAGTGAAAGCCGTTACCTTGGGATTGATCCACACGGTTGATTCGGCTTCAGCTTGGGGCATGACGTGAGCGTAGCTACCTGTGTCCACAGGTTGAAATTACGGATTCGAAGTTGAGCGGTTCTGCCTTAACGTGACTGTTGCTAGTGAAGTCGTGTTGCGTCGGTGTCACCTGCGTGATCCTTATCCGAAAGTGAAATGCCCAACTAAATGGTTGAGCAATCTCCTAGGATCCGAACACACCAAACGGGGTCTAGCTTGGGTTGCCGTGGCCTGTCTAAGGTGGGAAGTGTCGCGATAGTGCTAGTTTTGGATTGAATTAATTGACTTGGAAACTGCGTTGAATGATTCTTTGGTTGAATCATCTTTTCAACTGGTACGTTCGAGTTGTGAAGTCCGCATTCCGAAAATCCTATGGTGGCTTTGAGAGTTTACGCATTGTTGAGAGTGAAATTCCGTCTGTAAGAGCGACTGAGATTTTGGTCCAGGTTGTGGCAAGTTCGGTGAACCGAACTGACAGCGCGGTATTGCGAGGAAAGCCTTGGGTATTCAGATTCTTTACCGGTCTGATTCGACCGCGGTTAGCGACTACTGGGACGGACTTTGCTGGGATAGTTGAATCCGTAGGATCGAGCATTTCTGAATTTTCTGTCGGAGATCGTGTCTACGGTTTTCGTGATACCGGACTGGGTTCACACGCGGAGTACGTCGCGGTGGACGTTAAGGAGGCGGTGTTCACAATTCCTGGGTCAGCGTCATTTCATGATGCAGTCGCGATGACCGAGGGAGCGTTTTATGCTGTTAACTTTCGTAAGAAGGTTGACCTAAATTCCGATTCTCGGGTTTTGGTTATTGGTG
>JBDNFH010000222.1:0-5941 GCA_041689915.1 Candidatus Nanopelagicales bacterium | reverse complement strand
GTCTGGGTTCGGCCGCGTGTCTCCCCCGTCGCGCGGTCGAGCCCAGACCGGCGCCCGGGAAGTAGTTATGCAGATTCGACTTTCTCGTCCTTGACAGGTATTACCCCGTAGCGGTTTTGGAACTTAGCCACTCGGCCACCGGTGTCCAGAATCTTCTGCTTGCCCGTGTAAAAAGGATGGCAGTTCGAGCAAACATCAGCACGGATACTGCCATTCTTGGAAGTGCTACGCGTTTGGAAGGTACTACCACACGTGCAGGTCACCGTCGTCTCGACGTAATCTGGATGAATACCAACTTTCATGTCTTACTCCTTTATCAATGCCCGGGTCGAAAGCGCCAATTCGGTTTCCTGCGAGTACAGAAGACCTTGATTAAATCGAAATTCCGTGAACCGGGTCCGTAATATTATGCCACGGCCCGGAACTGGGGATTTCAGTCACCCATAACGCTAGTCGTCGTCGCCGGATCCCGGACCAGACGGAGTGGTCTTTTGAACCTGCTTGAGGAATTCGAAGTTGGTCTGCGTTTCACGCAACTTATTGAGCAGCAACTCAATCGACTGTTGCGGATCGAGTGCGTGCAGCACCTTGCGCAGGGTCCAAACAACTTTAAGTTCTTCCGGTGAAAGGAGCAGTTCTTCCTTGCGGGTTCCCGAGGGATCAACGTCAACAGCCGGGAAGATTCGCTTGTCAGCTAAACGTCGATCGAGCTTGAGCTCCATGTTGCCGGTTCCTTTGAACTCCTCAAAAATCACTTCGTCCATTCGAGAGCCAGTTTCAACCAACGCGGTAGCCAAGATAGTTAGCGAACCACCATTTTCAATATTGCGAGCAGCTCCGAAGAACTTCTTGGGTGGATACAGGGCTGTGGAGTCCACGCCACCGGAGAGAATTCGACCCGAAGCTGGCGCCGCAAGGTTGTATGCCCGACCTAACCGGGTCATGGAATCAAGTAGAACGACTACGTCTTGACCAGACTCAACCAAACGTTTTGCCCGCTCAATTGCAAGTTCAGCAATGATCGTATGGTCTTCAGCGGGTCGGTCGAATGTCGAGGCGATAACTTCACCGTCAACACTCCGTTGCATGTCGGTGACTTCTTCGGGACGCTCGTCAACCAAAACCACCATGAGGTGACAGTCAGGATCATTGACAGCGATTGCATTGGCTATCGCCTGTAAGACCATGGTCTTTCCAGCTTTTGGCGGCGAGACGATCAACCCACGCTGGCCCTTACCGATTGGTGCCACAAGATCAATAACCCGAGTTGTCAGGTTCGAACTCGTGGTTTCCAGCTTGAGTCGTTCCTGTGGATACAAGGGGGTCAACTTTGAGAACTCAGGTCGATTCTTGATGGTCTCTAGATCGTAGCCGTTTACTGAGTCAACTTTCACCAGCGGATTGAATTTCTCTCGACGTTCGCCTTCACGCGGCTGCCGTACAGATCCAATTATGGCATCTCCCTTACGGAGTCCGAATTTGCGAACAAATGACAGTGACACATAAACGTCATTGGGGCCTGGCAAGTAACCACTTGTGCGAACGAACGCGTAATTGTCTAGTACGTCAAGGATGCCAGCGACCGGGAGTAAGACGTCATCTTCCGTGAGTTCAGTCTCGTAATCATTGAAATTGTCTTGGCCGCCGGTGCGGCGATTGCTGGGACGGTCACGACGATCCCTTCGGTTGCGGTTGCGGTTGCGACTGTTGCGGTCATCAGGTCCACTATTGCGATCCTCGTCACCATCATGTGAATTCCGGTCACTGCCGCTTCGGTCGTTACTATTCCGATCATTGCTATTTCGCTCACGATTGTTGCTATTACGGTCGTTGCTGCTTCGATCGTTGCTGCTTCGATCGTTGTTGCTTCGATCGTTGCTATTTCGCTCACGATTGTTGCTATTACGGCTATTGCGATCGCGATTATTACTATCGCGATTGCTGCGCTGATCCTGTTGTGAACCATCACGGGTATCGGCTTTAGCGGGTTCATCTTGTGGAGTTGGTGCAGCCTCCTTTTGCTCCTTCTCAGGAGCAACCTTGGGTGCGGTCCTACGTGCACTTGCCTGCTTTTGGCGGTCACCAATTGCAGAGACAAGGTCTGACTTTCGCATTGCGCTCGATCCAGATATACCAAGTTGCTGGGCGAGTTGCTTCAACTCTGGCAGCAGCATTCCGGAGAGTCCGTCTGTACGACGCTTTGAATCTGTTGTTTCTGGCACTCAATAATTCCTTTATGTGTATGGGCGAAAAGAGCGCCCCGGGCCAAACATGAATACGTTTGTGAGTTACCCGTTAAAAAATGAAACTATGCTCCCCGCTAAGACTTCATTCACATGGATTGCTTTTTTATGATTTCCTATGAATGTGATTCTTTAAGGAAGCTCGCCACGACTGTGGACCCTTAAAGGCTAACACAGGCAGGACGCTCGTGCGTGCAAGGGGCTAAACCGGGAGTGGGAGCACCCGGACACCCTCGAAATCAATGGGAACTGCAATCCGAGTCCACTCTGGTGGAACGGCGGTGAGCGCGTCCTCAAGTTCATGTGCATCATTGCGGTCTACCAACAGCAACACTGCTGGCCCAGCCCCCGACGCCATTGCCGCGACGTTACGAGCGCGCAGGGCACAAATGATTGCGCTTGTTTCCGGGTACACATTAGCTCTGGCATCTTGATGTAGTCGATCTGAAGTAGCTTCGAATAAGAACTTAGGATCATGGGAAATTGCATAAACTAAAAGCCCAGTGCGCGAAAGATTGTGACACGCAGCCGACCGATCAACCTGCTGCGGCAGCACTCCCCTCGCTTTTGTGGTTGCAAGTTCATGCGGTGGAATCAAAACAACCGGCACAACATCTGGATGCACTGCTGGCTGCACTGCGCAAGCAGTGTCTTCGCTTTGAAGCCAGGAAACATTAAATCCGCCGTACAGTGCAGCCGAGAGATTATCCGGGTGGTTTTCAAACTCAAGTGCAATATTGAGAATTTGCTGATCTGAGAAGAGTGCCTCACCACCCTCGACGAGTGAGCGGGACATGGCTAATCCGCCAATTACAGCGGACGCTGAAGAACCCAACCCTCGACCATGCGGGATTGCATTACGACATTTGAGAATGAACCCGGCCGGCATTGCATTCATTGCCTCAAAACCACGATTCATGGCGCGGACAACCAAATTTGTTTCATCGGTTGAAACGCTGCCTGCGCCTTCGCCTTCTACGTCAACTTTGATGCCTACATCACTTGTCACCATTGCCATGAGTTCGTCATGCACAGCAAGTGCTAATCCAATGGAATCAAAGCCTGGACCTAAATTTGCACTTGACGCTGGAACTACTATGCGAACGGCTCCTGACACGAAAGTCACCGCGTTCATCCCGCTAAGCCAAGTTTTTCGGCAGCGAGAGCAGCGTCAACTGGAACACTCACTGGATCACCCGCTCCCTCTAGTGCCCATTGCGGATCCTTGAGCCCATTACCGGTCAAGGTGCACGTAATTATCGAACCTGTCGGCAACTTCCCCGCGGCCTGCATTTTAAGTAGCCCGGCCACACTCGCCGCACTCGCGGGCTCACAGAACAAACCTTCTTTTTCAGCAAGTAGGTGGTAAGCCGCCAAAATTTCTTGATCGGTGACAGAATCAATGCGCCCATTGGATTCATCACGTGCCGATATTGCGTTATCCCATGAAGCGGGGTTTCCAATTCGAATCGCCGTTGCGATTGTTTCTGGGCGAGAGACTGGAGCCCCACTCACTAACGGAGCAGCTCCGGCGGCTTGAAATCCCCACATTGCGGGCGAGGAATCGGTAACCCCCGAAGCTTGGTATTCCTGGAATCCGCGCCAATACGCCGTAATATTTCCAGCGTTGCCCACTGGCAGGCAGTGAATGTCCGGTGCTTGACCCAGTTGATCAACGATTTCAAATGCTGCCGACTTTTGCCCTTCAATGCGAGCTGGATTCACGCTATTCACCAACGCGACCGGATATTTCTCTGATAGTTCTCGGGCGAGTACGAGGCAGTCGTCAAAGTTACCTTCAACTTGAAGCAGAACTGCGCCATGGACCACAGCTTGAGCAAGCTTTCCCATAGCGATCTTGCCCTTAGGAATCAGCACGGCACAGGTCATACCGGCTTTGACGGCGTACGCCGCTGCACTCGCTGACGTATTGCCGGTCGAGGCACAAATGACAGCTTTTGCACCCTCATTTGCAGCGCGTGAGATTGCCATGGTCATGCCACGATCTTTGAATGAGCCCGTCGGGTTAGCCCCTTCATATTTCAGCCAGACCGATGCGCCGACCCGTTCACTAAGAGTGCCGGCATAGATGAGGGGAGTTCCGCCTTCACCAAGGCTCACAACGGGTGCAGATTCAACAAGTGGCATGCGGTCGCGGTACTCGGTGATTACTCCACGCCATTGATGTGCCATTTATTCTTCACCTTCAACTCTCATTACACCAACAACTTTTCTAACTTCATCCATCGATTCAAGTTGATCAACCGTAGCCCGTAATGCAGCTTCGCTTCCACTATGCGTCCGGACGATCAACCCGGCCTCGCAGCCTTGGCCGTCCTGACGCACCGCTTGGATGCTCACCCCATGCGCTGCAAATGCATTGGCAATTTGCGCAAGCACTCCAGGCCGATCCTGGACGTCAAGGTTAACGTAGTAGCGCGTTTCGGTCCGCCCAATATCAAGAACCTTCAGACCAGAATAGGTGCTCTCACCAGGTCCGCGTCCACCTAACACTCGATGTCGCGCAGCAGCAACAACGTCTCCCAAAACTGCACTCGCGGTGGGGTCTCCACCCGCTCCACGCCCGTAGAACATCATTTCGCCGGCGGCTTCTGCGTGAACAAACACTGCATTGAATGAACCACGAACATTGGCTAAGGGGTGGTGCAACGGGATCATGGCTGGGTGCACTCGAACAACAATGCCATCTTCGTGATCAGCAGTTGTAATTAACTCTGCGATAGCGAGCAGTTTTATGACGAATCCCATATCGCGCGCGGCAGTGATATCTGCTTTCGTCACCGAACCGATTCCTTCGCAATAGACGTCAGCCAACGTCACCCTCGTGTGAAAGGCCAACTCGGCCAAGATCGCAGCTTTTGCAGCTGCGTCAATTCCGTCGACATCAAGTGAAGGGTCTGCCTCCAGGTATCCCAGTGCCTTTGCTTCGGCAAAAACTTCATTGTAGTCCGCACCCTCTTCATCCATTTTAGTCAGCATAAAGTTGGTGGTGCCGTTGACGATTCCCATCACTTTGGTAACGCGATCCCCGGCGAGCGACTCGCGTAAAGGTCGTATGAGTGGAACAGCTCCTGCGACGGCAGCCTCGAAATACAAATCGACACCAGATTCTTCAGCGGCTGCGTACAGGGCTGCGCCGTCCTCCGCCATGAGTGCCTTATTTGCCGTGATCACACTTGATCCGGCTTTCATTGCCGAAAGAATGAGGGACCGGGCAGGTTCAATTCCGCCCATTACTTCAATCAAAATCTCGGCACCGGAAAGTGCGACCGATTCCAAATCTTGGGTGAGTAGCGACTGGAGAATCCCCACGCGTGGTTTATTGATGTTCTTAACCCCAACGCAGATTAATTCTAGGTCAGCCCCGACTCTGTGCGCCAGATCATGTTGATGGCGGGCCAGGAGTCGCGCGACAGAGGAGCCCACCGTGCCCGCACCCAACATGGCAATTCGGATTGGTGGAGCAGATTTATCACGCTCTGACATTAATCTCCTCAAATAATAATTTCTGGGTTCTGCAGACTTATTCTGCCAAAGTCGATTGCCACGGCTGCACTAGCCGGCAAATGGATCTAGGGCCAACAGGTCATCAAATGTTTCCCGCCGGAGAATCAACTGACTTTTCCCCCCGCGAACAGAGACAACGGGCGGGCGGGGAATCTGGTTGTAGTTGGAAG
>JBDNFH010000221.1:0-10073 GCA_041689915.1 Candidatus Nanopelagicales bacterium | reverse complement strand
TCTACATGAGCGGGAAAAGTAGTTTCGGGCATGCGAACAGAACTTGTAGCTGTGGATTGAGGAATTTTTTCGCTTAGGCAGCGAGTTCGTCGGGGATGCGTTCTCGCCGGAGTTGCTGGTGGACGAGGTTGTGACCGATTAAGTAGCCGAAGACCCAGGATTCTTTGGATTCCAGGGTCCAGCGTTGCAGTCTTTTAAACGGCAACATTTGATCCATGATGGAGTGCATGGCTTCAGCTGTTTGCCGGGTGCCAATAATTTCTTTGAACTCGTCACTATCGGGTGCGTGGGGTTGCAGGTAGCGCAGCATGTTGTCATAACCCTGGTCACCTGCTAGCTCGATGCTGTTCTTGCTGGAGGCCAGTGCTGACTTGCGGCCATTCCATGAGATGCGAAGGATATGAGTGGCACCGATTTCGCACGAGCATTCATAGGGGTGCTCGGTGTAGTGAAAGATTCGACCTCCAGTGCTTTTAGGTCGCTGGTGGTGGGGTAGGGAAATGTATTCGCTCTTGCCGCCCAAGTCTTTGATGACTTGGTGTAGTCGTTTCTGGATTGCAACGAAGTAGTGGGTCGCTCCGCAGAGAGCGCTCACGTGCCCGATTGATTTTGGTTTGCGGTAGTGGCTTTTGTCATCGGGTGCGTGATCCATGACAGCTCGGGTCGCCAGCACCATCCCAATATCGTTAAGGGCTTCTTGTTCTTTCCGACCAGCGGCCCGGTCATAAGCCAGCAGTGATGTGGCCTCTCTTTGCGGGGAGTGAGATCACTGTTTCCCTCATGTGTGCGGGCAAGGTGTTCGTCCGCGATTTGGCAGTATCACAGATATGGTGTGGGATTCATAATGCCGATTCGATACCTTTCATTATCGCCAACCAGGATTTCGAATTGTTCGAGAAATGCGTTCGCTGGATTGATTCGTGAAGAGAACAAGTCCAAGGCGACAAAAACTTGGAAATAGCTCTGAGAGGAAAAATTGCCGGTCTTTTTCTTTGTTCGCCGCAGCAAATTTTTTGGCACCTGTGACGGATTTTTCGCGACATCATTCCAAACCCGTGTGAGATGAGCACAAGCATTCCGCAGTGCAACAAATGATCGGACCTGAGACGAGAATCCTTCGTGACCGATCACTAAATCGTCTGCGAGTGCCTTTACTACGTCTCGGTTGGCACAAAACTCGATTGCTTTCGATAGTGTTCCGAAAGAGAGAGCTTCGACCGCAGCCCACACTGGCAAATCTGAATAGTTTCCGTCCTGGCCGCGATGGCGAGATATAAACTTCGCCTTGGAGCGATCAAGGTTCTCGAGTATTAGTTCGTGGGCGGGTGCGGTTTTGGAACCAGTTTGGAAGTAAGTGGATTCTTGTTGCAAGGCGCCATAGGGCCGCACAAGTTCGCTAAAGTGATACGCGAAGCTCGCGCGAAGTGCCATCTCAATGGTTGCTAGATGCGTAATGCAGAGTTGCCTGACTTGTGCATCAAGGTACTGAAGCTGTGCAATCTTCTCAAAACTAGTTCCTTTGACGTAGTCGTTCTCGCCCTCACTAGGTCGCATTTGGAAAAAACGCGCATATCCCGAAAAGTGATAGTAGCCAATATTTTTGAGTACTTCGCGGCAGTTTGTTTCGTCATCAATGTGAAGGCCCCGGTCCTGAAAGAGTGCAATTTGATCGTCTAAGTTGAGCCACTGTTTTCGACTCATTGTCACCCACCCAGAAAAAGGCCCCCGCGCATTTTAGCATCGTAGAGAGGCTTGGCGGGGGCGCTGTTAAGTCGCATCCTACATGATGCGCACGTGGGCCGGACCCTGGCCTTGAATACCAATGATCGGAGCGGGTTGTAAAGCCCAAGACTCCGCAAAACCACCGAGGTTATCGATTTCCTAAGTGGTAAAGTCAGTTAAAAGTCCAGCAGAGGGCTTCTTGGACCATTCAAGGGTGAGTCGTGCTGCACGGACGCCTTCATTTCATTTAGTCACCATGGTTGTCAATAAACTCGAGCACCGTTCGATCAATGAGATCTTTCTTTGTCGAACCGGTGAAATGCGCTACCTGTACAACGAATTCGTCAGTCCCTACGATCACTGGACTTATCCTTTTGTGTTCCTAGAGGTTTGAGTTCCTTTGTGCAATTTTCCCTGATGATTTCCATATCTTGCGGTTGGCACTGCACTGAAAAGCGCCTACCTAATCAATCTCATATCGCGATGGCTTGACGAACAAAGTTTTCATTTTTGACCGAAAAGTTTTCACTCTGCGTACTTTATGGCTTAAAACCGAGTGTTAGTTTCCTCACGAAAAGGGGTTATGCACACACCCCCGGGGCCAGGGGGTGTGTGCAAAACCTAATGCATAACCGTGTGCATAACCCCAGTGCGTTGAGGTCGAGTGTTTGGGCTGGAATTTGCGGGCGGATTTGCATGAAAAAGCAAGGTGATTGTAGAAAAATGCAGGCTGCTGAGGCTTTACCGATCAGAATTTAGCTGAAATATGACTTTCGGGCATGCCGATAAAGGCTGTAATCGGTAGCTGAGTGGATTTTTCGTTTAGCCCGTTAATTGGGCTAAGACTTCTTGTCTTCGAAGTTGCTGGTGGACGAGGTTGTGACCGATCAAATAGCCGAATACCCAAGACTCCTTGGACTCAAGGCTCCAGCGTTGAAGTCGCTTAAAGGGCGACATTTGATCGATAATCGAGTGCATAGCCTCGGCTGTTTGTCGTTTCCCATTAAGCATTTTGAATTCGTCACTGTCAGGCGCGTGAGGCTGTAAATAACGCAACATATTTTCGTAGCCTTCGTCACCGGCGAGAACGATTCCGTTCTTACTGGCGCTGAGTGCGGCTTTACGTCCATTCCATGAAATACGGAGAATCCGCTGAGTCTCTGGTGAACACCAACAGGTGTAGGGGTGTTCGCTGTAATGAAAGATTCGCGTCCCGCGACGCTTGGGACGCTGTTGGTGCTCAAGAGCAACGTAGCTAACCTCCCGCCGTTGACGAATACAGCAACTGGGGTGAACAAACCCAGCCGCCAGACCCCCCGCGAGGTCTCAGGCGCTGGGTGATCACCAACGACAACACACCGGTCGGTGACCTCAGTGCTCATCCAATCGGCTACGGAGCAAACTCGGGCTCGACGGCCATGAATATTGGCGTAGAAATCAGTCCAGTACACCGCCAACAAGGGTTCGGCAGCGCATCCCAACAACTACTCGCTGAACTCCTTCACCGCGAAGGCTACGTCCGGGTGGAAGCTAGCACCGACGTTTCGAACATCTTTGAACAGAAAGCACTCGCCAAAGCCGGCTTCGCATTTGAGGGCACCCTGAGGTCAGCGCAACTGCGTGCAAGCGGCCGCCATGACCCGCAAGTCTGGTCACATATTAGTTAAAATCCACTGAGAAGCTTATTGATTCCACTGGGTGAGTTGTGATTCCGAAGCAGATGTGAATTCAGGCTCACTCAGTGGCTCCTCAGTTCCATCCTGATCCTGATCCGGGTTGGCACAACTCTCGTAAACAATGGCCGTTGACGCAAAAGCTTTGAACAGGCCGATCAAGACTGTCAGCTCGTCCACAATTCCCAAACTCGCATAGGTTAAAAAGCCCAGAACCCTTAATGTTCAGATTGCTTAATTCGTTTGCAGTGTCGGATTCACCCGCGTGATCCTCGCTTCTTAA
The DNA here is from genome assembly GCA_041689915.1 of Candidatus Nanopelagicales bacterium. Classification (GTDB taxonomy): domain Bacteria; phylum Actinomycetota; class Actinomycetes; order S36-B12; family S36-B12; genus UBA4592. The sequence goes on along the minus strand of JBDNFH010000221.1, from coordinate 6,395 downwards.
TCCTCGCCTTCCGTGTCGCGGAAAATCTGCGAGGAGATCGGGGGTGATGGTGAGGATGAGTGATCCTTATCCCAAAAGAAAAAGCCCAGCCAAGTTGCTGAGCAACTTCCCAGGTTCCGACCTCAACAAGCGGATCCTAGCATGGATCGGGCCTTTTACACTCAGTTTTATTGGGCGTGAATTGATCAGGTGGTTACTCAACATTTTGCGTCACTGACGCGAGATGTGCCGGGTGGTGACAACCACGTTGTCACCACCTTCATTGAAAACTACCCACGAGTCGCTGTGAAAGGTTTATGGTATCAAAATCCCATTATCATGGTATTTTAATGCCATGAAAACGCAAATTGATTCAGCGGGCCGGATTGTGATCCCAAAGCAGATCAGAACACAGGCCCGCCTGGAAACTGGAATGGAATTGGAAGTCAATTTGCGCAATGGAATTGTGGAGATTTGTGCTCCGATGCCTGATATCACTTGGGTCAATTTCAAAGGAATTGAGTTCCCGGAAATTGATTCCCCAGGGCTCACTGCTGACGAGATCCGTGCAGCAATTGAGGAATCTCGTGATGGTGGTCGTTGATTCGAGCGTAATTGTTGGCGCCCTGCACTTCCCCACACAGAAATCTCGTGACATGGCCCGCAGCGCCATCAAGGCAGCGCCTCGACCGTTGGCTCACGCGCTTTCTGAGTCGTACTCGACACTCACGCGGCTACCCATACCAATCCGAATTTCTCCCCAGGTTGCTTGGAACTACCTTGAAAGTGCATTTCCTAATGCTGCGATCGCGCTCAAGGGGAAAGAACACCATGAGACCCTGAAGTTACTAGCGCACGAAGGCATCACGGGAGGTCGGATCTATGACGGAATTATCGGAGCGGCCGCTCGGTCAGTTGGCGCCAAACTCATAACAGCCGATCGTCGAGCTGTCCCAATCTATTTACTTGTTGGTGTTGATTTTGAATTACTGGTTCCCGATTATTCTGAATGAGCACTGAGTTGTTTAGTCCCTTATTTACCTGCCACAGGGAAGGGCTCGAATTTAACTGCATCTGATCGGTGAAACGATCCGCGATACCTTGAATAATCGTGAGTCGTTGTTCTGCGGTCACTGGGCCGTCCTCGGTTACCGAGATCTGTTCACGAGCGGCCAGCTTCTTGGCTAAGTTGTGCGTGGCTGCACTTCTGATGTTCATCACCATGCGAACGCGGTTTCGTATTAAATTCAATATGTCCAGCAGCGCGGATGTCTGCGACAAGCCGCACGTCTTGTTCACGGGAAACCGATATGACATTGATGAGCTGGAAGTACAAAGGGAAGTGGTGAAATGGTGCTCGGCGCGCTCGCGCACACGACCTCACCGGACTGCCACCCACCTTCATTGACGTTGGTAATCAGGACGTGTTCATAGACGAGGACATCGTGTTCGTGAACCGGTTGAAAGCAGCAGATGTTCCAGTTGAATTTCATGTGTACCCGGGCGCTTACCACGCCTCCAAAGTCTTCGCACCGACCGCTGAACTCAGCCAACGAATCTGGGCAGCGCGCTTTGTTGCCCTGCAGGCCATGCTGGCCTGACCTAGTTTTCTTGACCCACTTTGCCTGCCCCTGATATGTCCACAGCGAAGGCCAACAAGGTGACACCTTGTCGTTACTGTTGGAACATGAACCCAGCCGAGGTTAACCCAAATACCCAATCGAAGAAATCGAATTGAGTGACGAAGTGCTCGAGGACGTAACCGGGGGAGTCGGGACGTGTGGCCCGGAACTCCCGCTCAATATCGACCCAGGAATCCCCCAATAGAACCTTGTCCATCGCGGTAGGGACACTCGGTATAGCCGCGTGAGTTTCTGACGTGACCTCGTTACTTGATCCACGTGATCCCACCCCCGTTTGTGTGATACTCGCACGATGAGTTTCCTTCTTTCGCGGCGCAAATTTCTAGCAGCCAGTGCGGCAGGTGCGGCGGCGTTGTCGCTACCCAATGTTGCCCAAGGGTCGACGGGAAACATTGACGTGAAACGAATAGCCCGGATCGCAGTGCATCCCGCTATCGGTATTGCTCGGGTTGGTAACAGCAAAGACACTTTTTATTTCGCAGCGGAAGTCCCAGAAGCCCTCCCGTCGGGTCCTTTTAAAGACTCATCGGGTGCGATGGCGAAGCAGGTGGCGCGTTTCCGTCTTTACGCGTTCGACGCCGATGGCGTTGTCCTCGGTGAAATCACCGCGGTTCACGGTGACGTTAGTTGGCGGGTAAAAGTGGGTAACGCCAAAGCAGCATGGTACGGGGCGGACGCGCCACTTGATCTTCCACAAGCTGAACCGACCAAACTCCGTAACGCCAATGTTGCCGATCGCGCATCACTTGCCGTTGTGTCGACCGAGCGCAGTGTCTCCGGCGCGGGAGCAGCCCCTCAAGTTTTGGACGGTGGAAGTTTTCTGGGCGTGCCGGTCACGTTGGGTGAAATCACCACCGACGGGTTGGGTCGGCTGATCGTGTTTCCGGGAAACGGGGAGGCGATTTCTGGGCCGGATTCGCCGCCGTTAAGTGGCTTCGCCGACAATGACGGCTGGACGGACACGACAAGTGATGGTCGGATACACGCTCGAGTGAGCATTGACGGCCGCATTTTTGATTCCGACCCGGGGTGGGTGTTGTGCGCCGGACCAAACTACGGCCCCGGTATTGGCGCAGGGCTGGTCACCCTCTACGACGCTGCTTTCGCGGGGCTGGTGGGTGCCGGCCGCATTAAGCGTCCGAGAACACAATTTCACCGCGATATCGCGCCGATGTTCAACCGCATGACGGATATGCAGTGGGTGAATTCCGGGTACCTCGCAACGAATGGTTTCGGGTCACTTCGGGATTGGTCAAGTGATGCGTGGCAGGTGCGGTTGATGGATCGCTCACAGAGCAACCGTAAGTTGCGTGAAGAAATTTTAGCAACCTTCCGAGACCCCGAATATTCAACCGTGCAACCGTCACTGGAACCGCAGGAGTACGGTGACATGGTTTCTATCCCGATTACCCGGTCAGAGCCACGCCAATGGCTGGCGATCACCCCCGTACAATTCGCTCACTTGCGCTCTTGGGCTCGTGGTGATTTCACGGTGGGCACACTCAAGGTTTATGAGCGACTAGCGGACGTTCCGTTGCAGAAACAGCCGACCTCACTAGATCGGGCCGCTTTAGACGGTTGTCTTGGTGGCGCGTTTCATCCGGGTGTGGAATTTCCTTGGATTGCGCGGGTCCCTTGGATATGGACAACGAGCATGCGTCTCAAAGCAGATTCCAGTAAACCGAACATCAAGGTTTACGGCGAAACACTCACCCCCGAGGTAGCCACCTCCCGAAGTGGGCCACTGTCACAGATTGGCCCCGGAGACCTGGTGAAGTGGATGGGGGTCCCCTGGCAGGTCGACGCTGCGAGTTGCCGATTCGGATACGTCAAAGGGGTGTCGCCGGTCCTGCCATCTTTCTGGTCGGCTCGGATCCCGAACTCGGTGCTGACGGCCGAGGATTACGCGATCGTCGTTGATACGGACAGGAGCCTGGACGAGCGTCGGGCTGCTTTCGGGCGCCGAGCGAATTGGGAGCGGTACATCACGACCAAGGACAACGGAACTGTTTTGTCGCTCATGGTCCAAGAGTGGTTCAAGTTGGGTGTCGTGCGCGAACGCGAGGGTCCACGTGATGGAAAATTCCCGGCCCGGATGGCGGTTGAATCCCGCGTGGGCTTTGTCGGAGAGGCACCGGACACCCCCAACTGGTACGGGCGAGAGCCCCTGTCGCTGTTCCCGCTGATCGTGACTAATTCGGACGACAATTCGTTGCGATCAATCGACTTCGATGGCAATGTGAGTGTTGTCTCCCTGCCATTTCCACTTGCTCGCCCGGAGGGCATCGCCAGTGATTCAATGGGAAATCTGTACGCCGCCGTCATGGATGCTGGCTGGGTTGTCCGAATCACTGCAGCCGGTGAAGCCAGCACGATCGCTCGGGGGTTGTCACGACCCGTCGGCGTTGCATGTGATCGTTGGGGCAATGTTTACTGCTGCGGCAGCGGGGACACCGGGTGGGTGTCGGTCATCAGGACTGATGGCTCGGTAGAAAAACTGATAACCCGAAAGTCGAACACATTCGCACCGGTTGCCGTTGCCGTGGCGCCCGACGGCGCACTGCTCGTCACCGACATGGGCGACAACGTGATTCTGCGTTACGACCCGCTGCTGACACAGATGCTCAATCCGCAATGGATCACTGGTCTTCCTTCCCCGAGGAGTATGGCTTGGGATGATCACGGAAATCTGTTCGTGGTGGAGCGCTCGTCAAATCTGGTGCGTAAGTTCGATCCACGTGGTCGCAAGTTGCCGTTCACACTGCAAGGAGTACCCCTTGACGGTCCGTTCGGTATTGCATTCGACGGAGCCGAATCCATGTACGTGAGTTGCGCCAACCCGACCGCAAATCGAATTGATCGCGTTGCTCTGGAGGGGGAGATCGGTGCGGTGAGCACTTTCGCTTCAGGTCTGGCCAACCCAGGTGGAGTGGTGTTCCAAGGCTGGATCTGATCGTGCTGCGAACCTTGGGAGATTCCGGAGTAAGCGAGTTCGACGTAGTAGTGGTTGGTGGCGGCCCAGCAGGTAGTGCATGTGCGGCGGAGTTGGCCAGGGGTGGATGTTGCGTTGCCCTCGTTGATTCGGGGGATCCCCCCAACGGTTGGCCCGGTGAAAGCCTGCCACCTGGCTCCACGTCGCTGGTGAATTCCGTGTTCGGCCCACTGCTCACCGAAGAAACTCCTCACCTAGTTGCCCACGGCACCGGTGCAAGTTGGGGCAGTGATCAATTTGTTGTCACAGATTTTTTGATGAACCCGCTTGACGACGCCTGGATTCTGGACCGCGCGGTCTTTGATGCGGATGCGCGGATTGCGGCGAGTGATGCTGGCGCACATCTTTTTCAGGCGCACGCGAGGGGCCTTGTTGCGCAGGGTGACCAATGGCGGTTGACGTGTCGGTCAGCACGGGGCGCTTACGGTCAGATCGGGGGGCATTTCGCAGGGCAGTTCGCTGGGCAGATCTCTGCCCGAACACTGGTGGACGCAACCGGGCGTCAATCTTTCATGGCCGCGCGCATCGGCGCCCGGCGGAGCAAGTCCGACCGGCTGATGGCAATGATCGCGGTGTCAGATCACCAGGGAGATTCACGCGCGGGAACGTCGATCGAGTCGTGTCCATCCGGTTGGTGGTACACGACTCCACTTCCCTCGGGTAGGCGAGTGGTCGCTTTCTTGACCGATGCGGACCTCCTCCCCGACCGAGGCGTGCGAGGGGATTTCTGGCGCAGCGCTTATCACCGGACCACATACATTCAGGACCTCGTGGGCCTCTCAAGTGAACCAGAAATTCTTGAGATCCACACGCACCGAGCAGACACCTCCGTCCTTCGTGCAATTGGCAACGAAGATCAGGACTGCGAAGGCAACCCGCTGTGGTTGGCCGTGGGCGATGCCGCAGCGTCGTGGGATCCGTTGTCCTCCCAGGGACTCATGACCGGAATCCTATTGGGGGCCAAGGTGGCCAGAGCACTTTTAACTGGAGCGAACGCGGTCACCGCTTGGCGAACAGATTTAGCGTTACTCTTTGCAGAGCATCAAGCACTCCAGCACCAGTACTACGCGGCGGAGGATCGCTGGCCGACCGAGGAATTCTGGCATCGCCGGCGCGCACACATGTCATAACCGAGGATCGGTCCACAGGCCTGCGCGCCCTCGTGGTGGATGTGCATGGGATAGCCGTTGAAGTTAATCAATTCAAAGAGGGAAGTGTTGCCCTGTCGTTAGGTGAGCAAATGTGCCAGCGCTTGCAAGGGCATTGGATAATATTCTTGCTTCACTTTGATTGGTGTTTCCCATTGTGAGAAGCGCTGTATTTTAAGAAACAAGACACGTCAATGTGACCGATGGTGGGTTCAACGTCAGTCCCCTATGTCAATCTGTAACTAGCTCCAGATGGCTGATCGCAAGCCCCTTGGCTGATCACCTGCCAACCGCCTCTCGTGACGGTGGCTCCAAGGGAAGAGGTGCCCGTATCGGCGTTTGCCTGCGGGAACGAGCAAACCGAAGGAGAAACAGATGTTAGACGCCAGTTACCCATTCTCGAACACAATCGCTTTGGTGCATTGCGATGAATATGTGGAATGAGTGTTCAGCGAGAGCCACCCCACTCAAGGCAGGCGGCTCCCTGTCGCCCAAACGCGGCTTAGGGAGCTCGCTAAAGAGCAAGGTGTCGGCCTCACAGGAATCATCGCCGACTACCAGCCCAGTGTTGAGCAATTGGAATACGCCCACAGTGCTGACTACATTGATTAAGTCCTTAACCAGGGGATCTGT